>CAMAPJ010000044.1 GCA_945860085.1 Synechococcus sp. UW140 | reverse complement strand
CAGGGCGTCCAGTCGAAGGGCTCCACCCCTAGCCGGTGGCGCTCCAGGGCGTTGCCCAGCTGCTCAGCCAGCTGCAGCGACTCGCTGGCCTGATCCGGGTAGGCAAGACCGGTGCTGATGCGGTGCTGCCTGGGCTCGGAACCGGGCGGATCTGCAGGCCGCGGCGGCATGGTCGCCCGCAGGCGCACCCGACCCCCTGCCACATCGAGGGTGACCCCGTGACCTTTCAGTTTCAGCGCGGTGTTCTGGCGAATGAGCCAGGGGTCGGACGGAGGCACCCGATTTGCCTAACCATTTGCCTAATCGTGGTCGATCCGGGCCGATTTGCCTAGTTTTTTGCCTAACGGGACGGGGCAGCTAAAGCAGCTTTTTCGGCCCTTGCTTCCCTGAGAACCCTTGCTAGAGCTGGGCTTTTAAAGAACGGGGCTGGCGGGGCTCGAACCCACGACCTACGGTTTAGGAAACCGTCGCTCTATCCGGCTGAGCTACAGCCCCCGGTGGGGTCAGACCCCTGCCGGCATTATGGGCTGTGAAAGCAGGCGAGGTGATCGCGATCGGCATGGGCACACCGGCTTCGGTCGGGTGGCCTGGGCCGGTTGAGGAAAGTCCGGGCTCCCCAATGGCCAGGCTTGCTGGGTAACGCCCAGTGCGGGTGACCGTGAGGAGAGTGCCACAGAAACACACCGCCGATGGCCGTCCAGGGGCAACCCAGGCAGCACAGGCAAGGGTGCAAGGGTGCGGTAAGAGCGCACCAGCAGCATCGAGAGGTGCTGGCTCGGTAAACCCCGGCTAGGAGCAAGGCCCAGGGACAACGGTTGGCCATGACACCCGTCCCGACACACGTGCGCCGCTCGAGGCCGCCGGTAACGGCGGTCCCAGACAGATGATCACCCCCCCAGCAGGGCTCCGGTCCCGCTGGGATGAACAGAACCCGGCTTACGTCCTGCTTTCACCCCCATCCCAGCCCGCCTTGGGCTCGCCCCAGCCCAGCCCGCACCAACCACCTCGCGCCAACCCGAGTCGCCCCATCTGATGACGCCCGATCGCCAGCGGCAGTTGCTGGCCTTTCTCGCCAGCCTGGGCCTTGATCCCGCCCCCGCCAAAATCAACGCCAACACCACCTCCACCTCCACCTCCAACGCCAACGCCAACGCCAACGCCAACGGCTCGGTGCTCGCGCCCCTCGATGAGGCCCTGACCCACACCTCCGCCGGGCTGGCCTTCAACCATGAGCAGCTGGAGTTCTTAGGCGATGCGGTGTTGCGGCTGGCGGCGGCTGAATTCCTGGAGCGCCACCACCCGGGACTGAGCGTGGGCGAGCGCTCGGCCCTGCGGGCCCAGCTGGTGAGCGACCGCTGGCTGGCTGAACTAGGCAAGGCTTGCCAAATCGAGGCGGTGTTGCGCATCGGCCCAATTGCCGCCGGCGACCCGAGTGGCCGGGCCACCTTGCGGGCCGAGGCCTGCGAAGCCGTGATCGGCGCCCTCTATCGCATCTGGGGCGACCTAGAGCCGGTGCACCGCTGGCTAACGCCCCACTGGCAGCACACAAGCGCCGAACTCCAGGCCGATCCCCACTTACACAACTGGAAGACAGCCCTCCAAGAATGGAGCCAGGCCCAAGGCCTGGGCCTGCCCCGCTACAGCAGCCGCGAGTGCAACCAAATCCACGGCAACCTCCGGCGCTTCCACTGCGCCGTGGCCCTAGGCGAGCGGGAGCTGGGTGAGGGTTGGGGGGGCTCCCGCCGGCTGGCCGAACAACAGGCCGCCCGAATGGCGCTCGAGGTCGTGCAACCGAAGGATTCCAAACCAGCCCGTCGCGCCTGAGGCGGCCGAGCCCGGACATTGGCTGGTTTTAA
Organism: Synechococcus sp. UW140; assembly: GCA_945860085.1. Lineage (GTDB taxonomy): Bacteria > Cyanobacteriota > Cyanobacteriia > PCC-6307 > Cyanobiaceae > BAIKAL-G1. Next base: position 21,552 of record CAMAPJ010000044.1, on the reverse strand, counting down.
GCCTGAGCCCTGGCGACCATGGGGTTGTGGCCGGCTGGCTGGCTCCGGGGGCCCCGGCCCAGGGGGGAAAGGGCTGGATCAGACCGGTTCGAGGGTGGTCAGGGGCACGGTGATCAACTTGTCCCAGTTGCCCCCCTCAAACAGCACCGCCGCCCGAGAACCACTGATGCGTTGCACAAAACCGCGGTAGCCGTCGTAGATGGAGCGTTGATCGCGCACCACGACGGTGGAGCCGGGCAAGATCGGCAGGGAGTCGGCCATGGAAGCGCCTGGTCGTGGGGCCATGATCAAGGCTAACGGCCCAGGCTGGACCCATGGCGCAACAGGCCACCAATCAGACACCTGATCAGGCCAAGATTCAGACCAGGGCTCAGGCCAGCCCGCTGGCGAGCGGACCCGCTGGCGACGACCCCGGCGAGTTGCTGGAAGTGGGCCGGCTGGTGTCAGCCCAGGGGCTGCAAGGGGAATTGCGGCTCAATCCCCTGAGTGATTTCCCCGAACGCTTCACGGTTCCGGGCCGGCGCTGGCTCCAGGGCCGCACGGGGCCGGCCAAAGCGGTGACCCTGCTCAGCGGCCGCCAGCTGCCGGGCAGGGAGCTCTATGTGTTGCGCCTGGAAGGCATCAACGATCGAGCCAGCGCCGAAGCCCTGGTGGGGCAGGCCCTGCTGGTGCCCGCCAGCGACCGGCCGCCCCTGGCTGAGGGCGAATTCCACCTGCTTGATCTGGTGGGGTTGGAGGTGCGTCTGCTCGCCGATGGCAGCGTGATCGGCCGCGTCAGCGACCTGCTCCATGCCGGCAACGACCTGCTGGAAGTGGAACTGACGGCGCCCGCTGCAGCGGACACTCCCCCGGAAGCGGCCCCCCCCGCCGAAGCAGACCAACCAGCCGAAGCCGGCACACCAGCGGAAACGGCTAAGCCAGCCGGCCCCGCCAAACCCACCGGCCAGGCCAAGCCGCGCCGGATCCTGATCCCGTTCGTGGAGCCGATCGTGCCCCAGGTTCACCTCGCCGAGGGCTGGCTGGGGATCACGCCACCGCCCGGGCTACTGGAGATCTGAGCGACCAGACCGGCCCGTCACGTCCCATCGCCGTCCTCGGCGCGGGCTTCGGCCGCGGGTTCGGTTGAATGGGGGCACTTCAAGTGCGCAGCACGTGGCTGACCCGGCGACGGCCCAGACCTCCCTGGTGCCTGTGATCCTCTGCGGGGGCACGGGCACCCGGCTCTGGCCCCTGTCACGGGCTAGTTACCCGAAACAGTATTGGGCCCTGGCCGGCAGCGGCGAAGCCACCTTGCTGCAACAAACCCAGCAACGCCTCAGCGGGCTGGCCAACCTGGCGCCGCCCCTGCTGATCTGCAACGAGGACCACCGCTTCATCGTGGCCGAGCAGATGCGCCAGAACGGCACGGAGCCGGCGGCGATCCTGCTCGAACCGAGCGGCCGCAACACGGCCCCGGCCGTGGCAGTCGCCGCCCTGCAGGCCACCTCCAGCGGCGCCGACCCCCTGCTGCTGGTGCTCGCCGCCGACCACGTGATCCGCGACGCCAGCCGTTTCCGGTCCACGGTTGCCGCCGGTGTGCCCGCCGCCCTGGCCGGCCAGCTGGTGACCTTCGGCATCGTGCCGACGGCGCCGGAAACGGGCTATGGCTACATCGAGGCGGCCGAAACCCTGACCTTGGGCGACGGCCCGGCTACGCCTGTGCCGATCGTCCGGTTTGTGGAGAAGCCGGATCGGGCCACCGCCGAGCAGTTCCTCGCCTCCGGCCGCTTCACCTGGAACAGCGGCATGTTCCTGTTTCGCGCCAGTGCCGTGCTGGCGGAACTGGCGCGCCTGGCCCCGGAGGTGGTGAGCGCCTGCCGCGCGGCCCTGGAACAGGAGACCGCCGACCTCGATTTCCTGCGGCTGGAGCCGGTCGCCTTTGGCGCCTGCCCGAATGTGGCCATCGACGTGGCCGTGATGGAACGCACCAACCTGGGGGTGGTGATCCCCCTAGAAGCCGGCTGGAGCGATGTGGGCAGCTGGAGCGCCCTCTGGGAAACAGCCGACCAGGACAGCGACGGCAATGTGTTGCGCGGCCGCGTGATCAACGAGGGCTCGCGCAATTGCTACCTGCGCAGCGAACACCGGCTGGTGGTGGGGCTAGGGGTCGAAGACCTGGTGGTGGTTGAAACCGATGACGTGGTGCTGGTGGCCCACCGGGACCGGGCCCAGGACGTCAAGACCGTGGTGGGACTGCTGGAGCGACAGGGGGCCCCAGAGGGCAAGGCCCATCGCCGCATCTACCGCCCCTGGGGCTCCTACGACGGCGTCACCGAAGGCGAGCGCTGGCAGGTGAAGAAAATCATGGTCAATCCAGGCGCCAGCCTCTCCCTGCAAATGCACCACCACCGGGCCGAGCACTGGGTGGTCGTGCAGGGCACGGCCCTGGTCGAAAAGGACGGCATCGAGGAGCTGGTGGGCGAAAACCAGAGCACCTATATCCCCCTGGGCTCCAAGCACCGCCTCTCCAACCCCGGCCGCATCCCGGTGGAACTGATCGAAGTACAGAGCGGCCCCTACCTAGGCGAAGACGACATCGTTCGCTTCGAAGACCGCTACGGCCGCAGCAGCTGAGCCGCTGTCTCCCCCAGCCGGCACAGCTGGAACGGCCCACTGAGCCTGAAGCCTGCCCAGACAAGCCTGGGTAGAACGTCCTAGTCCTGTGTGCCTATTCCACCGTGACACTCTTGGCCAGGTTGCGGGGCTGATCAACATCGAGGCCCCGGTGGGCAGCGATGTGATAGCTGAGTAGCTGCATCGGGATCACGGTCAGCAGGGGGCTGAGCAACTCATCCACCTCGGGCACCGGCAGCAGCGTGTCGAACAGGTCGGTGTCGGGGCCCTCGGGGGCCACACCGATCAGCTGGGCATCGCGGGCCTTGGCCTCCTGGGCATTGGAGAGCACCTTCTCAAAGACCAGGCCCGGCATGGCGATCGACACCACGGGCACCCGGGCGTCGAGCAGGGCGATCGGCCCATGCTTCATCTCACCGGCCGGGTAGCCCTCGGCGTGGATGTAGCTGATCTCCTTGAGCTTGAGGGCGCCCTCGAGGGCAATTGGATAGTTGATGCCCCGCCCCAGGAAAATCACGTCCTGGGTGTCGCTGAACAGGTGGGCCAGGTCGGCGCAGCGCTGGTCATGGTCGATCACCAGCTGCTGCAACTGGGCCGGCAGCAGGCGCAGACCCGCCACCAGGGAGCGCAGCTTGGCGGGTCCCTGGACACCGCCGCCGCGCCGCTCGGCAAAGGCCAGGGCCAGGCCGTAGAAGGCCAGAAGCTGGGCCAGGAACGTCTTGGTGGCCGCCACGCCCACCTCGATGCCGGCGCCAATATCGAGGATGTGGGGCACAAGCCGGCCGAGGGAGCTTTCCGGCCGGTTGGTGATACCCAGCAGTTTGGGCGCAAAGGCGGGATCGGCCACCCGCAGGCGCCGCTCCTGCTCCATCAGCAAGGCCGCCAGGGTGTCGGCGGTTTCGCCGGATTGGGTGACGCCGATCGTGAGGGTGTGGGGGCTGAGCGGCGGCGGCGCATAGCGAAATTCGCTGGCATAAAACACCGAGGTCGGCAGGCCCGCCAGCTGTTCGAGCAGGTAGGCCCCCACCAAGGCGGCATGGCGACTGGTGCCACAGGCCAGGATCTGAATCCGCTCCACCCCCTCAAACACGGCCTCATCGAGGGGTAGGGCCACTAGGGAGGAGCCGGCCGGGTTGCCGCCGAGGCCCGCCAGGGTGCCGGTAGCGCCAGGCTCGCTGCCCAGCTCGGGCAGGTGCCGCGCCACCCACAGGGCAGCCGTTTCCGACTGCTCGTGGATCTCCTTGTGCATGAAATGGCGGAAGCTGCGCTTGTCCGCCACGTGCTCGGTGCCCGTAAGCAGGGAGGGGTTGCGCTGCTGGCGCTCGCCCAAGCCGTTGTAGAGCTCGATCCCCAGGGGGGTGAGCAGGGCCACCTCGCCATCCTCAAGGGGCAGGATCGTGCGGGTGAAACCGGCCAGGGCCGGAGTGTCGCTGGCGCAGAGGAATTCGCCCTCGCCCAGGCCGATCAGCAGGGGCGCCTGCCGGCGGGCCACCACCAGGGCGCCCGGCACCGACGCCCAAACGACGGCCAGGGCATAGGCACCTTGGAGCTGGGGTAACACCCCCTGAACCGCCTCCAGGAGCAGGTTGCCGCTGGCGACGCGGCCCTGCTCCTGGAGGGAGACCAGCTGGCGAGCGAGCAGGTGCGGGATGACCTCGGTGTCGGTGTCGGAGCGGAACAGCACGCCCTCGGCCTGAAGCTGCTCGCGCAGGCTGCGGTGGTTTTCAATGATGCCGTTCTGCACCACAGCCACCTGGCCGCTGCCATCGAGGTGGGGGTGGGCGTTGCGCTCCTCAGGCTTGCCGTGGGTGGCCCAGCGGGTGTGGCCAATGCCGCAGTGCCCCGGGGCGCCGACGGCGTCGAAACGGGCCGTGAGATTGACGAGTTTGCCTTCAGCCCGCAGGCAGGTGAGCCGGCCGGACTCGGCCAGAGCTCCGCTAGCCGGCGCCTCAACCGTGGCCAGGCCGGCGGAGTCGTAGCCCCGGTATTCCAGCTGGCGCAGGCCCTCCAGCAACAGGGGGGCCGCCTCCCGCGAACCGATCACCGCAACGATGCCGCACATACCGATCGTGAAGGCACAAAAAAAGCCCGGCCGGGGCCAGGCTTGAGCTTATGCGGAGTGGGTGGAGTGTTAGTAGGCCAGACCCATGGAGCGGCTGGTTTCGTCGCCTAGATAGACGCGAATCGAGAGGAAGTCGGTGGGGCAAGCCGTTTCACAGCGCTTGCAACCGACGCAGTCTTCGGTGCGGGGCGATGAAGCGATCTGGGCGGCCTTACAGCCATCCCAAGGAACCATCTCGAGCACATCGAGAGGGCAGGCGCGCACACACTGGGTGCAGCCAATGCAGGTGTCGTAGATCTTGACGGAATGGGACATGCCCGGGCCGGAAGCAAACGGCGTGGTGCCCAAGGTACCCAAGCGATCCGGCCCGGTCCCAGGCAAGGGCGCCGGCCGTCACCCTTGTTCATACGAAGTCCCTACGAAGCCAATCTGGGGCGAGCGCGCGGCCCGGCTGGCCTCTGCAGGCGAAGGGGCCCCAGTGCTGGCGAGGGAGCCCCCATCAGGCCGACCCGTAGGATGCGGCCCTCCCACACCGTGGCCATGTCCCAGGAAGCGATCCTCGAGAAAGTGCGCTCGATCGTTGCCGAGCAGCTCAGCGTTGATGTGGCCGAAGTCAAGCCCGAATCCAACTTCCAGAACGACCTGGGCGCTGACTCCCTCGACACCGTCGAGCTAGTAATGGCCCTGGAAGAGGCTTTCGACATCGAAATCCCCGATGAGGCTGCCGAAGGCATCACCACCGTCGGTGACGCCGTTAAGTACATCCAGGACAAGCAGGCCTGAGGATCCGGATGGTGGAGGGTCTCCACCGCGTCGTGGTCACGGGCCTGGGCGCGGTTACACCGATCGGCAATGACGTTCCCACGTATTGGGAAGGTCTCAGCACCGGCAAAAACGGGGTGGCGCCGATCACCCTGTTTGATGCAGCGCGCCATGCCTGCCGCTTTGCGGCGGAAGTGAAGGGCTTTGATCCTCGCGGCTTCATTGAACCGAAGGAAGCCAAGCGCTGGGATCGCTTCTGCCAGTTCGGCGTGGTCGCCGCCAAACAGGCCGTGGCCCATGCCGGCCTAACGATCGATGCCAGCAACGCCAACCGGGTCGGCACGGCCATTGGTTCCGGTGTCGGCGGGCTCCTGATGATGGAGACCCAGGCCCATGTATTGGCCGAACGGGGCCCCGACCGGGTCAGCCCCTTCTGCGTGCCGATGATGATCCCCAACATGGCTACCGGCCTGGCGGCGATCGCCCTAGGTGCCAAGGGACCCAGTTCCGCCGTGGCCACAGCCTGCGCCGCCGGCTCCAACGCCATCGGCGACGCCTACCGCCTGATCCAGATGGGCCTGGCCGATGCCATGGTCTGCGGTGGAGCTGAATCAGCGATCACACCCCTGGGGGTGGCTGGTTTTGCCAGCGCCAAGGCCCTCTCCTTCCGCAATGACGACCCGGCCACGGCCAGCCGTCCTTTTGATGCTGAGCGCAACGGCTTCGTGATCGGCGAAGGAGCCGGCGTGATTGTGCTGGAAAGCCTGGAGCACGCCCGTGCCCGCGGCGCCGAGATCCTGGCCGAGGTAGTGGGCTACGGCATGACCTGCGATGCCCACCACATCACCTCGCCGACACCAGGTGGAATCGGCGGCGCCGAGGCCATGCGTTTGGCCCTGGCCGATGCCCGCATCGAGGCCGCCGATGTTGATTACGTCAACGCCCACGGCACCAGCACCCAGGCCAACGACAGCAACGAAACGTCCGCGATCAAATCGGCCCTGGGCGAGCGGGCTTACCAGATTCCGGTGAGCTCAACCAAATCGATGACTGGCCACCTCCTCGGGGGCAGCGGCGGCATCGAGGCGGTTGCAGCGGTTCTGGCCATTGGCCACAACCTCGTGCCGCCTACGATCAATTACCAAAATCCCGATCCTGCATGTGATCTGGATGTCGTTCCCAACCAGGCCCGGGAACAGACACTGAACGTGGTGCTGTCCAATTCCTTCGGGTTTGGAGGCCACAACGTCTGCCTCGCCTTCCGTCGAATCAGCTGAGCCGGGTTCACCCCCAGCCCGTGCCTTCGCCGGCCGATCGCCCCACCCTCACCCGCCCGTCACCATGGTCGCCGCACCCGTCTCCGTCGACACGCTCTGCGTTAACAGCATTCGCTTCCTGGCGATCGACGCGATCAACAAGTCGAATTCCGGCCACCCGGGCCTGCCCATGGGCGCAGCCCCGATGGCCTACGCCCTCTGGGATCGGGTGCTGAAGCACAACCCCAAGAATCCCAACTGGTTCAACCGGGACCGCTTCGTGCTGTCGGCTGGCCACGGCTGCATGCTGCTTTACGCCTTGCTGCACCTGAGCGGCTACGACTCGGTGACGATCGAGGACATCCAGCAGTTCCGCCAGTGGGGCTCCCGCACCCCAGGCCACCCCGAGACATTTGAAACAGCGGGCGTCGAAGTCACCACCGGCCCCTTGGGCCAGGGCATTGCTAACGCCGTAGGTCTGGCGATCGCCGAGGCCCACCTAGCCGCCAAGTTCAACAAGGCCGACGTCAAACTCGTTGATCACTACACCTACGTGATCATGGGCGACGGCTGCCACCAGGAGGGCATCTCCAGTGAAGCCGCCTCCCTGGCCGGCCACCTGGGCCTGGGCAAACTGATCGCCCTCTACGACGACAACCACATCACCATCGACGGAAACACCAATGTTTCCTTCACTGAAGATGTGCTGAAGCGCTACGAGGCCTACGGCTGGCACGTCCAACACGTGGCTGATGGCAACACCGATGTGGATGGCATCGCCAAGGCGATCAAAGCGGCCAAGGCCGTCACCGACCGTCCCTCAATGATAAAGGTGACCACCACAATCGGCTACGGCTCGCCCAATAAGGCCAACACCGCCGGTGTGCATGGCGCGGCCCTTGGCGCCGAGGAAGCGGCCCTGACCCGCCAGGCCCTGGACTGGAGCTACGGCCCCTTCGAGGTGCCCCAAGAGTCGTACGACCAGTGGCGCCAGGCCGTGACCCGTGGTGCTGCGGCAGAAGCCGAGTGGAACGCCGCCCTCGTCACCTATCGCGCCAAGTACCCCGCCGAGGCGGCCCAGTTCGAGCGCCAGCTGCGGGGCGAACTCCCCCAGGGCTGGGATGCCAACCTGGCCAGCTTCACGGCCGATGACAAGGGCCTCGCTACCCGCCAGCACTCTTACAACGCCCTCAACGCGATCGGCCCCAACCTGCCCGAGCTGATCGGCGGTTCCGCCGACCTCACCCACTCCAACCTCACCGACATCAAGGGCGAGAAGGGCTTCCAGAAGGGCGCCGAAGCCAACCGCTACCTCCACTTCGGCGTGCGCGAGCACGCTATGGCGGCGATCCTGAATGGCCTGGCCTATCACGGCAGCGGCCTGGTGCCCTACGGCGGCACCTTCCTGGTATTTGCCGGCTACATGATCGGCGCCATCCGCCTCTCGGCCCTGAGCGAGCTGGGTGTGATCTACGTGCTTACCCACGACTCAATCGGTCTGGGCGAAGACGGCCCCACCCACCAGCCGGTGGAAACCCTGGCCAACCTGCGCGCCATCCCCAACCTGCTGGTGATCCGCCCCGGCGACGGCAACGAAACCAGCGGCGCTTATCAGGTGGCGATCACCAACCGCAAGCGGCCCACGGTGCTGGCCCTCAGCCGTCAGGCCATGGCCAACCAGGCCAATTCCACCGCTGCTGCCGTGGCCAAGGGCGGATATGTGTTGGAAGACAGCAACGGAACCCCCGAGCTGATCCTGATCGGCTCCGGCACCGAACTGGAGCTCTGCACCAAGGCCGCCACCGAATTGCGGGCTGCCGGCAAGAAGGTGCGGGTCGTATCGATGCCTTGTGTGGAACTGTTTGACGAGCAGGACGCCGCCTACCGCGAATCGGTGCTACCAGCCGCAGTGCGCAAGCGCCTAGTGGTGGAAGCCTCGAGCTCCTTCGGCTGGCACAAATACTCCGGCTTCGACGGTGATACCGTTTCGATCGACCGCTTCGGTGCCTCAGCGCCGGGCCCGGTGTGCCTAGAGAAGTTTGGCTTCACGGTAGAGAATGTGGTCGCGAAGGCCTTAGCGCTGGGCTGAAGAGCATCAGGCTGAAAATCATCAGGCTGAAATAAAAGCCCCGCCTTCCGGCGGGGCTTTTTTATGGCCTGCTCAACCCACCGCGACTTGGTCGAAGCGATCCAATTCCATCACCTTGGTCCAGGCGGCGATGAAATCGCGCACAAACCGCCCAGCACCATCGGCTTGGGCATATACCTCCGCAATGGCCCGCAGCTGAGAATTAGAGCCAAACACCAAATCCACCCGCGTACAGCTCCAACGCAGGGTTCCGCTAGCGCGATCCCGGCCTTCGAAGCTATCTCCGGCGTCAGAGCTAGGCGTCCAAACCGTAGCCATGTCGAGCAGATTCACGAAGAAGTCATTACTCAGCTGACCCACCCGCTCGGTCAGCACACCGTGGGGAGAGCCCTCTGTGTTGGCTCCCAACACACGCAGGCCGCCGACAAGCACGGTCATCTCCGGAGCGCTGAGGCCCAGTAGTTGGGCTCGATCTAGCAACAAGTGCTCGGCCGGTATGGTCATGGCCGCCTTCTGGTAGTTGCGGAAGCCATCGGCCTGGGGCTCAAGCGCGGCAAAAGAAGCCCCATCGGTCTGCTCCTGGGACGCATCGTTGCGACCGGGTCGGAAGGGCACCGCCAACCGGTAACCCGACGCTGCGGCGGCCACCTCGACCGCGCTGCACCCAGCCAGCACGATCAGATCGGCCATGGACACACAGCAGCCATCACTGCGACCCGTGTTGAAGTCCCGCGCAATGGTGCCGAGCACCTCCAGCACCCGGGCCAGCTGGGGGGGCTGGTTCACGGCCCAGCCGTTCTGGGGGGCCAGTCGAATGCGGCCACCATTGGCGCCTCCGCGCTTATCGGATCCTCGGAACGTGGAGGCGGAAGCCCAGGCCGTCGCGATCAGCTCGGGGACCGTTAGCCCAGAGGCCTGCACTCTGGCCTTGAGATCGGCGATGGCGTTGGCCCCAATCAGGGGGTGATCCAGCGGCGGGATCGGGTCCTGCCAGATCAGGTCTTCAGCCGGCACATCCGGACCCAGATAGAGGCACTTGGGCCCAAGATCGCGATGGGTGAGCTTGAACCAGGCCCGGGCGAAGGCATCGGCAAACGCCTGCGGATTCTGATAAAACCGGCGCGCGATCGGTTCGTAGATCGGATCAAAGCGCAGCGAAAGATCTGCCGTGGTCATCATCGGCGGATGCTTTTTAGTGGGGTCATGGGCATCGGGGATGAGATGGTCTTCATGCACATCCCGAGCAGACCACTGCCACGCCCCGGCCGGGCTTTTGACCAGATCCCACTCGTAGCTGAACAGCATTTCGAAATAGCCCATGTCCCAACGGGTGGGATGGGGCTTCCACGCCCCTTCGATGCCACTGGTCATCGTGTCAGCGCCCTTACCAGTGCCGAAAGGGTTGTGCCAACCCATGCCCTGCGCCTCCAAGGGAGCTCCCTCCGGCGCTGGTCCCAGCAGCTCTTCGCTGCAGGCGCCATGGGCCTTGCCAAAGGTGTGGCCACCAGCAATCAGGGCCACCGACTCCTCGTCATTCATGGCCATGCGTAAGAACGTCTCGCGCACATCGCGACCCGAGGCCACCGGATCAGGAACACCGTTGGGGCCCTCCGGATTGACATAGATCAGTCCCATCTGCACGGCCGCCAGCGGGGTCTCCAACTGGCGATCCCCGCTGTAGCGCTCATCGGCCAGCCAGGTGGTCTCCTGACCCCAGTCGATGTCGGCCTCAGGCTCCCAGATATCAACGCGGCCGCCGGCAAAACCGAAGGGTGTCAACCCCATCGACTCAAGGGCGCAGTTGCCCGCCAGGATGATCAGATCGGCCCAGGAGATGGCGTTGCCGTATTTCTGCTTGATCGGCCAGAGCAGACGGCGGGCCTTGTCGAGATTGCCGTTGTCGGGCCAACTGTTGATCGGGGCGAAACGCTGGTTACCCGTACCACCACCACCGCGGCCATCACCGGTGCGATAGGTGCCGGCGCTATGCCAGGCCATACGGATGAACAGACCACCGTAGTGGCCCCAGTCGGCGGGCCACCAGTCCTGGGAGTCGGTCATCAGCGCGTGCAGATCGCCCTTGAGAGCCTCGTAATCCAGCTGGCTAAAAGCCTCGGCGTAATGGAACCCAGGACCAAGCGGATTGGACGCCGGGTTGTGCTGGTGCAGGATGCCAAGGTTGAGCTGGTGGGGCCACCAGTCCCGGGGGGTCGGACCACGGCCAGCCACTGCGACACCGCCATGGCCGGCAAACGGACATTTGCCGAGCTCTGTCATAGGGGCCCAAACCTGGGCGCAACACACTGTCTCAACTGTAGGCTTGCCTTGATCTGAGACCTTGGCTCACTCCCAGTTCGCAGCAAGTCGGATCGACCACTTCGGTGCCTCGGCGCCGGGCCGGGTGTGCATCGAGACACTTGGCTTCACACTGGCCAAAGGGGTAGCCAAGACCAACGCCCTGCTGACTTGAACAATACGGGAATTGGGACTGAGAGGGCTGCTACCGCTTACGACTGACTTCCATGCTGCTGCCCACCAAGCTGGCGATCTTCGTCACCTTTCACTTTGCAGAGGCAAGGCTTCCCTATCTGCGTGCCATTTGCAAAGAATTCACCAGCCTGGGCGATTCGGTAAAAGCCCATATCTTCACCAACGACGCCAAGCAACACGCCACGATTCAAGCTGCCGTCGCTTGGCCAGGCCTGGAAATCGAAATTCTCAGCCCAACCCTCTTAGGCCATCCCTACCTGCTGACCTGGTGTCACCTGGCCAAGGCCAGGGAACTCCATGAAACCGACAAGACGATCAGCCATTTTCTCTATATTGAAGATGACATTTGCTTCACCCAGGCCAACATGATCTGGTGGCTAGCGACGCGAGCCAGATTACGCCAATACGGACTCTATCCCGGCCTGCTGCGCTATGAAGTGCATCCAACAACCAAAGAGCTGTACAGCAGCGATGTGATTGCTCCAGCAAGCTACGAAGACATCAGTAAACTAGTACTAAAAAATGGCAGATATGCCTTTCTCAACCTCAACTACCCCTATCAGGGTCTGGCGCTACTGGATCGGGAGCTGATGGAGGAATATCTAGAGATGCCAGATGCAGAAATCGACAAAACTAACTGGGGAATCCGCGAAAAAGCGAATCAAGGCCTCACCTTTTGGAAGGTTCCGCCAGGTTTTCAATCCCGCCCGATGGTGGGCTACGAAATCAAAAACCAACGCATTGATCCCCACTGCCTGGTCCATCACCTGCCCGATTCCTATGTGGTCGACCCGAAGGCGAAACTAGGCAAGGTACCCCTGGCGGGGCTGATCAGGCAACGGGAGATTTAGGCTGAGCAATACAATCTAGCCAGCGACAGCCAGCTAGACAAAAATCTTTAAATGGAAATGAAGGATATCTGATCTGGCTCCACAGGAGACTAAGCAGGCGGACAATTTTAACACTATTGATCAACAAGCAACTATTCGACCAATCCCACATCCAGAACTGCTTAATACAGGCACTGCGCGTGGGATCTTTCGAACACTTCGGGGCCTGACTCCTACGCCTTAACCGCCTGCTGCTCCGCCAACACCTGCTCCAGACCGGCCAGGTCCTCGTCGGTGATCTTGGTTTGCATCGGGCAATGCTTGGGACCACACATCGAGCAGAACTCTGCCTGTTTATAGATATCGGCCGGCAGGGTTTCGTCGTGGTATTCGCGGGCCCGCTCGGGATCAAGCGAGAGATCAAACTGCTTGTTCCAATCAAACGCGTAGCGGGCGCGGCTGAGTTCGTCGTCGCGGTCGCGGGCCCCCGGGCGATGGCGGGCGAGGTCGGCGGCATGGGCGGCGATCTTGTAGGCGATCAGGCCGTTGCGCACATCTTCCGGATTGGGCAGGCCGAGGTGTTCCTTGGGGGTCACATAACAGAGCATGGCCGTGCCATACCAGCCGGCCATGGCGGCGCCGATGGCGCTGGTGATGTGGTCGTAGCCGGGGGCGATATCGGTAACGAGGGGGCCGAGCACGTAGAAGGGCGCCTCGCTGCACTCCTCCATCTGCTTGCGCACATTGAATTCGATCTGGTCCATCGGCACATGGCCAGGACCCTCCACCATCACCTGGATGTCGTGCTTCCAGGCACGGCGAGTGAGATCACCCAGGGTCTTGAGCTCAGCCAGCTGAGCCTCATCGGAGGCGTCATGCAGGCAACCGGGACGCAGGGAATCGCCTAGGGAGAAAGTGCAGTCGTAGCGCTTGAAGATCTCGCAGATGTCGTCGAAGCGGGTATAGAGGGGATTCTGCTTGTGGTGATAGAGCATCCACTGGGCCAAGATGCCGCCGCCGCGGCTCACAATCCCGGTGAGGCGTCCCTTCACCTTAGGCAGGTGTTCGATCAGCAGGCCGGCGTGAATCGTCTGATAGTCAACGCCTTGCTGGCAATGCTTTTCGATGATGTGCAGGAAGTCCTCTTCCGAGAGCTTCTCGATCGAGCCATGCACACTTTCGAGGGCCTGATAGACAGGCACAGTGCCAATCGGCACCGGCGAGGCGTTGATAATTGCCGTGCGCACCTCATCGAGGTTGACACCGCCGGTGGAGAGGTCCATCACCGTATCGGCGCCATACTTCACCGCCAGCTCAAGCTTGGCCAGTTCCTCGTTGATATCGCTGGCGTTGGGCGAGGCGCCGATGTTGGCATTCACCTTGCAACGCGACGCGATGCCGATCGCCATCGGCTCGAGATTGGTGTGGTTGATATTGGCGGGGATGATCATCCGCCCCCGCGCCACCTCCTCCATCACCAACGATTCCGGCAGATTCTCCCGCTGGGCCACAAAGGCCATCTCTTCGGTGACCACACCCTGGCGGGCGAAGTGCAGTTGGGAGAAATTGGCAGAACCGCGACGCTTCTCGATCCAGGCGCTACGCATAACTGAACTGGCGATGGATAGGGACCGGCCAAAACCGGCATGGGGCGCCCAGCCTGAGTTCATCTCACTTCCCTGCGCCGGCATGATCCGGTTCAGGTTCGGAGGGTGTGATCTCAGCCCGTGGGACGCCTGCTGAATCAGCTGAGCTGAATCAACCGGTGTCTGGGCACCCCTAGTGACTTTCGAAACCTAGCAAGGCCGAAACAGGAGCTGCCGCAACGGAGGCTGGCATGGGTCGGAATCGAGAGGAGGGGGGCGCTGCCAACGCCCGGGCCCTTGCGGCCTAGGGGCCCTGGCAGGCCAAAGAAGCTCCCGCCATGCGAGCCCCCACCAGGCCGCTCAGCCCTGCAGACCATTCAGGGCTGCCGCCACGACCCGATGGTCCTTGTCTTGCTGCAGGGCTCCTAGGGCGGCTCGGGCCTCGATCGCCCAAGGGGCTGCGCCCTGGGCCTGGGATCCATCCCTCACCAGCCGCCCCAGGATCTCGGCAGCGCCCGCCCGCACCGTGCCATCGCCATCGGCCAGGGCCAGCTGGCCCAGATCGAGCAGATCGCCGGGCTGCATCTCGGCATGCTCCGCCACGGCCGAAAGGATGCTGCAGCGCACCAGCCACTCGGGATTGCGCTCAAAAGCCCGGCGCAGCAGGGGCCAGGCCCGCGCCAGAGAATGGCTGACCAGGGCATTGGCCGCCTCGGCCCGCACATTGGCGTCTTCATCGCCCTCGAGGGCAGCCACGAGGGCCTGCCAGCCCGCTTCGTTGGGCTTGACGCCCAGGCCGGCGCAACTAAGGGAGCGCACCATGAAGGCGCTTTGCTGTAACCCCAGCAGCAGCAAGGGCACCGCCTGATCCGGCGGCAGCTGCCGCAAACCGGCCAGGGCCGGCATGGCCCGGCTGGGATCTCCCGAAAGGATGGCCTCGCGTTGCTGTTCCAGGGTCATGGATCCAGGGTAAGCAGCCCAGGCCAGCAGGCCGTCAACGCCGCTGGCTCAAGGGGGCGTTCCCTATTGGCGCAGGGCCGCCAGTAGGGCGCGGCGGCGGCGGCGACGGGACAGGGCGCTGTGGCCGAGCAGCCCGACGCCGATCAGCAGGGCAGGCAAGGCCTGCCAGCGGTCGGGGCCCTGGCGCAGCAGTACAGCCACCAGGGCAAGCAGGATCAGCAGCGGCGAGGACAGGGCCAACAACCCCCGGGTGAACCCCCTGGGGCCGCTCACGTCGCCCACTCCCGGGGCCTGGGGGCCTGGGCCGCCAGCCAGCGCAGCAGGCTCAAGCTGAGCACCTTCACCCCCACCGCCAGGGCCCCCTCATCGGGATCGAAGCTGTTGCTGTGCAGGGGCGTGCAGCCCTTCGGGCCCGCCACCCCGAGCCGGAACATGCTGGCGGGGGTGTCCCCCTGCAGCTGGGCGAAGTCTTCGGCGCCAAGCGACGGCTGCTCCAGCCAGATCACCTGCTCCCGGCCGAGCAGGTCGCTGGCCGCCTCGGCAAGCAACTGGGTCAGGGGCCCATCGTTCTTGACCGGCGGGGCAATGCATCGGTAGCGCACCCTGGCCTCGCCGCCGTGGCCCTGGCAGAGCGCCTGCACCGTGTCCTCGATCCAGCCGGGCAGGCGGGCATGGACCTCGAGATCGAGGCAGCGCACTGTGCCCAGCAGGCGCACATGGTCGGCGATGACGTTGTAGGCCTTGCCGCCTTCAATCCGGCCAAAACTGACCACCACCGGATGCAGGGCATCAAGGCGGCGACTGATCGCCTCCTGCAGGCCGCTCACCACCCGCGCCGCAATCCAGATCGCATCGGTGGACTGGTGGGGCCGGGCGCCATGGCCGCCCTCACCCAGCACCTCCACCTCCAGCTCTCCGGCCGCCGCAGTGAGGCTGCCGATGCGTACGCCGATCGAGCCCACCTTCAGGCTTGGAAAGACATGCAGGCCAAATAGGGCGTCCACCCCCTCCATGGCGCCATCGGCCACCATCCAGGCCGCCCCCTCGGCCGTTTCCTCCGCCGGTTGGAACAGCAGCCGAATCCGCCCCGGCAACCGGTCCGCCAGGGGTGCCAGTAGGCGCGCCACCCCCAGGCCCACGGCGCTGTGCAGGTCGTGGCCGCAGGCATGCATCAGGCCCTGGTGGAGGGAAGCCCAGGGACGGCCCGTGCGCTCCTCCACCGGCAGGGCATCCATGTCCACCCGCAGGGCCACCAGCGGGACCCCCGGCCCCTCTGGCCCCAGCTCGGCCAAAACGCCCGTGCGACCCACCGCCTCGCGCACCCGCCAGCCCAGGGCACGCAGCTCTCCGGCGATCAGGGCGGCGGTCTGCTGTTCCTGGCCGCTTAGTTCCGGATGGGCGTGCAGATGGCGCCGCAGGGCAACCAGGTCGGGCAGGGCGGCGTCTAAGGCGGCCTCGAGCCCGAAGCTCTGCCAGAGATCCAAGCCAGCGGAACCGGGGCCAGCACCCAGCTGGGCGCCCTGGGGGCTGGCCAGCGGGGCGGGCTGAGGCTCCGGCTGGCCCTGAGGCTGGACCTGGGCTGCTGCAGTCATCGACGGGCCAGGGCGAGGAATTGCTCGAGGGCGAGTACGGGCTCGGGAGGCCAGCGCCGGATCTGGGACAACCATTCTGGCTGGCGATAGCGGGGATCGAGCCCGGAGGCCGCCGCCCAATTGCTCTCCGCCTCACCGGCAGCGCCCCGTTGCCACAGCAAGGCGGTGAGGCCGGCCCTGGCATCGGCAAAGAGGGGATAGCGGCGGATCAGGTTGCGCAGCTGGCGTTCGGCCTCAACCCGATCGCCGAGTTGGAAGGCGGCCAGGGCGGCGCTGGAGCGGGCCATGGCAAAGCCCGGCCGCGCCTCGGCCGCCGCCGTGAAGCTGGCCCGGGCCGCTGGCCAGTCGCCGCGGGAGCCCTGGACATTGCCGAGGTTGTAGAGGGCGGAGGCATCGGCGGGATCGCGCCCCAGGATCCAGCGGTAATCGGCCTCGGCGGCGTCCCACTGGCCCAGGGACTCTTCGGCGGTGCCGCGGTTGAGGTGGGGATCGGCCTGCTCGGGATCAAGGGCGATCGCCCGGCTCTGATTGGCAATGGCGGCCTCGGGATCGCCGAGGGCCAGGGCCACATTGCCGCGGTTGCTCCAGGCGGCCGCATCGCCGGGGGCTAGCTCCAACACCTGGTCCCAGAGGGGTAAGGCATCGCCGAAGCGGCCATCGCGGCTGGCGCTGAGCGCTTGGTCAAACAACTGGGGCAGGCTCAGCTGCACCGCCAACACCAACGCCAGCAGGGAAGTGATCACGCCGCCGCCGCCTCACCCAGGGCCAGATGAACCCGGCCGGCCTCAGTGATCACCCGGCCCCGGGGCGTGCGTTGCAGCAAGCCCTGCTGCAACAGAAACGGCTCCACCACCGTTTCCAAGGTGGCCGAATCCTCGCCCAGGGCCGCGGCCAGGGTGTCAAGGCCCACGGGGCCGCCGCCGTAGCCCTCCAGCAGAAGGGTCAGCAGGCGCCGGTCGCTGGCATCGAGGCCGCGGCCATCGACCCGGTGCAAGCTGAGGGCCTCATCCACTAGGGCGGCGCCGATGCGGCCATGGCCCCCCACCGCCGCCACGTCGCGCACGCGCCGCAGCAAACGGTTGGCAATCCGGGGAGTGCCGCGGCAGCGGCGCGCCACCTCCAAAGCGGCGGCAGCATCGAGTTCTACCTGCAGCAGCCCGGCGGCCCGCACCACGATCGCCTGCAGGTCCTCCAATCCGTAGAACTCCAGCCGCTGGATCAGGCCGAAGCGATCCCGCAAGGGCGAGCTCAAGGCCCCGGCCCGGGTGGTGGCACCCACCAGGGTGAAGGGGGCGATCTCCAGGCTGCGGGTGCGGGCGGTGGTGCCCTTACCAACGGTGAGATCGAGGCGGAAGTCCTCCATGGCGGGATAGAGGATCTCCTCGGCCACCCGGTTCAGGCGGTGGATCTCATCGATGAACAGCAGTTCCTGGGGCTGGAGATTGATCAAGATGCCGACGATGTCACGGGGGCGCTCCAGGGCCGGCGCGCTGGTGATGCGGCAACGCACCCCCAGTTCCTCGGCCAGCACCAGGGCCATGGTGGTTTTGCCCAGGCCGGGCGGGCCATAGAGCAACACATGATCGAGGGCCTCCTGGCGGGCGAGGGTCGCCTCCACGGCAATGCCCAGCACCTGTTTGAGCTCCCGTTGGCCGATGTAGTCGGCCAGGCGCCGCGGCCGCAGGCTGTCCTCCCGCAGGACAGGCGCCTCGGCGATGCTGCCCGGGCTGGGGTCATCCGGGCCGGGGCCGGGCGCCGCACCATCTCCAGGAAGGGGCGACGGATCCACCAGTCGCTGCTTCAGCCTGGATGCTCCCGCGCCAGGGCTGGCGCCAGCGGATTGGGGCCGGCCGGAGCGGGCCGCGCCGGAGCCGGAGGAAACGATCGCCATGGGGCGAGGGTACCGGGGGCTTCCTAGGGTCGGAAGATCCTGGAGGCAAGGTCGGAGCAGCGATGGCGAAGGGCGGAAGCAAGAGCGCCGCCAAGGCGAAACGGGATGCCGCCAACAAATTGCTGGCGGACAACCGCATGGCGCGCCACCAGTACGAAATCCTCGAGACTCTGGAAACGGGCGTGGAACTGCTCGGCACGGAGGTGAAATCGATCCGGGCCGGCCAAGTGAACTTGCGTGATGGTTTCTGCCTGATCCGTAATGGCGAGATGCAGCTGCACAACGTGCATATCTCGCCCCATAGCCACGCCGGCAGCTACTTCAACCACGATCCGCTGCGGGTGCGCAAGTTACTGGCCCACCGGCGCGAGATCGACAAGCTGCGGGCCGCCCTCGACCAGAAGGGCCTCACCCTGATCCCGCTCAACGTCCATCTCAAGGGCTCCTGGATCAAGTTCACGATCGGCCTGGGCAAGGGCCGCAAGCTGCATGACAAGCGCCAAGAGGAACGGCGCAAGCAGGACGTGAAGGAAACCCGGGCCGCCATCGCCAGGATCTAAGTCCAGGATCGGATCTGAGGCCCTGGGCTCCGTACCCTGCGGCTCTGGTTCTGGGCGGCTCTGGGCTCTGGGCTCTGGAGCTGGATGGCCACCTGGCCCCCGGCTGAGATCGCCGACGGTACGTCCCTGTCAACTCCGACCCCGGCCCAACTCAGTTTGTGGAGGGGGAGGTGGAGGTGGAGGGACTGGGGGTGGGGGGTGCGGGCGGCGCCCCTGGAGAAGCAGGAGTGGACGGGCTGGTGGCGGCAGCGCCGTCCGGAGCCGGGGTGGCACTGCCAGCCGGCTGGCCCGGAGCCGGGGTGGCGCCCGGAGGCAACACCGGCGCCGTGACACCGGCGGGGCGCAACACCGGATCGGCCCGCAGGGAGAGGGTGAGCATGGCCGGAGCCACGCCCGTGTTGGTGACCAGCAGCTGCACCGGCGAGCGGCCCACCTTGGCCAGGCTGACGACGCGCAGGGGCCCCTGGCCCTCGAGCACGCTGCCGTCGGCTCCGAACACGGTCATCTGCATCAGAGGCGAGCCGTTGACCCCCAGCACCAGGCGGCTGTCGGGCGGCAGACGGATCGGGAACAGGCGGGCGCCACCGGCAGACACCTCGGCCGACACCACGCCCATCTGGCCCAGGGCCGCCTGGATCGGCTGGATTTGCACCCCACCGAGCACCTGCTCCGCCGCCGCGTACCAAAGCTGGCGGAAGGGCTCAGGCGGAATGCCGCCGCTGGATCGGCCCGGCAACAGGTTCTGGGCACTGCCCGACACCAGTTGCTGCAATACATCGCTACTGAGGCCCTGGACCACCAAGCCCGCCTGGCGCTTGTCCCAGTCGCCGCCGCTGAAGCTGCCCAGGCGAGTGCGAATCTCCAGGGGCAACTGCTCCACCCGGCTGATCCATTCCTCCGCCAGCCCATTCCAGACCTTGCGCAAGGGCGCATCGTCGAGGGAATCGCTGGGCAGGCGGCCGCCCCGTTCCGGGTACTGGGCCAGCAGGCTGGCATCGACCAGCTTCAGGAACCAGCCCCGATCGATCTGGAGGGCGCGCAGGCGATTAAGCAGTTGCTGGCGCTGGTCCACCTCGGTGGGGGGCAAGGAGGCCGGCAGCTGGAGCGGATTGCCCGTGTCACTGGGGTTGGGAGCCTTGCCGCGGCCCAGCAGCAGCCCGCCCAGGGCCGTGCCAACCACGGCCGACAGCACTAGGGCCAGCACCACCGGCCAGAGCCGGCCTTCGGCCGCCGCCTCCTTCTCATCCTGGCGGGCCCTCAGGTTGGCCGGCGCAGCGAGCTGCTCGCGCCCCACTGCCTGGGGCTGGGCCCCTGCCTGGGCCTGGGCCACCTCCTCCTGGGCCTGGGCCAGCGCCCGGGCGGCGGCTGCGGCGCGGGCATGGGGGCTGGGGTGCTCTGCGCCAGCCGGCTGGCCCTGGAGCCCGTGATCTGGAACCCCAGCCGAGGGCCCGGCTTCGGGAGATGGCACGACGCCCGGGGCTATGGGACCCGGGATGGGGGCGTTGGTCGTTGGGGAACCGGTGGCCCCAGCGGGTTCAGCCAGGGGCTGGGGCACCAGCACCACAGTGCGATCGGCCCTGGCCACCGGGCCCGTGCTCTCCGGCATCGGCAGCTGTTGAACGGCTGCCAGGGCCTGGCCGGCGGAAGCAAACCGCTGGGCGGGATCCTCAGCCAGCAGGCGCCCTAGGGCCGCGGCCAGGGCGGGCTCGGCATCGAGGCTGGCCGGCCAGCGCCAGGCCAGGGTCACCGGATCGAGCAGGGAAGCGGGTTCTTCGCCGGAGAGCAGCACCAGGGCCACCACGCCCAGGCCATACAAATCCATCCAGGGCTCGGCCGGGGCGCCGGCCACCAGCTCCGGCGGTCCGTAGCCCGGGGTCACGCCGGCGGGCCCGGGGTCCGCTCCTCCATCCATGCCCACACCATTGCCCCTGGGAATGCCCTGGGAACTGCCCGGAGAACTGCCCGGAAAACTGCCGCGCACCAGGCCGAAATCGAGCAACACCGGCAGGCCATCCCGTTCGCGCCGCAGCAGGTTGGCGGGGGTGAGGTCGCCATGGATCAGGTCCTGGCTGTGCAGCACCGCCAACACCGGCAACAGCTGGCGCAGCAGCAAGACCACTTCGCCGGCCCCGAAGACCAGCTGCCGCTGGCGCCGGGCCGCCAGTAGCTCGGCGTAGGTGCGACCCTCTTGCCATTCCCGCGGCAACCACAGCTCCCCTCCCGCCTCGATCAGGGCGCCGAAGCGGGGCACCTGGGGATGGAGCACCCCCTGCAGCCGGCCCCAAACCTGGCGCAGGCGCTGCTGCTCCGGCCCAGGCTCCAGCTGCCTCAACACCATCGGCGCCCCGCCCGCCAGTTGGTCACTGGCGCGCCACATCACCCCCTGGCCCCCGCGGGACAATTCCGCCTCGAGCCGATAGCGCTCGGCAATCAGCTGGCCTACCGCCACCCGGCTCATGGCTGTCTCTTGGCTGGCTCGGCCAGGGAAAGGTGCCTTTCAGGTTGCTGCAAGCCCTTACCGGCCAGCCAGTCGGCGTCATAAAGCCGTGACCGATAGCGATCGCCGCTATCGCACAGGACCGTGACGATCGTGTGGCCGGGACCAAGGCGCCGCGCCGTTTCGACCGCCGCCGCCACGTTGATGCCCACCGACCCCCCCAGGAACAGGCCTTCCTGCCAAAGCAGGCCATAGATCGTGTCGAGGGCCTGCTGGTCGCTGACGCGCACGGCATCGTCAATCGGGGCGCCCTCCAAGTTGGCGGTGACCCGGCTGTTGCCGATGCCCTCGGTGATTGAGCTGCCCTCCAGGCTGAGCTCGCCCTGCTTGACCCAGGCGTAGAGGGCACTGCCATGGGGATCGG
>CAMAPJ010000043.1 GCA_945860085.1 Synechococcus sp. UW140 | reverse complement strand
CTGCTGGCCAACACCGGTAACTTCACCAACTCCGGTACTGCCACCATCGCCGGCAGTTTGGGTGTCGCTGGTGTTACCACAACCAACGGGTTGGTCAATACTGGCCCGCTGGCCAGCACCGGTAACTTCACCAACTCCGGTACTGCCACTATCGGCGGCACGTTGGGTGTCACTGGTGCTACCACAACCAACGGCATTACCAACACGGGTAACGTTGGCACTGGCACTCTATCGACAACTGGTCTGGCAACGCTTAACAGCGCTGCCGTTACCAACAACGCCACTATCGGCGGCACGTTGGGTGTCACTGGTGCTACCACAACCAACGGCATTACCAACACGGGTAACGTTGGCACTGGCACCCTCTCTACAACTGGTCTGGCAACGCTGAACAGCTTGGGTGTCACAGGTTCTACCACCACCGCAGGCATCTCCAACTCCAGTGGCCTGGCCAACACAGGTGGCCTGATCAACACAGGTGGCCTGAACACAGACACGCTCACTTCCGCATCTCTCCTGGTCAATGGAGCTGCCATCATTGGCGGCAATGCACAGATTGGCGTTGTCAAGATTGATGCCGTTAGCGGTCTAATTACGGGGGCTTCCTTCTCAAGCACAAGCGCCACGCCAACAACAATCTCCAGCATATCTACTACCACAATTAGTAGTGGCGGAAAGACTGTAATTAAGGGTGGCACCAATACTGGCATTTTGACAATGCAGGATGGTGATGTTGCTGCCGCAGGTGGTGTTCCTGCCGGTTCCAGTATCACGATTGCAGGTAGCGCCCCCGCCGTGAACGGTGCCCAGACCGTCTTCCAAACAACGACCAACGCCAACACAAGTGAAGTGGCGACCCGGGTCGGTACATCTGCAACCAATGTTGCCAGCACTTCCCTCCTCCAAGCTGGAAGCAACAGCGTCAGCGTTGACTCTGCGACCGGAACGACCGTCTCCGGTACTGCCACCATCGGCGGCACGTTGGGTGTGACAGGTCAGACCACGACCAACGGCTTGGGCAACACTGGCCTTCTGGCCAACACCGGTAACTTCACCAACTCCGGTACTGCCACCGTCGGCGGCACGTTGGGTGTCACTGGTCAGAGCACGACCAACGGCATTACCAACACAGGTAACGTCGGCACTGGCACTCTTAGTGTCACTGGTGCTACGACGACCACCGGCATTACCAACACGGGTAACGTCGGCACTGGCACTCTTTCGACATCGGGTCTGGCAGCGCTTAATAGCGCTACAGTCTCTGGCACTGCCACCATCGGCGGCACGTTGGGTGTGATAGGTCAGAGCACGACCAACGGCTTGGGCAACACCGGCCTTCTGGCAAACACCGGCCTTCTGGCCAACACCGGTAACTTCACCAACTCCGGTACTGCCACCGTCGGCGGCACGTTGGGTGTCACTGGTGCCTCCACATTTACTGGAGCTGCAACATTCAACGGCGACTTTGCTGCCCGGGGATCCCAGATCACCTTGGGTGCCGCCGATGGCAGCTCCACTGTGACGATCCCTGGCATTGCTTCGCCAAGTGGTGGCCAGCGGTTTGTAACAACCGATGGGAGCGGCAAGCTGGGCTCTAGTGCCTATACGATCAATGATTACAATTCGGCCCTTCAACAGGTCACCAGCCAGATTTCCTCTGCTGGCGCAGTGGCTGCGGCCCTATCGGCAATCCCCAACCTCACGACTGGCTCCAGCCGTTATGGTTGTGGCCTCGGTACTGGTGTCTTCGGTTCTGCCTGGGCTGGTGCAGCAGGTTGTGCTGCGAAGGTCTCCAACAATGTTTGGGTGAATGGAGCCCTTTCATTCACGCCTTCAATCTCCACAGCCTTCGGCTCCACTCCTTCTGTGGCTGGTCGCCTGGGTGTTTTCTGGCAATTCTAAGCTGAATGATCATATCTAGCTGAATGCTAGACTTAGGCCCGGCATACATTGCCGGGCTTTTTCTTTTTGTAGAAACCATTGATTGCGATCAAAATGAATAAGCAGATTCATTTGAACCGATTCTTGCAATCTGGCAAGGCCACTCTTGGTCTGATATTTGCCCTAGCCTTGTTGTCACCCGCTTGGTCGCAGGAGGTGTCTCCCCAGGGTGCTTCGAGTGCAAACCGTAGCCCCGCTGAGGCAGCTGCAGCTAGTTTTAATGGTGGCCAATATAATGAAGCCATTGCAGGTTGGACCAGCATGATCAACAAGGGTGATCAGGTTAAGACCGCCCTATTAAATCGGGCCAAGGCCTACCTAGTTATTCAGCAGCCCTTGCTAGCTATTGAGGATCTCAATAGCCTTGAAAAGACGGCTGCCCCTAATGAAAAAAGTACTCTGCTCGTGCTTAAGGCTGTTGCATTCAGTAGCCTGGGCCAAAAGGATGAGTCTTTACGGGCTTTTAATCAAGCTGAGGCGCTGGATCGCAATCCTTATGTATATATTAACCGCGCCACTGTTTATCAGGATATGGGTGATCTTGATAGTGCTCGTCTCGATCTCCAGAAAGCCATTGCCATGCAGCCGAGTCGAGCTAATTACTTTAATTTAGCGGTGTTGGAGCGCCGCTCGGCTAATTATAAGGCGTGCATTGAAATTCTCACCGTAATACTTAAGCAAGACAATTCGTTTGTGCCAGCCTATGCCCAGCGGGGTATCTGCCTAGCTTCCGATGGCAGGCATCTTGAGGCCATCCAGGATCTGCTTAAGGCTGTTACCTTGGATCCAGCTTTGGCGGACGCCTATTTGCAGCTGGGTAAATCAATGCTCGCCCTGGGTAAGGCGGAGGCTGCTAAAAGTTATTTTTTGAAGGCAGCTGATCTTTATCTTAACCAGGGTAAAACGTCAGCCTATCAGGCTGCAATGAAACTCATTTCTGCTGGCTCTAGATAGTGTTTGTAGCAAGTACTGCCTGGTGGTCCTGCAGTAGCTGCCTGCAATCTTGCCAGAGCGATAACTATAACTTTTGTGAAATGTGGCCGAATCCAGTCCAAAAATTCCTTTTGCTTGTAGAATAAGTGTGCCGGATTTTTGTGTTTATGTTCCGCAAGTTTTTGCCATTCTTGTTGATTGCTCTTCCTCTGCCGGCACTAGCCCAGCTGGACGAACGCTTGGAAGCCCAGCCTAAGCCAGTACAGGCGCCTGTCCAGCAGGCAACGCCCCAGCAAATTGATACTTTTTTGAGAAATTTTCAAAACGGCGTGGTAAGGGGTTGCCTGCGTACTCCCCCTAAGGATGTCGGTAATCCAAGGATCTATTGCCCGTGCTATGCGAAGTCGTTTGTCGAGCGCTATAAGCCAAATGACCTCATTGTTATTAATAATTTGGCCGAGCGTTATCCCCAGGTAGCGTTACCTACAATTAGTGTGATGATGCGCCCAGAGTCTTTGGCTTGTACCGCTCGCTGATGTCAGCGGGGCCCTGTTATCTTTGATCTAGATGGTTTCAGTCTTTTGAACAGAGCCACTGAAAGGTATCATGGGATTTGGGCCCAGGCCAGGCTGCATTCCATCATCTAGTTTTTTTTCGTGGCCAAGTGGCAATGGCTGTTGAGTGTTATTAATGCTTGCCGGCAGATGCAGGAAATCCACACGGTTACCCCTAACATGCCTGCCATTGTCTGCTGCTGGGTTTGGTGGAATGCGATATGCGTTGTCTACATCTCTCGGGGCAAGGCTTTCTCGAGGTTGGTTTTCTAGTTTGCTCTTGATCACAAATCAGGGCCTTGAATACCCCCTCCCCCACCCCCAGCCGCTTGGCTGTCATCTTGCCTTTGGGAATGAAGGTTACTACAACTTTGCACTTGGTCTTTCAATACTAGGTAGCGTCAGTCTAATAATTACGATCAGCAATTCATTTCTGCCTATCCACTCACCGTCCTGGAGGCCTCCGGCCTAACCGCCGTATCGGGGCAACCCCTCCAGCTAACGTGTCGCCGGCAGAGCAGACCCGTTGGACATCATCGAGGGCTGTTAAGCCCGGCTTGGCTAGTTTTAGGCCGTAGCCATGGGGGGCATCTGCCTTACGACACTGCGATCGCTTCTTGGGTCAGGGTCGGCTCCTCCTGGCTGCCTGCGTAGTTGGCTTTGGCACCCCCTTTCATCAGTTCATCCATGGGAACTGGGCAGCTATTGCCCCGGCCCTGAGGCCATGGCTGAGGTCTAGCTATGCGCCCACTTGCACCGCTCGGGAGCAGCCTGGGTAGAGCCACCGCACCAGCCCTTCGGGCACCATGCCCAGATTCGATGAGGGTTTGATCTGGCGGCGGGGCAGGTCTTCGACGGTGAGCCGGGTGGAAGATCGGCCTTCTTTTCCAATTTCAGCTAGGCGGGCCCGTTCGCCTGCGGCTGCTGCCAGGGACGCCGCAACGGCGGTCGCGTTTTGCCCGGCTCCTTCAGGGGCATCGTGTCAATTGGTCTTGCCGCCCCAATGCTGCAGTTCAGCGATCTGCTGTCGGTGGTGACGGTTTTCTGGGTGGCCACCTTCTTCTCCACGATGGTATCGCTTTTCGCCCAGCCATAGAGATCGATCATTCCTGCCGTAGCCGCTTGACTCGACAGGCCGTGGAACAAGGGGGATCACTCTCATCCATGCCCATGCACGCCAGGACGTGGCCCGGCTGCCGTACGGCGCTTCCTGCAGAGTTGCTGGCGTTGTGCTGTCGAGGGTTGGGGGGTTGATCCGCGGCCGTGCGAAGGCAATCAATTGGGCACCTCCGCATTCAGCAGGTCCTTGGCTTCGTTGACATGGGCCGTGAGCCTTTCGGCCATTCCCTGTTTAATTTAATTGCTGCTTGCTTCGAAAGGAGCTTGAGGATTTTTGCCATGTTGGCCACAAGGCTTGCGGCTTGATTCTTTTATAAAAGCCATCGGTTGTTGCGCATGTATTCTCAGCCTTTCGCGCTTTATTCTTTGAGCGCAGTTCTTATTTTGTTGGATCGTTGCGTTGGCTTCTTTTGGGACTGACTTTTGATGTAATACGGCAACCGATGAAAGTGTATTCACCGCAACCGTAATGACCAGCCCAATCAACCAGTAGCCCTTCTGCCCAGGTTTGCTGCCCTGGGTCCTGCGTCAACGGCAGCTGCCGACTTTTGCAGCAGGCGGTCCACTGCAGGAATGATCGTTGACCTCTAATGAGTTCAATCCTTGGTGATCAGCAGCAGCGTGTCTTGCTTGCCAAGCTCTCTTGGTGGGCGTGGGCCTTGCTCCTAGGGGCTTCCAGGCCCGATTTCTAGGCCATGGCCTCGGTATCGGCCGCCCTTGGCATGTGTTGTTTTAGCGGCGCCCTCCCCAGCGGACTGTTGGAAATCTTTGCAATTGAGGCGCCCTAGTCCAAGGCGCGACCCGGCAACCCCCTGGGGGTAGCGGATCGGGCCTTGGCAGCTGGCCGGCTTGGGAGGGGCTGTTCAGCCCCCCTGAGATCAGGCCTCGTCGAGGGCGGCCACGCCAGGCAGCACCTTGCCTTCGAGCAGCTCCAGGCTGGCGCCGCCGCCGGTGGAGATGTGGCTCATCTTGTCGGCCACGCCCACCT
The DNA here is from genome assembly GCA_945860085.1 of Synechococcus sp. UW140. GTDB lineage: Bacteria > Cyanobacteriota > Cyanobacteriia > PCC-6307 > Cyanobiaceae > BAIKAL-G1. The sequence continues at coordinate 17,950 of CAMAPJ010000043.1, read as the reverse complement.
TCTCCACGGCAGCTACGGAGTCGCCGCCGCCGATGATCGTGCAGCAGCCCTTGCCGCTCAGGTCGGCCAGGGTGTGGGCGATGCCGTTGGTGCCGGCGGCGAATTTGTCGAACTCGAACACGCCCATGGGGCCGTTCCAGATCACGGTCTTGCAGTCGGCAAGAGCCTCCTGGAAGGCCTTGAGCGAGTCGGGGCCGATGTCGAGGCCCATCCAGCCGTCGGGGATCGCATCGATCGCCACGGTTTGGCTGTTGGCATCGGGGGAGAAGGCATCGGCCAGCACCACATCGGTGGGCAGCAGCAGCTGCACGCCCTTGGCGGCCGCCTTGGCCATCAGCTCCCTGGCCAGTTCGAGCTTGTCCTCTTCCACCAGGCTCTTGCCGACTGCCAGGCCGCGGGCCTTGTAGAAGGTGAAGATCATGCCGCCGCCGATCAGCACCTTGTCGCACTTGTCGATTAGGGCTTCGAGCACGCCGATCTTGCTGCTCACCTTGGAGCCGCCCACGATCGCGGCAAGGGGGCGTTTGGGCTCATCGATGGCGCCCTGGAGGTATTGGAGCTCCTTCTCCATCAGGTGGCCGGCCACGCAGGGCTTGAGGTGGGCGGTTACCCCCTCGGTGGAGGCGTGGGCCCGGTGGGCGGCGCCGAAGGCGTCGTTCACATACACATCAGCCAGCTTGGCCAGTTCGGCGGCGAAGTCGCTTTCGTTCTTTTCTTCCTCAGCGAAGAAGCGCCCGTTTTCGAGCAGCAGCACCTCGCCATTGGCCAGGGCGGCCACCTTGGCTTCGGCGTCGGGGCCGATGCAGCTGTCGGTTTTGGGCACGGCCACGCCGAGCAGGGCGCTGAGGCGGGCGGCCACCGGGGTGAGGCGCATGGCCTCGTTCACCTGGCCCTTGGGCCGGCCGAAGTGGGCCGCCAGGATCACCTTGGCGCCCTTGGAGGTGAGGTCGTTGATGGTGGGCAGGGCCGCCTTGATGCGGGTGTCGTCGGTGATGGCACCGGCGTCATCGAGGGGCACGTTGAAGTCGACCCGCACCAGCACCCGCTTGCCACGGAGCTCATCGGCGGACAAGCTGGCCAGGGAGCGTTTTGCCACGGGTGCGGGGGCTAAGGAGCGGTGAGATTAACCCGCGGCCCGGCTGCCCCATCGGCCTGCCCGGGCACCAGCCCATGCCCAGCGGCCAGGGACCGCGCTAAGACAAGGGGGTACGGGACCTGCCGGCGCAGGACCGGCCGCTTTTGCCGGTCCCCTTGGTCACCATGTTCGACACCGTTCTCTTCCCCATCGATCGCAGCCGCCAGGCCGCCGAAACGGCTGCCACCGCCTTGAAATTGGCCCAACGCCACCAAAGCCGGCTGGTGCTGCTCTCGGTGGTGGAGCCCGAGCAGGACGACCCTGTCGCCGTGGCGGCCTTGCTGGAGGATGCCCGTAAGCGTTTTTTGGCCGAGGGGATGGAGTGCCAAGTGATCGAACGGGAGGGCAAGCCTGCCTTTGTGATTTGCGACGTGGCTGATGAAATCAATGCCGATGTGATCGTGATGGGCACCCGGGGCCTGAGCCTGGAGCCGGATGAGGCCAGCACCGCCTCGCGGGTGATCCAGCTGGCCCCCTGCCCCGTGTTGGTGGTGCCTTGAGCGAGGCCGCCGCCGCTGCGGAAGCGCAATTGACTGGGGAAGCGCAATTGGACGCGGAAGCGCAATTGAACGCAGAAGCGCCACTGGACAACGAGCACCAACTGACCACTGCCGCCCAATTGAGCAGTGCCGCCCCGGCGATCCAGTGGTATCCCGGCCACATCGCCAAGGCCGAGAAGTCGCTCGCCGAAAACCTGGCCAAGGTGGATCTGGTGATCGAGGTGCGCGACGCCCGCATCCCGCTGGCCACCGGCCACCCGCGCCTGCAGCGCTGGATCAAGGGCAAGCAGCACCTGCTGGTGATCAACCGGCGCGACATGGTGAGCACGGAAGCGCGCCACGCCTGGGACCAGTGGTTCCGCGCCGCCGGCCAGACCCCCTGGTGGTGTGACGCCAAGGTCGGCACCGGCGTGAAGCAATTGCAAACGGCGGCGATCCGGGCTGGCGAGCAGCTCAATGCCCGCCGCGCCGGACGCGGCATGAAGCCCAGGCCGGTGCGGGCTTTGATGCTGGGCTTCCCCAACGTGGGCAAGTCGGCCCTGATCAACCGGCTGGTGCGGCGCAAGGTGGTGGAGAGCGCCCGCCGGGCTGGTGTGACCCGCAGCCTGCGCTGGGTGCGCCTCGGCCAAGACCTCGACCTGCTCGATGCCCCTGGCGTCTTGCCGCCGCGCCTGGATGACCAGTTGGCGGCTCTGCGGCTGGCCCTCTGCGATGACATCGGTCAGGCGGCCTACGAGGGCGAAGCGGTGGCCCTGGCCTTCCTGCGGCTGCTGGCGGTGCTCGAGCCCGTGGCGGGCGCTGGCGTCAAGGCGGGGCTGCTGGAGCGGCGCTATGGCATTCCCGCCCAGGACCCCAACGCCTGGCTGGAGGCGGCCGCAGCCCGCCACACCAGCGGCGATGAGGCCCGCATGGCCCAGCGGCTACTCGATGACTTCCGCCGCGCCCAGCTGGGGCCAATCGCCCTAGAGCTGCCCCCCAGCCCATGAGTGCCTTTGGCGAAGGCGAAGGCGAATTGCTGACGCTCCACTACCCCAAGCCCCTGCCGATGCGGCTGGACCGCTGGCTGGTGGCCCAGCGGCCGGAGCAGAGCCGGGCCCGCATCCAGAAGTTCATCGATGCCGGCTACGTGCGCGTCAATGGCGTCACCGGCCGGGCCAAAACACCCCTGCGGCTCAACGATGCGGTGCAGCTGTGGATGCCGCCGCCCGAACCCCTGCCCTACCTGCTGGCCCAGGACATCCCCCTTGATGTGCTGTTTGAGGACAGCCACCTGATCGTGCTCAACAAGCCGGCCGGCCTCACGGTCCACCCCGCCCCCGGCCACAGGGATGGCACCTTGGTGAATGGCCTGCTGTTCCATTGCCCCGACCTGCCCGGCATCGGCGGCGAGATGCGCCCCGGCATCGTCCACCGGCTCGATAAGGACACCACCGGCTGCATCGTGGTGGCCAAGAGCCAGGAGGCCCTGGTGAAGCTGCAGGTGCAGATCCAAAAACGCATCGCCTCGCGCCAGTACCTGGCCGTGGTCCATGGGGTGCCGCCGGCGGAGCAGGGCACGGTGGTGGGCGCGATTGGCCGCCATCCGGTCGATCGCAAGAAATACGCGGTGGTGTCCGATGAAAGCGGGCGCCACGCCTGCACCCACTGGCGCCTGATCGAGCGCCTCGGCGATTACTCGCTGATGCGCTTCAAGCTCGACACCGGTCGCACCCACCAGATCCGGGTCCACTGCGCCCATATCGGCCATCCGATCGTGGGCGATGCCACCTACAGTCGCTGCCGCAAGCTGCCGATCGCCCTCTCTGGCCAGGCCCTGCATGCGGTGGCCTTGGGCCTCGATCACCCAATCACGGGCGAACGGCTCCTGTTCGAGGCGCCCCTGCCGGAGGTGTTTGAGGCCCTGCTGGCGGTGTTGCGGCGGCGGGTGGCTTAGTTCCCCAGCCCAGGGTCCTGGCTGCCTGGTTCCCATCCTTCGAACGGCCTGTGGCGTCCAATCCCCCTGACCAGCCGGCCCGCGAGGCGGCGCCGGATCCACACCTGCCCAGCCCGGCTGAGGCGGGGGTACCAAGCGTCGGCGGCGGCTGGCCCTTGATCGATGGCTGGGCCCGCGCCAGCCTCTCCGCCAGCGGCTTGCGGCTCTGGCAGACCCTCAACCATCGCAGCGCCTGCCTCTCCTGCGCCTGGGGCACGGGCGGCCAGAACGGCGGCTTCCGCGACGAATTGGGGGAGCCGTTGCAGCGCTGTCTCAAAAGCGTTGAGGCGATCAGCGCCGAGCTGCAGCCGGCGGTCCCCGATGCCGTGTTCGCCGGCCGCAGCCTCCGCCAGCTCCAGGCCCTGGAGTCCTATGCCTGCGACCGGCTTGGCCGCCTCAGTCGCCCCCTGATCCGCCGCGAGGGGCGCGATCACTACGAGCCGATCGGCTGGGAGGAGGTGTTGGACCTGGCGGCAGCGGCCCTGGCCCGGCCCCCGCAGCGGGTGGCGTCCTACAGCTCCGGCCGCTCCTCGAATGAGGCCGCCTACCTGCTGCAGCTGGTGCTGCGGGCCCTGGGTTCCAACAACCTGGCCGACTGCTCCGACCTGTGCCACGCCCCTTCCACGGTGGCCCTGAACCGGGCCTTCGGGTCGGGCACCTCGATGGTGAGCCTGGAGAGCCTGCAGCAGGCCGACTGTGTGGTGCTGGTGGGCTCCAACGCCCCCGCCAACCACCCGCGCTTGATGAACGAGCTGATCCGCCTGCGCGATCGCGGCGGCACGGTGATCGTGATCAATCCGATCCTGGAAGTGGGGCTGCTCAAGTTCGGCTCGCCCGCCTTTCCGATTCGCTCGCTGCTGCAGGGATCGGAGGTCGCTTCGGTCGTTCTGCAGCCGATTCCCGGCTCCGACACCGCCGTTTTTCTTGGCATCCAGAAGGCGCTGCTGGAGAGCGACGCCATCCCCTGGGAGTTCGTGAAGGCCCATAGCGACGGCTGGCAGGCCCTGGTCCATCAGCTCGAGCAGACCGATTGGCCGGCCATCACTCGCACCTGCGGCCTCAGCCGTGAGGAACTGGAGCTGACGGCCCGTCGCATCGCCGCCAGCCGCGCTGTGGTCTTCGCCTGGGCGATGGGCATCACCCACCACGCCAACGGCACCGACAACGTCCAGGCCATTGTCAATACGGCAGTGCTGAGCGGCAATGTCGGCCGGCCCGGGGCCGGCACGATGCCGATCCGGGGCCACTCCAACGTGCAGGGCTTCGGCTCGATGGGGGTGACCGTGAAGCTCAAGGAGCCGATGCGGCTGGCGCTTGAGCAGTTGCTGGGCCGGCCGTTGAGCCCTGTACCGGGCTACGACACGCGCGCCCTGATCGAGGCGGCCGATGGGGGTGGGGTGGACAGCTTGCTCTGCCTGGGCGGCAACCTCTACGGCGCCAATCCAGACAGCCGCCAGGCGGGCCGGGCCCTGGGCCGGATCGACACGATCATGTATCTGGCCACCAAGCCCAACACCGGCCATTTCCATGGCCTGGCCGCCCGTCAGACGCTTTTGCTGCCGGTGTTTAACCGCTTTGAGATGGCCCAGCGCACCACGGTGGAATCGGGTAACAACTGGGTGCGACTCAATGAGCCCGGCCGCACCCATCTCCAGGGCAGCGACCTGATCAGCGAGGTGGAGTTCCTGGCGGAACTCGCCCAGCGCTTGCTTGGTCACGGCCTGGCTGGCCAGGAGCCGATCGACTGGCGCCGGCTCCAGGACACCACCTACGTGCGTCAGCTGATTGCCCGCACCGTGCCGGGCTACGCGGCGATCGCCAGCATCGATGCCAGCCGCCAGGAGTTCGCGGTGGACGGGCCCCTGTTCAGCCAGCCCCACTTCGCTACCGCCAGCGGCCGCGCCCAGCTGGTCACCACGCCCCTGCCGGAACTGGAGCTGCCCTTGGCCGACCATTTCGGCGGCCTGGCGGCGGACGAGCGGGGATTGGTGCTGAGCCTGATCACCGCCCGCAGCTACGGGCAACACAACACCGTTGTCTACAAGCAGGGCGACAGCTACCGCGGCATGCCCCACCGCAACACAATTTTGATGAACCGTTCCGACCTGCTCAGCAGCGGCCTTCAGGCCCACCAGCGGGTCACGGTGCAGGGCGAGGCCGGCTCGCTGGAGCAGGTGGAGGTGATCCCCGGGGCGATCCGGGCCGGGGCCGCGCTGATGTTCTACCCCGAGGCCAACGTGTTGATGCGCCCCGTGATCGATGCCGCCAGCGGCACGCCCGCCTTCAAGCGGGTGCCGGTGCTGGTGCGCTCGGGGGCTGCCAGATCTGCAATGCCCCTGGCGTGAGCTAGGGCCTCAGGCCAGCGCCGGCAGCCGCGGGCAGGCGGCCACCAGGCTGCGGGTGATGGCCGCCTGGGGATGGGCCAGCAGCTGGTCGCCGGGGCCCTGCTCCACGATCCGGCCGCCCTCGAGCACGATCACCCGCTGGCAGAAGCCACTGGCCACGCCCAGGTCGTGGGTCACAAAGATCAGGCCCAAACCGAGGCGGCTCTGGAGATCGCGCAGCAGCGCCAATACCTCCGCCTGCACTTCGGCATCCAACATGCTGACGCTCTCATCGCAGAGCAGCACCTGGGGCTCCAGCACCAGGGCCCGGGCGATGGCCACCCGCTGTTGCTGGCCGCCTGAGAGCTGGCGGGGCAGGCGCCGCTCAAAGGCTTCGGGGGGATTGAGCCCCACGGCCGCCAGCAGCTCCCGGGCCCGGGCCCGGGCTTGGGGCCGGCTGGCCAGGCCATGGATCAGCAGGGGATCGGCGATGGCTTCGCCCACGGGCATCAGGGGGTTGAGGCAGGCCAGGGGGTCTTGGAACACCATTTGGATGCGCCGGCGGGCCCGCCGCAGGGGCCGGCCCCGCAGGCCCAGCAGGTCGACGCCCTGGAGCCGTACGGCGCCTCCCCGCACCGGTGTCAGGCCGATCAGGGCGCGGCAGAGGGTGCTTTTGCCGCAGCCGGAGGCGCCCACCAGGCCGATCGTTTCGCCTTCGTGGAGCTGCAAGCTGACGCCATCAACGGCCTTGAGCCAGCGCTGCTGCCAGGGCAGGGAGGCGAGGGGATGCCAGCAGCGCAATTCTGCGAGCTCGAGCAGCAGGGGCGCCTGGCTGGGGGCCGGGGTGGCCTGGCCCTCCCGGGCCCGGGCCGCCGCCACCAGGCGCTGGGCCAGGGGGGAGTGGGGCGCCGTGAGCAGCTGCCGGGCGGGGGCCTCCTCCACCAGCCGGCCCTGGTCGAGCACGGCGATGCGCTCGCACCAGCGGCCGGCCAGGGCCAGGTCGTGGCTGATCAGCAGCAGGGCGCTGCCGCTGTCCTGACAAAGGGCCGTCAGTTCGGCCATCACCTGGCCGGCCACGGCCACATCCAGGCTGGTGGTGGGTTCATCGGCAATCACCAGGGGCGGTTGCAGGGCCATCGCCAGGGCGATCGCCAGCCGCTGGCGCATGCCACCACTGAATTCATGGGGGTAACTGTCGTAGCGATCGGCGCCAATGCCGACCCGGGCCAGCAAGGCCTCGGCCCGCTGCCGGATCGCCCGGCGCTGGCCCAGATGCCCTTGGCCTGAACGCCCAAGGCTGGTGAAACTTCGGCTGAGGAGGCTTGCGGCGCTGGCCTGGTGGCCCGCGAGGGTATCGGCCAGGTGCTCCCCAATCGTCAACAGGGGGTTGAGCCGCGTCATCGGGTCCTGAAACACCAACCCCACCGCCTCACCCCGCAGGCGCCGCAGGGCCCTCTGGCTCAAGCGGCGCGGATCCTGGCCGGCCAGGTCCAGGCCGCCCTCGCAGCGGCTGCCGGGGGGAAGCAGCTGCAGCACGGCCCGGGCGACCGTGCTTTTGCCGCAGCCCGAGGGCCCCACCAGGGCCAGGCGCTCGCCGGGGTGGAGGGTCAGATCCAGGCCACAGAGGGTGGCTGTGGCGCTGCCTGGGTAATGGACCAACAGCTGCTCCAGGCTCAGGATCGGCGCTCCGGGCGCGCGCTCTAGATCCAGGGCGGCCGAGGACGATCCGCTGGCAGCCATGGTGCTTTCCAGGGGGCACTGGAATCCAGCTTGGATGGGCGCCCCCACACAGCGCAGTCAATGTGTCGCGAACTGCATACGATGGGAGCATCCGCGGGCTTGGATGGTCAACGCAGCGGCTGACAAGACGGAAGTAGCCCGGGCGGAGCACGCCCCGGCCGGGGCTGAGCCCTTTGAGGCGACCTCCGTCGCTGGCCGTTCTGCTGGCAAGCCAGTCCCTGCAGGAGCCACGGCGCCCTCCCCGCAATTGGCGGGCGAGGTCACCCCTGGTTTGATCCGCCAGGCCGATGCCTATGGCATTCCATTGCCGGCTTGGCTGCGTCGCTGCCTCGCCAAGGGCGTTCCCGCTGCTGGCTCCGGTGGTGTGGCTGGCAGCGACGCCCTGCTGGCGGCCGCCTTTGACTTCGCCTTCCAGCTCCACGACGGCCAGGTGCGGGCTAGTGGCGAGCCCTACATCGTCCATCCGGTGGCGGTGGCCGATCTGCTGCGCGATATCGGTGCTAGCCCAAGCGTGATCGCCGCCGGTTTCCTCCACGATGTGGTCGAGGACACCGACGTCACCCCCGCCGAGATCGAGGAACATTTTGGCGCCGAGGTGCGGGCCCTAGTGGAGGGGGTGACCAAGCTCGGCGGCATCCATTTCACTAATCGCACCGAAGCCCAGGCGGAAAACCTGCGCCGCATGTTCCTGGCCATGGCCAGTGACATCCGGGTGGTGCTGGTGAAGCTGGCCGACCGGCTGCACAACATGCGCACAATCGGCGCCCTTAAGCCGGAAAAACAACAGCGCATCGCCCGCGAAACCCGCGAGATCTATGGCCCGCTGGCCAACCGTCTTGGTATCGGCCGCCTCAAGTGGGAACTGGAGGATTTGGCCTTCAAGATCCTCGAACCGGAGGCCTTCCGCGAGATCCAGCAGCAGGTCGCCTCCAAGCGCAGCGATCGCGAACAGCGCCTCGGGGTCACGGTGCAGCTGCTGCGCGACCGGCTCGAGGCGGCGGGCCTGGCCAACTGTGAGGTGAGCGGCCGGCCCAAGCATCTCTATGGCATCTGGAGCAAGATGCAGCGCCAGCAGAAAGCTTTCCACGAGATCTACGACGTGGCGGCCCTGCGCATCCTCACGCCCAATATCGAGAGTTGTTATCGGGCTTTGGCTGTGGTGCATGACACCTTCCGGCCAATTCCGGGCCGCTTCAAGGACTACATCGGCCTGCCTAAGCCCAATGGCTACCAGTCTTTGCATACGGCCGTGATCGGCCGGCACCGGCCGATCGAAGTGCAGATCCGCACGGCCGAGATGCACCAGGTGGCCGAATACGGCATCGCCGCCCACTGGAAATATAAGGAAGGCGGGTCCCCGGCCGCCTCCGGCAGCGACGCCGAGCGCTTCAACTGGCTCAGGCAGTTGGTCGATTGGCAAAAGGATGGCGTCGGCGAAGACAGCAGCGATTTTCTCGCCTCGATCAAGGAAGATCTGTTTGATGAGGAGGTGTTTGTCTTCACCCCCAATGGTGATGTGGTGGGCTTGCGTAAGGGCTCAACCGCCGTTGATTTTGCCTATCGTATTCACTCGGAAGTGGGTAATCACTGCCAGGGAGTGCGTATCAACGACCGCCTTTGTCCTTTGGCGACGCCGTTGCAAAACGGCGATTTTGTGCAGGTAATCACGGCCAAGACGGCCCATCCCAGCCTCGATTGGCTCAATTTCGTCGCTACTCCCACAGCGCGCAACCGCATCCGCCATTGGTACAAACGCAGCCACCGCGATGAGAACATCCAGCGCGGCACGGCCATGCTGGAGCGGGAGCTGGGCCGCGCTGGCTTAGATGCCCTGCTCAATGGCGATGCCATGGCCCGGGTGGCGCGCCGCTGCAACCTGATCAGCACAGAAGATCTGCTGGCCTCGATCGGCTTCGGCGGTGTCACCCTGCAGCAGGCGCTCAATCGGCTGCGCGAGGAAATCCGGCTGGTCACGGCGGCCGCCGCCCCGGTGCTCAGCAATGAGGAGCTGGCCCGCAACCTCAGCGCCCAACGGGAGCAGGTCGCCCCCGTGACGCCGGCTGAACACGGCCAGGCCAGCCCGATCCTGGGTTTGGAGGGGTTGGAGTATCGGCTGGGGGGCTGTTGCAGCCCCCTGCCGGGCGAAGGGATTGTCGGCAGCGTCGCCTTGGGCAACCACGGCATCACCATCCACCGCCAGGATTGCGCCAACGTGGCCCAGATGCCGGTGGAGCGCCGCCTGCCGGTGCGCTGGAACCCCGTGGCCGACCATGGCAGCCGTCGCTATCCGGTGCAGCTGCGCATCGAGGTGCTCGATCGGGTCGGCGTGCTTAAGGACATCCTCACGCGTCTTTCGGATAGCCGCATCAACGTCAGCGACGCCCGCGTGCGCACCGCAGCCGGCAAGCCCGCCCGCATCGACCTGCGCATCGAACTGGCCAGCGCCTCCCAATTGACCAGCACGATCAACCAAATTCGGGCGATGGCGGATGTGCTGAATCTGTGCCGCACGGGGATTGGTTGAGGGGGTAGGCGCCCCCAGTCCCCACCGGTTCAGCTAGCCCCGCGGGGCTAGCTGCCGCCGCCGCGATCGGTCCCAACATCCATCGTTTCCCCTTTGGCAACGCTTTTGAACGGCGCGCTTGCGAATTGGCCCCAGGGCAACGTCCCAGCGATGGCGGCAAAGACCCAGCGTTAACGACGTCTCAACGCGACATCGTCACGGCAACGTGAATCCACTGGTATTGAGGTGCTTGAGATCCAGCATCACGATGCCCAGCCAGCCCAGCAGGGCCAGGCCACCCACCACGCCTAGGGCCACCAGCAAGCTGATCACCACGGGCCGCGGCGAGCCGTTGTTGTTCGCCACGCGTGCATGGGCAAGGGAGCTTGATCTTGCCACGACCACCCAGGCGATGCTGGTTGGCCAGGTCCCCGGCCCGCGAATCGGCTGCTGTGCTTGCAGGGGGCTGGACCTGGGCTTGGGCGCAGGCCGGCTCGCTGCTTGGGGCCAGCCAGGGCCGGCAGGCCCTTCCTAGGGTCCCGGGGTTCTGCAGCCCCGTTGTTGGCTGCCGGGGCCCGGTCCATACCCGATGTCTGCCGCCGAGTTCGCCGCCAATCCCCTACTGGCGCTGCCCTTTGAGCCCTCGATCGAGGGCCTGGGTGAGGCCTATTGGGATGGGGTGGAAGCGGCTGTTTTTCCCCAGACCCGTCTGCGTTTCCGCAATGACGCCCTGCTCAGTCAGTTGGGGCTGGATCCCGCCGCCGTGACCGATCGGGATTTCGAGGCGGCCTATGGCCGCTTCGAGGCGCGCCAACGGCTCCTGGCCCTGCGCTACCACGGCACCCAATTCGGCACCTACAACCCCTTTCTGGGTGATGGCCGCGGCTTCCTCTACGGCCAGGTGCGCGATATCTATGGCGATCTCCAGGATCTGGGCACCAAGGGCAGCGGCACCACCCCCTGGAGCCGGGGCGGCGATGGCCGCCTCACCCTCAAGGGTGGGGTGCGCGAGATCATCGCCAGTGAGGCCCTGCACCGGCTTGGGGTCACCACCAGCCGCACCCTCAGCCTGGTGGAAACCGGTGAAGAGCTCTGGCGCGGAGATGAACCATCACCCACCCGCAGCGCGGTGATGCTGCGCCTGGCCCGCACCCACCTGCGCTTTGGCAGCTGCGAACGGTTGCTGTATCGGCGCGAGCCCCAGAACCTGGAGCGCCTCTGGCGCCATGCCCAGGCCACCTATTACCCCCATCTGGGCGATGGCTCTGGCGAGGAGAGTGCCCTGGCTCTGTATGGCGAACTGGTGGAGCGGGTGGCCCGCCTGGCGGCCGAATGGATGGTGGCCGGCTTCACCCATGGGGTGCTCAACACCGACAACATGTCGCTTGCCGGTGAGAGTTTCGACTACGGACCGTTTGCGTTTCTAGATCGCTGGGATCTGGGCTTCACCGCTGCCTATTTCGACCAGACCTCCCTCTACGCCTACGGCCAGCAACCGCGCATCTGTCATCAGAACCTGCGCCTGCTGCAGGAGCCCTTGGCGATGCTGTGGCCGCGCCAGGCCTTGGAGCAGCGCCTTGAGCGCTTCGGCCCCACCTACGACGCCCATTTCCGCGCCCGGTTGATGCGCCGGCTCGGGTTTGAGCTGGAGTCGCAGCAGGTCAGCGCCCCGGATTGGCTGGCCAGCGCCGAGCTGCCGGATCTGCTGCTGCCGACCTTGCAGTTGCTGGCGGCTTGGCCGGTGGCCTACGGCTCCTTTTTTGCCGCCCTGGAGCGGCGCATCGCTACGGGCGGCTTGCCGGCGGAAGCGGAAGCCCTGGCTCCGTTTGTGGAGGGTGCGCCCGAGCCGCCGAGACAGGCCTGGTTGACCTGGAGGGATGGCTGGTGGGCCTGGAGCCAGGCCTGGCCCCAACCGCAAGCGATCGCGGAGACCCTGGCCCGCTGGAACCTGCCAGTGACCCCAGTCCGAGCTGAGATCGAGCGCATTTGGGAGGCGATTGACCAGCGCGACGATTGGAGCCTGCTGGCGCAGTGGCTGGAGCAGACCCGGGCGCCGCACTAGCGCCAGGCTGGCTGTTAAGGCACCACCAGACTCACCCCTTGGGCCGGAGACTTCGGCAACTCCAGGGCGCCACTGCTGAGTGGTCCGTAGAGATTGAGCAGGGCCTTTTTGTACTGGGATTCGCTGATTACCTCTTCGTCTACGAGCTGACGCAGATTTTCCATGCGCGTCTTGATCTGTGCGTCTTTAAGCAGGCTCAGGCAGCTGAACTGGGGGTTGCTGGTTTTCAAGGGAATGTTCAGGCTCAGCAGGGCCATCAACGAGCTTTGATTGCCTATGGAGGAACTGCTGTTTTGTTGAGACAGGCTGATGTTGTTGCCTAATTGATCGGGATAGGCACCGGCCGAAACACTCAGATTGGGCAGGGCTCCGCCATCGGAATTGCAGCGCACACTGCCCACATCAATCGAGACACGAGAGCCCTGGGGAAATTGCTGGTTTGGGGCCAGGAAGATTTGGGCTAGGGCCTGGGAGCAGCCAAGGCTGAGGAGGGTGCCGCCGCTGCCCAGCGCGAGCAGACTCGCATGTTGAATAAACCTTGCAAGGACGTTCCACATACGTAAAAGGGCTGAGACGTGCTGACGATGCGATAGGGCACCACCCGAGTGGCGCCTGGGCCGAGGCGAAAGACGGAGGGTCTGAGCTGAATCAGGTTGTCAGCAACATCATCGGTTAGGGGCTCCAAGCCAGCCGTTTTGATGCCATTGACTTGGCGGGGGGCGAACACCTGGAGTTGCACCCGTATCGTGCGATCGCTTGAATTGCCGATCTGCAGTTGGCCTCGATTGGCCTCAATTCGAAGCGGCGATAGGGAAAAGGCCTGGGCGCTACTTGGCTGCAGCAGTCCCAGCATCGGCAGGGCGGTCACCAGCCAGCCCCAGGGCCTTAAGAGCTGAACTTTGCGGTTAGGGGTCATGGCTGGCTAAGCCGAGAACAAGGAGATGGGAATGACAGGCGTGGCCTGAATCGGCTAAGGGTTATTTATTGCCGTCATCTGTGCAGGTCACTGTGGCAGACGCGGTGTAAGTGGCATTGGTAAATTTAGCGTCGGAGCTCCCTGCCTCGAACTTCACATGCACGTTGGTGGCTTGCAAGCTGCCATCCGCGTCGAGATGGGCAATGCCGTAGCCGGCCCAAGAGTTACTTCCCAGTCTCACTTCGCTGACCTTGGCTCCCGTGCCTCCTGAGAGTGTAGGGGCGTCAACTAACAGAGCCCCTTTGGTGCCTAGATTGCTCGCTGCCGAAATGCTGGCTGGGGCGAGGGCGCCGGAGAAGGGGCCTTTTTCGGTGGCATCAGATGTGATCAGACTGCGATTCTTGGCGACGCCCAAGGAGCCCGCCAATGTGTTGATGTCGCAGTAGCTGCTCACAACAGTAGGGCCAAACCCAACCGGTTCTGAAGCACCAATAGAAGCGGCCCAACTTGCTGTTGGCAGCAAAATGCTGGCGCCAAGAGATGCCGTGAAGGCAAGAGCATGTAAAGGAGACCGGGTAGCCATGGACCGAGAAGGTGAATGTAGGCCTCGCCATTGTTATAGTTCAGGACTTGCCTGTGATGGGCTTGCTGCAGATCTGTGCATGATCCGTGCTTAATCCGTGCGGGATCAGTGCGGGATCCGTGCAGGATTAACGCCTGTTTGGGCCTGGACACCGGTTGGCAGAGGTCTTGCCCTGGCGAGTTGCAGTTTTTGTCAGAAGCGCTGGCCGCAGAAGGGCGCCCACGGCTCGCCGGGCTGTTTTATGCGAGCTTGCTGAGGGAGCGATGAGGATCTAATTGTTTCTGTTTGGGCAGGCAACCCCCTGGCCCGGCGGATGCAACTGGGGAGCCCCGGCTGAGCCAGGCTGGGGTCCGTTGCTGTGGAGCCACAGGTGGCAGGCCGCAGGGTTGGCGGGGTGCATGGCCAGTCAGGAGAGCTGGTTGGCGTCATCGCCAAACCAGATCACAAGCCCACCTGTGTTGAAGCCGTCTTTGTTGATGATAGCGAGACCTTCGCCCACGACTAGATCGCTTCTGCGGGTAAGACGATCATGCAATGTATTTTGCCACAATGATAGACAGCGTTTTGTGGTGAATTCGAACTCCCTTGTGGAGGGAATTCCTTGTGGAGTGAATCCCTTGCGGAGTGAATTGTCAACGCCATTGATCGGGATGGTTGAAGTCAGATGCGCTGGTCTTCAGGCTGTGTTGTTCTGCCGTGTCGGCGCCCCAGGGGCCATGGGATCCATTCTGTTCTGCTTTCCTGGGACAGCCGCAGAGGGCTCTCTGGGGTGTGTGGATGGGCTGGGCGATCGCCGAAGTGATCCGTCGGTTGCTCTTCGGATCGTTTGACTCCGTGGTTGAAGCCTTGTTGGTTTCCAGCTTGGCTGCCGTGGTTTGACTGCCATGGTTTGACTGCCATGGTTTGACTGCCGTGGTTCGACTGCAATGGCCCGGCTGTGATTGGGGTTGCTGCCGAAGGCGGTGTCGAATCTGTGCTTCTAGTCCTATCGTAAATAGTCTGTTGAGCCCTAGGGGATGCACCTTTTTCAGTCCACGTCATCATTGTTGGCCTATGGCTCATTGCTCTTTGTGGTTGCGGAGATCTACCTCACATTGAACAAGTTGTGGTCTCGTAAGCATGAGGGACAGGTGGTCGAAAGCATCTCGGTGATGTCCAAACTGGTTGGTCTGGTCCCAGTCACCGTGTTCGCCATAGATGGCAGCTTGAGGCAGCAATGGGTAGTGGCGATTGTTAATGGCCTCTGGATGATGGCCCGGTCGGTGCAATTGTTGATTGGTATTGGCCTTTGGGAAGTGGGGCGACGGCGGATCTCCCCTTGGGTCATGTTGCGGCGAGCCCTTAGCCAGGAACGCTCCGAGCTCGGGGATCTCCTCAAGGCCCTTGTTCGACCCATAGGGGCCCAAAAAATGATCGACATTCTCGGCCAGTTGGCCTATATCGACGACCACCTTGACCCGCGCGAACGGGAGCTAATCCAAACCTTCGCTGACCATTGGCAGATCCACTTGAATTGGGAGGCCATTCACGCCCATCGACTGTCTACCCCGTCCCGGCGCTTGCAGTCCCTCAGCCAGGCCATCACCGATTATCTGGCCATGGCCCCTCCCGCCGATCAGGCTCGCCAGTTGACTGATCTGGTGGCGTTGATCATCCGGGCCGATGGCCAAGTGACGGCCGAAGAGGACATCACCCTTGCCGAGACCACCAATCAGCTGAATGCCTATGGGTGCGGCCGCAAGGCTGACTATAGCTACGTCAATATCGTGCCCCGCTCCAGCGAGCAGGCCACAGCCCTAGTGAGCCTGCTGATGAATGTGGAGGAACGCCAAGTAGCCGGTGGCAGCACCTACCTGGTGGGCCCTTACTTCTCAGCCCTATACGCCGAACAGATTGCCAAGCAATATCGTGCCCTCGGCTTTTTTGCGATCATGGTGGACCAGGTGGGATTGGATCGGCTGGTGGAGGGTGGGGATGGAGGGGTGGTCGTTGCTGTGGGCTAGCGGTTGGTTGCATAGTCCGAAGCAGCGTGCAAGGCCCTCTGGCTTGCTGCGTTCCGATCTCCCCATCCCCACTCCCGGCCGTGCCGACCGCTACAACGCCCCAGCAGGGGCTTCCCTACAACTTGCCCACTTCGCTGCTTGGCCGATGACGTCCGAACAGGCCGCCCAGCTGATTGATGACACTTTGGATTTGGTGCATCAACGCCTCCAACAGTTGGAGGCGTTGATGCACAAGCATGACCAGCGGGCCCTGGCGGCGGAGTTTCGCGAGTGGCGTCAACCGGTGGGAGGTCACATTGATTTGATGGTGTGCCCGGGGTTTCCGGCGGTTTGAATTGGCAGGGCTGAGCAGGGCTTGTGTGGGCCCCCAGGCCAGGGCCTAGGGGCCCTCCAGTCGGGCGCTGGAGTCCGAGACTGGCGGGCATGTCCAATCCTTCCGGCCCCTGCGGGGCCAGCCCAGCCCTTGCCTGATCCCAGTGCTGATGTGGCCGATCCAGCGGACACGATTGCGGCCATTGCCACGGCGGTGGCGCCGGGCCAGGGCAGTGTGGCGATCGTGCGGCTTTCGGGGCCGGCGGCCCTGGCGATCGGGCGGCGGCTGTTTCGGGCGCCGGGGAGCCAGGTGTGGGAGAGCCACCGGATCTTGTATGGCCATGTGGTGGATCCGGCCTCAAGCGAGCGGATCGATGAGGCCCTGCTGCTGCTGATGCAGGCGCCGCGCAGTTTCACCGGTGAGGACGTGGTGGAGTTCCACTGCCACGGCGGCCTGATCTGCGTGCAGCGGGTGCTGGACCTGGTGCTTTCGGCCGGCGCCCGCCGGGCCCAGGCGGGTGAATTCAGCCAGCGGGCCTTTCTCAATGGCCGCCTTGATCTCACCCGGGCCGAGGCGCTGAGCGACTTGGTGACGGCCCGCAGTCGCCGCGCCGCCCAGCTGGCGCTTGCTGGCCTTGATGGCGGCCTGCATCGGCAGATTTCTGGCATGCGCGAGCGCCTACTCGACCAGCTGGCCGAACTGGAGGCGCGGGTGGATTTTGAGGAGGACCTGCCGCCTCTTGACGGCTCCTCGGTGGCGGCCGAATTGGCCGCGGTGCGCGACGCCCTCAAAGGGCTAGTGGCCGGAGCGGCCCAGGGTCAACTGCTGCGCGAGGGCCTGCGGGTGGCGATCGTGGGCCGGCCCAATGTCGGCAAATCGAGCCTGCTCAACCGGCTTAGCCGCAGCGAGCGGGCGATCGTCACCGACCTGCCCGGCACCACCCGCGATTTGGTCGAAAGCGAGCTGGTGCTGCAGGGGGTGCCCCTCACCCTGCTCGACACCGCCGGCATTCGCGCCACCGACGACCGCATTGAGCAGCTCGGCATCGAGCGCAGTCGCTCCGCCCTGGCCTCGGCCGATCTGGTGCTACTTATTTTTGATCTGACGGCGGGCTGGACCAACGAGGACCAGGCCCTGCGGGCGTTGGTGCCGGAGGGGGTGGCCTGCCTGCTGGTGGGCAACAAACTGGACCGTGGGCCCCAGGGTTTGGGACTCCTGCCTGAGCCCCCAGTTCAGGCGGATCCGGCGCACGTCCGCATCAGCGCCGCCACCGGTGCCGGCATTGAGGAGTTGGTGGGCACCCTCTTGGCCCGTTGCGGCTCCAGCGGAGACCAGGGCATTGCCGTGGCCCTCAACCGCCGCCAGGCGGACCTGGCCGCCAGCGCCGCAGCCAGCCTGGAGCGCAGCTTGGAGGCCGCCGAGCAGCAGCTGCCCTGGGATTTCTGGACGATCGACCTGCGCGCCGCTGTTTTGTGCCTCGGTGAGATCACCGGCGAAGAGGTGAGTGAGGCGGTGCTGGATCGGATCTTTTCGCGCTTTTGTATTGGCAAATAGGTGAAATGACGAAGCGTTGAGGAGCGATGGCTGGCCTGGGATCGGCCTGGTGATGGGGGGCTGAGGGGGCTCTTTGTTTTTGGCCTTCTGCCTTGGGTCTCTCTTCCCTTTGCTGCCCATGCGCTAGGCGTAAGTGGCTTGGAAGGGATGGATTTGATCGAGCTCTTTGGCCATTGCTCGCTGGGCATGGTCTAGGTCGTGAAGCACCTGGACCCGCAGCCAATAGCCATCGCTCAAGCCAAAGAAACGACAGAGGCGCAAGTCTGTGTTGGCCGTAATCGAACGCTTGCCTTTGAGGATCTCGCTGATCCGGGTCTGGGAGACCCCGATCTCCTGGGCTAGGCG
>CAMAPJ010000042.1 GCA_945860085.1 Synechococcus sp. UW140 | reverse complement strand
CGCTCCAGTGTCCGCCGGGGCAAGGGCTGACGCGAGGCGCTGCGCGCCCCTTGCCTGATCCGGCGGCACGGGATGCGTCCCATCGCTGCGCCCCAGGCGCCCAGGCCCATGTCCAGCCTGCTCTCCTCCCATCCCATCTCCCTGTTGCTGCTCGCCCAGCAAAGGATCGAGCGCTATCTGCGCCTGCAGGAGCTGGGGGTGCGGGAGTGCTCCTATGAGGCGCCCTTGGTGGAGGAAGAAATTGCCCTCCTTGAGGAGGAAGTCCTGCCAGTGATTGCCCAGTTCCTGGAGCGGGCCGATGCCATTGCCGCCGCTCGGGAGTCCTGGGCCGAGCAGCAGGTCAGGCCAGAGGAGTTCGAGCTGGAGCCGGCGCTGCCGGTTGGGGCAGTGGGGTAAGCATCTGGTGCCACTGGCTCCCCGGGGGCTGGCTGCCGGCCCCCTTTTCTCATGCCGACCTACTGGTGGGACCACCAGCCCTCGATCACCCCACTCAATCCAGCAGTTCAATCACAGGCCCCAACCCGTAAGGGTGGCTGGCGTGGGCTGCCCCATGGTGGCCTCGCGGGCAAGGGCTGACGCAAGGCGCTGCGCGCCCCTTGCCTACGCGAGGACCAAGGGGGCGTTCCACGTCCAGCCGGCCATGGCCGTTAGCCAGTTCGCTCAAAAGTCCTCAGCGAAGTCCAAATCCAAGGCGCCCGCTGCAGCAAGTCGCCGGTCCGGGTCCAGCGCCCAGGAGCGCCTAGTTCTCAGCCTGATCGAGTTGATGCAGCAGGGGGTTGCTCCCTGGCGCAAGCCCTGGGATGGCTCCGGCGGCGGCCACCACTGCAATTTGATCAGTGGCCATCGTTATCGGGGCTCCAATCCGATCCTGCTCACCTTGGGCATGCACATTCGGGGTTCGGCCCTGCCGTGTTGGTGCGGCTACGCAGAGGCCAGGCAGCTAGGCATCAGTCCCCGTAAGGGCAGCAAGGCGGCGATGATCCTGCGGCCCCAGCTCCATCAGCAGGCCGATCAGCGGGAGCTAGGTCAGCGGGAGCAGGCGGATGGCGTCGAGGGGGCAGCCCGCAGCTGGGTGAGCTATCGGCCCGTGCCGGTCTTCAATGCAGGTGATCTGGAGGGGCCAGGGCTGGCTGAGCTCATCGCAGCCCGGCAGGAAGCCGCCGGTCAGCAGGCCCGGCCCGAGCTGGAGCGCTTAGCCGCGGCAGAGGCGGTGCTCTCCGCCTGGCCGGTGCCGGTCAGCTTTGGTGGCGATCGGGCCTTCTATCTGCCCCAGCTCGATCGCATCCAGCTGCCCGAGCGCTCCAGCTTCCAGTCGCCGGCTGCCTTCTATGCCACCTGGGCCCATGAGCAGGTCCATTCCACCGGCCATGCCTCCCGCCTCAAGCGCGATCTCGGTGGTGCATTTGGCAAGCCCCGTTATGCCCGAGAGGAGTTGGTGGCCGAGCTAGGGGCCGTGCTCCTGGGTGATCGCCTTGAGATCGGCAGTGAGCTCCAGAGCCATGCCGCCTATCTGGAGCATTGGATCGCCCTGCTCCAGGCCGAGCCCCAGGTGCTGTTTCAGGTGCTGGGGGAGGCGCGGCGGGCGGTGGAATTGATTGCGGCGGAGGGGGTGGCGGAGTCCACGGCCGGGGGGGCGAATTGATTGATTGGGGGCTGGTGCGCCGCCTTCATAGTCGGAGTCCAAAGGGGTTCAGATTTCAACAGAAGGCACCGCATCGTCATGTTTCCGTGAAAACAACTCGATCACCGGTGTTGGGAACTCGGAGAAGGCCTATTGATCCACTGTTGATAGATTCCGGTACCTTGTCAGCTGCATAATTCAACCAATGGGCTGCAGGAGGCCCTGATGGATCAAGCGCTCGAAATGATCCCAGACGTCATCAGCATGGGCGGAACTGCTGAGATGCAGACCCAGCTCGAAGTTGGAGAGCTGGGCGGCATCGGTCAGGTTGGCGCTGGTGACGAGGACTTCTTCATCTGCCACCACTGCCTTGACATGACAGACAGCTTTCTCTCGTTCAAGCGATAGGGAACGGGGGTCGAAAAACACCGCAGGAGCAGGCGTTTCAGGCCAGAGGCGCGACCAGGTTTGCTGTTGAAACTTACGGATCAAGGTCTCAGGGCTTGAGGTGTTGCCACGATCCCGGTGAATGTTGCAGACCATGCGCACGTGCAACGTCGGGTGAGCCACCATGCGCATGCGGATCAGCTGGAACAACTCCTTGATGAATGGCCCGTTGTAGAAGGCGTAGGTGGTGAGCAGCAGACGCTGTTCGGCGCGCTCCACCAACTGACGAATCAACACCGACTGATCGCGGGTGACCGACCCTGCTCCTGCATCAGGGCCTGACCACACCAATTCGATCGAACGCGCTGCAGCGTCACTGCGTCGCTGATGCAAGAGGGCTTGAACGGATAGGAGCAGGGCCTCCCGGCTGCCTCCTGAGGCACGCCAGCGCTCTAGCCATGCACCCAGAGAACCGGGACCAGGCGCCAGACCGATTCTGGCCAGGAAGGCTGGAGGATCAGCCAGGTCGCCCGAGAGTGAACCGGGATCGCCGCGTTGGGAGTCGCCATGGTGGGGATCCAGCGCCGCCAGAAGGGTTTCCAGTTCAGCAGTACTCAGATTGGGGAAGGCCGCTGGCATCAGGGGCAATCCGTGAAGAAAGCCGCATCACGTTGGATCAAGGTCGGCACGACAAGCGCCCGATCGAGAAACTCATTGCGGCGTTCACAACTGGTTTCGGCAATCAGCAGGCATCCATGACAGGCGGCGCCATGGGCGTAACGCTTCTCCAGTCCGTCGTTGGGTTCGTGGCTGGCGCAGAAGGGATCGTTGGAGCAGAGGGCGGCTCGCTCGAGCGCCATCGCCAGCAGTTCATCGATGCGATCAGCCAAACCCACTAAGCCACCGAGCGAGCCCTCTGAACCGCTGCCTCCGGTGTAGAGAAGGATCCCGTAGCCAATGTCATCGAAGGCATAAATTCGCTCCTTAATCGCCGAGGCGCCATAGCCACAATCAAGGGCCGCTTCGGTAATTAGCAGATGGGCGAGGCTGTGGAGCATCAAGTAGGCGCCCTCGGGCCACTTAAACTTGTCCTCAGTGAGACCATGCTCTTTGTTCCAGGTCTTGAAGGCATCACGGTGTTCGGAGAGGTGCTGAGCAGCGCCATCACTCTTGAGCCAGCTGCGGATGGCGTCTGGATCGAAGCTGAGGAAGATGCCTTCACCGAGGTTTTCAACGGCCGGTAGCCAGGTGGCTTCTTTCACATCGATCTGGGCTCGTTTAACCCCAAGATCGAGGGGATCACCATCGATCTGGCTGACCACAGGCTCCAGGCGGGTGAAGCCGAGCAGGGCCATCACTTCCCGCAGCTGGTGCACCTTCAATACCCGGTTGACACGCTGCTGGAACCAGGCTGGTTTTTCTTTTAGATCCAACTGTTCTGCTTCAAAGCGGCTGCTGCCTGTGCCGCGCCGCAGCCCATCGATGGAACCGACCAAGGCGCGGAGTTCCTGTCGTTTGAGGGCCTCGGTCTCCTTCGGCGCAGCTTCACCACCTCGGATGGCTTCGAGAGCCTGAAAGATCAGAGCAGGCTCGGTACAGGCGAGAGGCTCCTTGATGTGGTCGGGAGCGTAGTCCTCCAGCCAAACTTCGAGTTTTGCGGTGCTGGTGATTTTCTCGAAGGCTTTGAGGTGCTTGCTGATGACCTCCCGCACATCGTCGATCGGCTCAGGAATGGAGATTGCTGAGATCAGCTCAGGGAAGTAGGCATTGCTGGCGGAACGCACTAACAGGCGATTGACGTAGCCACCCCCCTTACCCTTGCCGTTATCGCAGGTTTCCTGGCCGAAAGGGCCCAGCCAGGGCCGATGCCCCTGGCAGAAACCAAGCGCTGGCCGCTCTTCCTCGTCGCCATTGAGTTTCTGCTTGGCTTCAGAGAGCTGACGGCGATCCCACTTTTCCATGCAAGCAGGGTTAGAGCAGCGCACAAAGATTTCGGTAAAGTCGTTACCAGCACCGGCCTCATCCAGCCAAAGCGTGGCCCGGCAGGTGGTCTTGCCGCGGTGCACGAACTCACGCCAGTCGATATCGCTGAGATGGCCATTGGGGCAGCTCTGCACGAAGCGCACCGGTACGACCCGATGGGCCTTGCGATCTGCATCGACGAATTTGCGTTTATCGAGACGGGCGCCCTCCACCAGGGGACGGGTGCGGTAGGTCTTGCCATCAAACTCCTTGGTTTGATCCAGCTGGGCCACAAACCAGTTGGGGAACTCGGGGCTGCGGATGCCGCCTGGGCGGCTCTGGCCGCCGGGGCCAACGTCGTGGATGGGCGGTTTGCGTAGGCGCAAGGAACCCACATTGAGGCTCTGGCGGAGCTTGGCGATCAACCGTGGTTCGTCGATCTCCTCTGGAGGCTGATCAGGGCCGTACATCCAGAAGTTGAGGCCACCGATCACCACCGAACAATCGGGCAGATCCACCATGGCGCCTGGGCCATAGGTGGTGATCAGCTGGCTATGGCGCACTTCCCCTTGGGGACGCATGGACGGTTGACGAGCCATCAGTTCATCCCCTCATCGCTATCAGGGCGTTGCCGGATCAGAGCAGCGCTGGGTTCCACATCGCGCAGGCTCCAGTTGGCCAGAAACTCCTGCTCCATGGCCTTGAGCTCCTTGAGATCGGGGTCAAGCGGGGTATGGAGCAGGGGAGCCACTTCACCCGCTTCACGGCCGTACTGAAGCAGGCCGCCATTGTCACGGGCGATGCGGATCCATTTGTCGAGGAGGTTCATCACCCGCTTGCGGACCTCAGCCTCGGTGTGTTCGCTGAGTGCTTTGCTCGGTGCGGAGCGGCGGGCCCGATCCCCCAGCCGTTGGGCCACCTCAGCCTGGATGGCATCGATCGCATCCGCATTGCCTGCATCCCTGGCCCAGGTGAGCTCCGGGCTGAGGTGACGGGCGAGCGCCACGGTGATGGCCGGCAGCCCCCGCTGGAGAGCCCTGGACGACCAGGGTGTAACGCTGGTGGCCTCCACATCGCGATAAAAGACCGAGTGCCAGAAGCTGAAGCGCTCGTAGTGGGAGCGGTCGCGTGGTCGGTTGGGGTTGAGCAACACCACCACCAAGCCAGGGCGCTGGTCGTCGCGGCCGACGCGGCTGCTGGCCTGGATGTATTCGGCTGTGGTCTTCGGCTGGCCCAGCATCACCATCAGGCCGAGACGGCTGATGTCGAGGCCGACCGAGATCATGTTGGTGGCAAGAGCCGTATCGACCCGTTGCTTGTCGTTGTCGAAGCTGAGCTCGAGGCGGGCCTTGGTGGTGCTCACTTCTGAGGTGGGTACGCGTGAGGTGAGCTCCAGGGGTTCATTAGCGATCTTGCGGCGTGCGTAGCGCGCGCTGGTTTCGTTCAGACGACGGCGCTGGTCGTAGGTGGTGAGCAGGGAGGTGACCTCTTCTTCCAGCAGGCGGCGGGTGATGCCGAGCTCCTTGATGGTGTTGAAGTAGCCCAGAAAGGTCATGTAGGGGTCAACGGGGTTGGGCCCCTTGGCTTCGCCTCGTTTTTCGCGGGCCTTTCGTTCCTTTTCGGCCTGGGCGTAGAGCTTCTGGGCCGTACTCATCAAGGCCAGGCCCACCCGCAGAAGCAGCGCCTTGATGTTGCGCCCTGGAGCTGAGACTCCGAGGTAGATCCGTCCTTCCGCTTCTGTGACCGAGGCGGTGTAAGAGAAGAAGGAATCACGCCGATCGGGCCCCGGAGCCGGGAAGACGGCTGGGGCGCTGCTGCGACCGAACAGAGCCTGCATCTGCTGGCTGGCGCGGCGCACGGTGGCCGTGGAGGCCACGATCTTGGGCCGCACGATCTGCGCTCCGTTGGGTGTCTCAACCTGGCGTACACAGAGTTCATCGATCACGGCTTCATAGAGACCGCCCATCGATCCCAGCGGCCCGGAGATGAGGTGGAGTTCGTCCTGGATGATCAGGTCGGGGGGCTCCAGCCCGTGGGGCAGTAGCCCCCCAGCTTGATCGATGCCATCGCTGGGTCCAAAGAAGCCCTTGCCTGGCTGGGCATGGGACACGCGGCCAAACATCTTTCCGGTCGCTCCCACCCAGGGCAGGGCGGCGAACTTGTCGACCGTAGCGATTACGAAGGCCGGCAGGCGTTGATAAAGCATCTCGTCGACAGCTACCAACGGCAGGGTGCTGTCGCCCGAGAAACGGCACTGGCGGTTGCGGCAGCAAACCCTGAGCTCCTTCGGATGATCGGTATCGGGTAGAAGACGGAAAACCCCCCGGGCCACCGCCGGGCGCTCATCAATCAGGGATGTTTTGCCAAGCTCGGTGCCGCACCACGGGCAGTTGTCGATCGGGATCGGCTTGTTATCACCGCCGCTCCAGGCCAGCACGCGGGAACGGGCACTGTTGTCGTCGCCATCGCCCTTATGGCCGAGCTTGTTGGGGGTGCCGCTCTGCCCCACCCATAGGCCGATCTCGAAGGGCCACTGGCCGAGCAGCTTGGGATCCTTGCGGCGCTCCAGCTCCAGTGCGCAGATCAAGGTCGAGGCTCGGCCGAGCTGATCGAGGGTGAGCAGGCGGAGGGTATAGCGCATCAGCACGCTCATGCCGGCCGACTCGATCGACCCCCCATGGCGCAGCCGGCGCATCACCAGCGTGTAAGCCGCCAGACCTAGGTAGGCCTCGGTCTTGCCGCCGCCGGTGGGAAAGAACAGCAGGTCAATGGTGTCGCGATCGGCATCCGTGGGCTCGGCCATCCCCACGAGGTTCATCAGCAGAAAGGCGAGCTGGAATGGACGCCAGAGGGGCTTCACGTCTTCCGGCTTTTGGCCCCGCATCACCCCGAACCGTTGGCGAGCAGCGTCAGCCATCACGCGGTTGGCGATCGCAAAGGCCAGCCGCACCTGTTCATTCTGCAGCGCTTCGATGCCACGCTCGATCCGCCTTGCCTGCTTGCTGGCTTCCTGCAGAAGCTCTGTGGCGGTGGACTGCTGCTGCTCGCTGGGCGTGTCCTTCGCTAGTCGCTGCTTCTCGATCCAGTCCGTGTAGGCCGTCACGAGAGGGCGTAAAGCCTTCTGCACAGGGTCAGCCCCTTCTCTCGCCAGGCGATCAAGTTCCGCCATCGACAGCACCAGTCCGGCGGCTTCCAGCTCCCCAACCCTGGGCAGCACCTTCTCCACGGTGGCCTGAGGCAGCCAGGTGGTGCTGATCTGGTGGCAGTGGCCGTTGGCATCGATCCGAGGGGCCACAGAGATGTTGTGACCCACGGCGAATTCGTGGTCGCCCCGGTAGTGGAGGTTGTTGACGCGATGGTCCCAATCGTTGGCGTTGATCGCCAGATCAGCGGCGCGGGGGTCGCGGCGCTCCAGGAAGCCGGCGGTGCAGCCCACATCCAGCTGCACTTGGTAGGCACTGGCACGATCGCGATCTTCCGCGCTGCGTCCCTCAAAGCTGCGTTCGTTGGTGAGGAACAGGCTCACGGCTACAGCGCCAGGGGGGTAGCCCTGATCCGCAGGCGCTGGCCTCAGATGCCATCGCAGCATCAGACCATCACTGCCGGGCACCGGCTTGGCCTGGGCCGATCGGCCACTGGGCGCTAACAATTCGGCATGGATGCTGAGCTGCTCCTTGTGGGATTCGCGCAACCAGGCCTCGTCGGCCTTGCTGCCTTCTGGCGGGGTGGTGGGCTTGTAACTGGCCCAGTGCACCGTGACCTCCAGCCCGGTGGCTGCCGGGATCAGCAGGCTCAAACCAACGGAGCAGGTGAAGAACACCCGTCGCGCCGGCCCCGCTTCACTGGCTCCGGTGTCGTCAGCGCTGGCATTGCTCTTGCGTTTGGCGGAGAGATTCTGGCCGTCGAGGCCGGCGAACTCATCGTCAGCGGCATCATCGGCGCGATCCCCGAGGCTGGTTTCGCTCGGGATCAGGAAACCGCACTGGTACCAGCGGTTGGGGGGGCGATCGAGCAGCTCTTCGTGCAGCTCAGTGGCATCCTCTGTGCGCCCGTCCAGCTCCAGCTGGGCAAGGATGTCCGGGGTTGGTCCCACCAAGTCAAGGGTGAGGGCCTGGATCAGCTGGCTGCGAACTTGCGCAGAGGTCGCCATCGAATCGCTCATGACTCTCTCAGTCCGAGTTCCTTGAGCCACCGGTCAACGACACCAAAAGCATCTCGCTGCCACTGCTCTGGTGTTCGCTCCTGCAAAACGTCAGTTTCCTCGACAAACTTACGCACAGACGTGGGGCCAAAATCATCAAATGAAGTGAATTTACTCTGAATGCAGCGATACCCCTCCCGGCCTTCAGGGTCATCCAATACCGGGATGCAGGCTTCGACTAAGGCCGGGATGCCGTCGACATAAGTGCGGATGGCGTAATAGATGTCATAGGCGTCCTTACGCTTCAGGCGATTCGCCAACGCGAATCCCTTCATAGCCAGAAAGGCGGGTATCGAGCATACAGAAATAGTGACCGAATTGGTGCCTCCGCCTGGCATCGTTCCTTTTAAAACGAAATCTTCAGAGAGCCGTATGGCAAGGTCCGCCCCATTCACTCCTTGGACGCGGAAGTCTTCAATCAGCGGTGGCCGGTTCTTGACGACCTTGACATCTCTTTGCATCAGGAAATCAACCACGACCTCAATCGGCGCTGAGCCGTCAGTCTGAGGCAGCTCGCGCACCAGTTGAAATGGCCGCAGACCTTGGCTCTGGCGGTAGCCTTGGCCTAGAAGTGCTTCGATCAGGTTCGCATACTCGCCATCGGCCAGCGCCGAAGGATCAAGCCCAATGTCGATGTCAAGCGAGCCAACATGAGGCATATCCTCGTCATTCTGGAGCAACCAGGGAATCAATCCTCCGACAACAATAAACTTGCCCTTGAAGCTGCCGAGAATCTGGCCCATCTCCAGGAGTACCGTTTTGACAGCTTCTGTACTTCTATCGTCGTAGTCAGCAGCTGACTGAGGTTCTAGGGGGTTCATCGTGACCACCTCAGTAGTTTGCTGCGCAGATGCTCAGCGGCTTCCTTGCCGCGTTCCCCTGCCGCGGAAAGATCAAGGAACGTTTGCACAGGGCTTGTGCAGACGATGCCAGGAGACGGGTGCACAGCATCGAGGAATACACCTTCGTGAGCCGGCATGGTGACGACAACATTGGCGCCATTGACAGCTGGCTGCAGTGCCAAGGTTTGATGCAAGTGCTCCAGCTCCGCAGGCTGACTGAGGAGGTTGTGGGTGGCAATACGCCCGTAGGGCGCCAACCATTTAGCGGCGGTGAAGGACGCCAGTAACACTCCAGGCCGATCCCGCTGATCACGGAACAACTCTAGGAAGGCATCCTCCAGTCCTTTTCCGTGCAGCGTGGTGTAGTAGCTGTTCTTCTTACCACCCAAACCTGCATAGGCCTCGCTCCATGCATCAAGCAAGGCATCGGGGTCCTTGAGTGCCAGGCCATCTTCCGTCACGGTGGCCCATTCCCGATCGAGGAGCCCTCGGCGAACGTTACTCGCTTGTCCGAGGCTCACCTCTGCCTTTCGCGCGAGCTCTGTTACCCGCCATGGGCGCCAGGGATCCCTGAGCAAGAGCCGCAACACCTGGGCGGCCTTGGGGGTGAACAGGCTCTTGAGATCACGGCGTACCGAGGCAGGCTTCCCTGCTGTCACCCTCTCAATGAACACGCCATCAAAGACCAGGCGAGCATTGCCCTGCTGATCCAGAAAGGCGACCTTATGTTCCTTGCAGAGGGCCTGGCTGGCGGGGGAGAGGAAGGGAGCGATCAGCAGTGGGATGGCGTCAGGGCAATCGCGCTGTATCGCATGGGTGAGTTCCCAGACGGCCAGGCGCACATGACGGGGCTGTCCATTGGCCAGCACGGCACAAGCGAGGGGTTGCAGCCGCTCTTCCAGCTGCAGCCCGACGAGGGCATCGATGCCGCTGGTGTCCCAGGCTCGGGAATGAACCGGATCCACGCCACGGATCGCTGGGACCTGGGCCAGCAACTCCAAAAGCGACTGGAGACCCAATGGCTCCTCCTCTTTCAGCTCTAGGGCCTGTTTCAGCAAATGTTGAAAGCCTCCTGGCCTGGCAATCCTACCCCCTGTTTCAGTGTTTAGGATCATTTCAGCATTTGTTGAAAGCATCACGGGCTCGCAGTGCCTTCGCTCGACCCCAAAAACGTGTTCAGCCGCTCAGCGATCAATCGCCTGCGCTCCACTAGGAAAGCTTTATAGCGCTCCACGGTGAGCAGCTTGGGGTCGGTGGGGATGCACTGACTCTCGAAGGGCTGCTCACCATTGGCCTCTCGCACCTCAGGGAAGTAGAGGGCAGGCTCCTTGGCACTGATCTTGCGGTTGGCCTTGCCGCTGATGAAGGCGAGGTTGGCGATGTCATCGGTCTCCCGGGTGGTGGCAGTGCTCTTGAGAACAGCCTTGGGGAAGATGTGGTGGAACTGCAGCTGGTGAGCATTGCCCACATGGCTGAGGGCGATGACCAGGTTGGAATGCCAATCGCGGGCGTCGGCGGCTTGAAAGGCCAGGAACATCGTCTTGAAAAGGGCGCTGCGCTGATTGCGGCCTTCCAGCTCCTCTGGGGTGACATCCAGACGTCCAACCTGCGTGCGCAGGCGATCGAGCAGCTCCTGAAAGCCGCCGCCATCGCGAATGATCTTGAGGTCCTGGTCGAGGAGGGTTTCGCTGGAACCCCGGCTATAGCGACCCTTGGCATTGGCTAGCAAGATCCAGCGGCGTAAGCCTTTCGCTTCGGCGGCTGCGAGTTTGTAGGAGCGCTGGGCGCCATAGAAACCCAGACTGATCAGCAGAAACGGCGAGGCCAGTAGGGCGGGGCTAGTGATACCCGCATTGCTGCGCAGAAAGTTGATAGCGAACTCCATACCGCGGCAACCGTTATCCCAGCCGGCCTTCAACAGCTCAACCGCAAGGTTGGATACGGTTAGAAAGCGGGACTGGCCAGTGGCGTGGGCGACCAAGTTCTTCAGGTGCAGGCCAAGATCGATCTCAAAGCCGTCTTTCGTGCATCTGGTTTGGAAGGCCTGGAAGATCTGCAACGATCCACGCCACTTTGCGGTGATTTGGGCGAGGGCTAAATCAGAGCTGCGCAGCTTGGCACCAAGGGAGTTTACCTGCACAAAGATTTCAGTAACTTCGTCGTAAGAAAGGGACCTTTCCAGTACATCCATCCGGTAGATGTATTTACGAATATCCCTGAGGCGGTTTAGACGTTGCGTATAAAGCTCGGCCCGTGGATCGTCGAGGCTTGTGATGCCAGCTCGCTTGAGGAAGTAGTTGTTGTCATGCGTTCCGGTGAACACAGCGCTGACCTTGACCCACTGGGGCAGCTGCTCGAGTTTGCGGGTGGCCACCACGAAGGTCATGCGGTCGAAGCGCTTCTGCAGTTCGTCTTCTGAGGCATCTTGCTCTTCTTCTGTGGGTTCTTCGCCGTCGTCACCGGTGTCGCAGCTGTCCTCTAGGGCGTCGGTGCTGTTGTCATCAACCTCGCTGATCACACTGAGTTGATCAGGGTGATCCAGGTTGAACAGCAATTCGATCGGTCGCACCCGGCCATTCACCCGAACGGGCTCGCCGCGAATCACGGCCGAGAGGGAGGTAAGCCGCTGCTGGCCATCGAGAAGGAGTTGGGTCTTGGCATAAGGATTGGCTTGCTGCCCGACCGCAAAGGCCTGCTGGGGGACTGGCTCATCGGTTTCCCAGATCAAGATGGCGCCTGAGGGATAGCCGCGATAGAGGGAATCAAGCAGGTCGCGTACGCGGGTAGAGCGCCAGACGTAGCGGCGCTGCATTTCCGGCAGACGCAATTCACCACGCTCGATCTTGCTGACCAATTCTTCGACGGTGGCTTCTGCTTTTGCCATGGTTTTAGAGTTGACAGGGAGGGGACGCTGAGGTGAAGTTCAGAGCTGGAACTGGTTTATTCGGTTCTGCTTACTTGCGATACGCCTTTCTGCATGGGCCGTCCAAAGATCAGGCTTTGACCTCAAATAATCTTTTACCAATGGCTGAATGCCATAGGGTAAGCCAGAGAATGGGTGTCCTATAGACGAAGCCTGAAAAATCAAATTATTTGCCCGTAATGCTCCCGCCAGCCCATCCCCAAGGGGCGCTTGGATTGACGCACAATCGGTGAGTATAAATTCACCTAGGAAGCCTAGCTCTTCACCCGTGAGTCGATTAACGATTCGCTTTAATCTCGCCAGTCGCAGTTGATGTTCGCAAAAATGCTGGAGGCGACCGGCAATCCTTGCAATAAGAAGGCAAATTGACAGGAACAGGGCAATGCCAAGCCAGGATTTGATGGGTGCGACTATTTGCAAGAGTGCAAGGGCTCGCAAAAGTTCAGTAGGCCCCATCAGAAGGAATAGGCAGCCACAAGCTATTGCGATTAAATAATTAGTCCTGACCTTGTCGATCGAGGATGCTAGCGATAGCCAATCTTTCATGATTGGCTCACGGGCTATGCCGATCTGATTGGAAGCGCTCTTCAAGTGCAGTAACGGCAAGCAGCACGTCAGGCAGCGCATCGCGGCAGATCACCAAAACCTGCTCAGCATCAAGATCAAAGTACTGATGGGCGATCACATCGCGAAAACCCATGGCTCCTTTCCAGTCAATCTCTGGAAAGGACTCAGCAAGCAGGCCTGGTTGCAATTTTTCCAACCGTTTAAGGGCTTCACCGGCAGCGAGGAACTGCATGCAGATCACATCGAGGAGGTCCTCCCCGTCCTCACTCTCCAGCAGGGTCGCCCTGGCGAGTAACGGTTCGGCCTTGCGTTGGATGCGTTCGAGCGCCTTTCGCAGGGGCGTGATCACTAGCAAGAGCTCGTCACTCACGCGCAGATGCCCTCCCTCAGGATCACTTGGCGCAGCGCTGGGTTCATGCGCTCGCGCAGGCGGACCAGGTCGACGGGGCGCTGCAGCAGGAGCTCCAGTTCCTGTTTGAGGTGAACGGAGGCGAAGGGGGTCAGTTGGTCGAACTCCACCCACACATCCACATCGCTGCTGGCGGTGGCTTCTCCGCGCACAACGGATCCGAACAGGCCAATGCGCTTGAGATGGAAGCGATCGGACCAACTGTCGTGATGGGCCCGCAACAGGGGCAGGAGCTCTGCCGTGGTTGGGGCCTTAGCGGAGAGAGCGTGACTCATAACCCCAACCCCATCTGCTCGACTTGCTGGGCTTCAGTCTGGCCTGAATCGCCCGCCGAGGCGGCTTTTGAGGGCCGGCCCCGCTTTTTGGCGCCACCAGCACCTACCGCCGCCTTAACCCCCTTCTTCCCCCCCTTGCTATGCAACCCCAGCGCCACCTCCTCGGCATACCGCTCGGCGTTCAGGGCAAGCAAGCGCGCCAGCACGTCATCGCGCACGGCATCGGGCCAGCGGTAGCGCCAGGGCAGCTTGCGGCGGCCGGTGATGGCGCCGTAGGCCTGCAGCTGGCCCTGGAAATCGAGGGCATCGCCGGCATCCCAGAAAAACAGATCGCCGCTATCGATGCGTTCCTGGAGTTCTTCGGGAAGCTGGGCGTCCTCTTCGGTGTCGAGGTAGTCGAGCCCGAAGCCGCAGGCGGTGGGCACATCGCTCCAGCCATAGGCGGCCAGCACCGCCTGATCCATCTCTTCGTGGAGCCTGCGCAGCTCCATCAGGCCGCTGCTGGTTTCGGCGGGATCGTGGAAGCGGTTGTAGGTACTGGTGAGGCCTTCGTTGTTGACCACCATCAGCTCGGCGCGGAACTGGTGGTAGCGCTCGCCGATGGCTTCCAGGGCCTGACGCTGGGAGGCATGGGTTGGATCGCTGGCGGCGGAATCGAGCAGGGCGGTGGGGAAGGGGAATGTTTGAAAGCAGGTCGTGGGGGTGTATGTCAGCCGATCCTCAAGAGTTGACCCATTGCACAATTCCCATTGGCACAGAAGGTTGCTTGAAAGTAATGCAATGTAACGCGGACTGCTGAGTGAGTGAACAATTAATCGTTGGTCGAAGATCTTGCGCCCATTGAGAAAGGAAAATGCCCTGTTTGCACTGACCTGAGCAGTTACCAGAACCTGTTCGCATTCTGATGTCGCTGCTTCGAGCGCAGGTGTTGATCGTCCGAACTGCCACCAGAACTGCTTCCTCCGACGTCCATCAGTGTTGTCTTTCTGTAAGTCTCGTTCAGGCTTCACCTTCTTCTCCACAATCGTCATCAACTCTGGCCACTGTTGCTGACACTCCTGCTCGCCCCGCTCTCCGAAGTTGATCACATAGCGGTGGTGCGCATGGGTGGGGCTGCTGTTCACCTCCTCGCCACCGATATACGGAAAAATCACCTCGGCGTTCTTCGGGTTCTCCGCAATCAGCCGCTCCATCGTGGCGATCGGCGAGGGGATACCCGGAGTGTCGTCGTCTGCCGGGCCGGAATCATCGAAGGTGAAGCCCATGCCCAGCACGATCGAGCCCTGGAAGCTCTTGCCAGCGTTTGCTGCCAGCTGCTTCGGGTCGTCGTGTCCACCATTGGAGAACAGAAACGCCGTGATCTGCTCCACTGGCCGCCTCTCCAGCAGCTTCACGCCGGCGTAGGCACCCTTGAGCAGGTGAACCACACTCACCACAACGGCTGCCACGCCGGGCCACTTGTAGCGCTTGCGGGCGGCGTAGATCGTGCCGCCGTTCAGGCAAATCCATCGCAGGCCGGTACTGCGCGTGTCGCCCTGGGCGATCGTGTTTGTAGCGATCAGCCCCAGCGAGCCGCCAGGCCGCAGTAGATCAAAACAGCGGCGGAAAAAGTGGGCCACCAGATCGGCATTGCCGTGGCTTTCGGCGTGCAGCTGCTTGAACCAATCGAGGATGCCGTCGGGGCTGCCGTCGGCGATGGTGTTCTTGCCGGCGAAGGGGGGATTGCCCACGAAGGTATCGAAGCCAGCGCGCTCCGGCCCGAAAACCTCGGGGAACTCCAGATCCCAGTGGAAGGGGGTGATGCCCTTTTCGCCAGCAACCAGTCTCTGGCGCAAGTCCTGTGCCGCCGCAGGCAAACCATCGTCAATGAAGACCCCACTGATTGTGGCGAGATGCTGTTCCTGAGCCTTTGCTCGCATCGCGGGTTTGCTCTCGGCGAAAAACGCCGCCACCATTAGATCCCCTGCCAGGCGTTGGCCCTTACCGGCCTGGATCTGTTGTTGCAGTTGCAGTCGCTTGCGGTCGTAGCTGGCGTCGTCAAGTGTGTCATCAGCAAAGCTGCCCCGCATAGCAGCACAGGCCTGCACGTAGGAGCCCCGTTCCTGCCGGATGAGATCGAGTTGCACAGCCTCGGTGGCGGCGGCGATCTCCTGGACGCCGTACCCCACTAGCGAATCGCCGCACTTGAGGGCGTGATCCACAAAGGTGAAGGGCAGTTCCTTGCTCAGGGTCACCAGCCAAAGCGACAGCTTGGCCAAGTTCACCGCAAACGGGTTCTTGTCCACCCCATAGAGACAGCGCTGGGCCACCAGGCGGCGGGCGTAGTTGTCCTTATCCCACTCCTGGCGGAAGCTTTCGGGATAGCCCTCCCGTTCCCAGGCCTGCACCAGCCAGCCCGCCAAAAAGCGGCACACCGCCACCAAAAAGGCGCCCGAACCCATGGCCGGGTCGCACACCTTCAGGGCCAGGATCTGATCGGCCGTGGGGAGGTGGTTGCAGCGCTCCAGCCAGGGGCGGAAGGCCTCGGCCACGATCGGTTCGGTGAGGGCCCGGGGCGTGTAATGGCTGCCGCTGCGGCGCCGTTCGGCCGTGGGTTGCAGGATCAGGGAGCCCGGCTGCAATCCCTGGGGCGTGTGGGGGGAGAGCTTCTTATCGAGCGCCACGCACAGCTCGGCCAACGTGCCGGCGTCCTTGAGGGCGCTTTTCACCTTGGCGGGCAGTTTCAACGCCACACCGGCCTGGTCATCGAGCCACTTCTCGCGTTTGCTGCCGCTTTGGGCCAGCAGCTGCTCGGCGTCCACCACCACCGTGATCGAAATCTTTTGGCGCGGTGGCCGGTAGGTCATCCCCACGCTGGCGCCCCGGGCCTGCTCCACGCCGAAGCCCATGATCCCCTCATACACCGAGCCGATCTGCTCCACATCGAGGGAGCGGTAATTCAGCCGCTGCGCCACCTTGTTCTCATCGGCCAGCCACAGCAGCCGGCTCAGCACCTTCTCCACCACGTCATCGCTCACGGCCGGCAGGTTGGTGAGGATGCCGTCTGTGTAGTCGCTATCGGGTTCGCGGCCTTCCAGGAACGGATAGGCGTCGGGGTCGAATAGTTCGCCGTGGCGGGCCGGCAGGTAGGCCGGATCGGATCCGCCGCCGTCGTACACCAGCCGGAACAGGCTGAGCAGGGAAGCCCAGGCGCCGCGGCGGCTTTCCATCGCCCCTTGGTGTTCGTCGCGGTCGCTGCGTAGGCGATCGGCCAGGGCGCTGACGCTGTAGTGCTGCCCGTAGAGCGAATCAGGCGGCATCAGGTCTTCATCTTCGGCGTAGAGCAAAAACACGAGCCGCAGCAGCACCGTGATCAGGCCGCCGTAGATGTGATCGGGTTGCTCGGCGGGCAAGTTACCGAGCACCGTGCGGCCGGCGTCGCGGGCAATGCGTTCGGCCTGGTCGAAGCCCAGCAGCAATTCCCATAGGGCTTCAAGTACCTGTTCAGCCAGGCGGGTGCTCACCTCGTTTTGCTCTTTGCGGCTGGCCGCCAGCAGCACAGGCAGCCGTTGATCGCTACTACCTGAGAACAGCCGGTCGACCCCAAGCAGCAGTTGCAAGGCCCCAAGCAGGGGGCGGCCAGCCACCGTGGCCATTGGCTCCAGCGGGAAGGTGATGTGGCCGCTGGATTCCCCTCGCGGCGCGTACACCAGCCGCAGGGCCACACCGTTGAACAGCAGTCCGATTGGGTGTTCGCTCTCCTTCAGCAACCGTTCGAACCGTTGTTGGGGTGTGGCCTCCCAGCCGGCGCCCTTGAGGGGCTCATCGAAACCGGTGCCCGTTGGCAATTCCTGCACCAATGCCTGCATCTTGCCGTCCTGGCCCGGGGCTGGCAGGCCGTGGCTGGGGCGAAGCAGCTCGCCATATTCCGCCAGGGCCACCTCGATCGGAGCTGAGAAACGCTCGTAAGTAATTAGGTCGCCCGGATCCCAGCTGAGCAGCTCGCTGGCCAGGGTCTCAAAATGCCCAACGGCCGAGACAATGTCGCCATCCCGGTCCTCCAACTCTTCGAGTAAATCCAGCAGACGTCGCTGGCCATCGGCGAGGGCACGGGGCCCGCTCTCCGGAAAGAGACCCAGGCGGGTGAGCACCACGGGCGCCACCACCAAACCCACCGGCTGCACCAGGCCCAGCCATTCCTGGTGGGTGTGGAGTCCAGGGGTGCCGTAGGCCATCAGAGGGACCTCCCAGGCTGGCTTGGCCAGAGGTAAAGGGCGCCGGCCGGTTCCACCCGGTGGGTGGTCACCTCGAAGGTGCGGCGGATTAGGGCGGGCTGTTCCTCCAGATCCCGCGCTATTGCCCCCAGGCGTTTCTCCCAGTAGCTGCGGTTGTCGCGAATCTGGCGGAGTTCTTCTTCAGCAAAACCCAACACCAACTGGTCGAAGCCCGTGTCGGTGCGAGACCTGGTGCTGGTGATGCGCTCCCGCTGGTCCTGGAGCACTTTCACAAAGCGGTTAGCTTCCTCATCGGCCCGCTTTTCGAGCTGCTGCTGGGCGCTAGAGCGGGTGGTCTCAACCCGCTGCTCCAGGGTTGATCGCAGCTGCGCCACATCCCTGGCCAGTGCCGCTCGCAGTAACCCTTGCGCCTCGACATCGGCTCGAATGCGTTGCTGCAGCGAGGTTTCCAAATCGGCGATCGCCTGCTCACTTTTTTTCTCGTTCAACACCCGCAGGCGCCGGGCCGGATCGGCCGGGTCCCATTCCGCCACCACGGCAATCACCTCATCGTGCAGCCGGGCAGCACCGTGGCCATAGAGCGACAGGCGGGCCAACAGGATCAGCTTGGCGGTGTCGTCGCTGGTACCCATAACCGCCGCCCGGCTGAGGTCGTCGGTCTGGAAGCCACGCATTAGGAAGCGGTTCAGCAGGCGCGCCACTAACGGGTGCTCCAGGTGCAGGTGCACCCGATCAGCGTTCACTTCCTGGGGATCCTTAAACACAACCGGTTGCAGGGGGCTGTCTTGGCGCCACTGCCACAACTTCTGCCCCGGCTGCCGGGGAGGACGCAGGGAATCGAGCACATCCCCCCAGGCCGCTTCACCACCAGGCAGCTGCTCGGCGTTGGGGAAGATCCAGACGGCACGGTCAGGATCACTCGCTGCTGCGCTTGGGTCCTTCGGCTGAAGCCGCAAGCTCTCGCCAGTGCCACTGCTGCGGCCACTGAGGCTCAAGCTGGTGTTGAGGGCATCGCGAAACAGGCCACTGCTGAAGTGAAGCCAGTCTTCAGATTTCTTCAACGCCCGCTCCAAACGCCCGATCTGCTCCTTAAGCCCCTCGCTGCGCTCCCGGGAATCCTCCAGTTCCTCGACCATCAGGGCCTGGGTGCGGCGGTAGGCCTCGTCCTGATCAATGCCATCGATTTGGGCCATCAAGGCCTGCATCGCCGTGGGGTCGATGCCCTTGGCCAAAAGATCATTGAGTTTGCGGATCACCACGGTGGGTAGGCAGCCCAGTTCCTTTTTGATCTGCTCGGTCTTACGCACCAGGGTGTCGAGGACCCGGTCTTCCGTGCGTTGGGGCAGCACAAAGTAGTGGCAGTACACCTCTGGGGCGCGCTGCAAGGTGCGGTCGATGCGACCGTTGCGCTGCTCCATCCGCCCCGGGTTCCACGGCACATCGAAGTGCACAAGGTGCCGGCAATGGTTCTGCAGGTTTACCCCTTCGCGGGCGGCGTCTGTGGCGATCAAGATCCGGAGCGGGTCGGTTTGCGGCGGACTGTTGAAGCTGCGCTTAAGTTCCTCGCGCTTGTCGCCGGGGATGCCGCCGTGGAAGGTGCGCACGCGCCGCTCTTCTAGATCTGAGCCAGCCACCAGCTCATTGATCTGGGTTTCCAGCCAGCGCTTGGTATCGGCGTACTCGGTGAAGATCAGCAGCCGCTCGTTCTGCCAAGGGGCCCCTGGTTGGCCGAGCTGGGGGCAGAGGTGGTCGCGGATCCAATCCTTCAACCAAGCGATCCGTGCATCCGGTGCGAACCGGGCAGAGGCGCTGATGCGACCCATCTCCCGCAGCAGCTCCCATTCCTGGGAGATCACCTCCAGACCAGCGGCAACGGCGGCACTGTGTTGGTCGTCGGCTTCTAGAAGCACTGCTTCCTCATCGGCCTCGGCGCGTTCGTCGTCGCCATCGATGCCTTCCAGCAGCAGGTCCAACGTCTCAATCCGTGGGCTGCGCCGAGTGGTGCTAGCGCCTGAGGCCTCGCGGCGCTCCAGGGTGGCGATGTGCACGTTGAGCGTGCGGTGGAAGGCCTCCACTGAGCTGAGCAGCCTCTTCTGCAGGTTCGACACCACCAGTAATTCGGTCGCCCGATTCTTTGCCGTGGCCTTGGAGAGCCGTTGGTTGCGGCTGTCGCGGTAGAGCGCCAGCAGTTCGGCCAGTTTCAGTTCGGGGGTGTCGGGGGGGAGACCGCCCAGCACCACCGGATCCACGTTCCGTTTCGGCAGGGCCACACCGATTTGGCGCAAGTCTTCCTTCAGGCGCCGCACCAGCACCGTCTCCAGATCGGCTTTGCGCACGCTCACACCACGGCAAAACCGCGTGGGGTCGAGGATTTCCAGCAGGGCCGAGAAGCTGTTGCTGTGGCCGTTGTGGGGTGTGGCGGACAGGAACAGCTTGTGTTCAAAGCGGCCGGCCAGATCCCGGATCGAGCGGGTGAGTTTGGAGTCGACAGCGAATTTTGAACCGCTGGCTGGAGCGGCGTTGTGGGCCTCATCGAGGATCAGTAAGGCCTGCTTGCCTTCATCGCCAAGCCAGTCCCGCAGGGGGCCGGCATAGGCCTCATCGCGCACCAGAGACTGGCTGAGGATGAAGCGGGTGTGCGTTGCCCAGGGGTTGATGCCCCAACCGCGTTGGCGGCGCATCTGACCGATATAGGCCCGGTCCATCACCGCAAAGCTCAGCCCAAAGCGGGTTTCCATCTCTCCCTTCCACTGCAGCACCACCGACGGAGGCGCCACCACCACGACCCGATGCACTTTCTGGCGCAACAGCAGTTCGCGCATGATCAGGCCGGCTTCGATCGTCTTGCCCAAGCCCACGTCGTCGGCGATGAACAGGCTCACCCTTGGCATCCGTAGGGCCTTCCTCAACGGTTCCAGCTGGTAGGGCTTCACGTCGATGCCCGCACGAAGCGGCGACTGAAATAGACCGGGATCGGTGCTGGTAACGCAGTTCCACTGCAGGGTGTGCAGGTAGCTGGCAAACACCTCGGGATCGTCAAACCCCCGCTGCCCCACCGTGTCCCAAGTGCTCTCGCCTAGCACCTTGGCGTCCACCTCCCGTTCCCAAAACACCTCCAACTTCTGGCCGTTGGCATCGTCATCGAGGCAGGCCATGCGCACGATCATGTCGCCGCCTGCCTGCTCAGCAGGTTCCACGTCCTCAACTAGGTAGCGGTGGCTGCGGCACTGCACGACGCATCCCTTGGCAGGCTTGTTCAGGAGCTTCTCAGACATGGATAACCTCAAGGCCCAACCCATCGGCGGACTCTGCTAGTCGAGCAACCAAGGCACTTCGGGCAGAGCCGAAGATGGTGAGGCGGTCCTGAGCACGGGTCATGGCTACATAGAGCTCGCGCAGGTGCTCAAGTTGTCGCTCTGGCTCCACATCCTGTAAGGCGATGTCGAAATCTTCGGCCCATAGGATATAGACACTTTTGAATTCCAGGCCCAAAGCCGACTGGGTTGTCAGCAACCGGATACCAGGCTTCTGGAGAGCGTAGTTCTGCTTGGTGCTCTGATCTTGAGTGACCCAGTAGAGACTTTCGCCATTCAGAGTTGAGGGGGCAAGTCTTTGTAGATTGGCAATGCGGTAGCCGCGTTGTCCCGTTCCATACCGATAAAGTAGGGCAATGTCTTTTGCTGACTGCCCTTGTTCTAATTCCTGCCTGCAGGCCTTTAGGGCCATCGCTGCGATCTCGTCGGCTTGACGCGCAAGAACCAGCTGCGGCGGAGGACCCGACCGCTCCGATGCTTCCGGAGTCACAACGGGGAACGTTTCATCAGAATCCGGATCTGTTTTTGCCAACTCTGAAAGAACATTCCATGCAGACGTCAACACTTGCTTGGTGTTGCGGTAGTTCTTTTCGAGCTTGCGCGTCCGACCCCGGGCATTGACTCCAACAGATGACCAGCTGAAGCGCTTTCGCCTTTTCAGTTTCTGGCTGGCGTCATTCACGATGACAAGTGATCCCTCTTCGGGATCTTTGAGTGCAGCTTTGAGGGCGCCGAACCAAGAAGAATGCATGATGTGTGCTTCGTCAACAAGCACGGCGTCATAACGCAGCTCTGGGTTTTCTTTCAGCGCTTCGAGGACCTGCCTAGAGATTGCATCATCCACTTCGTCCTCATCCATGCCCTTGTTATACATGGGCAGCTGTCCTGAAACCTTCTTGGCCCAACCATGGAAGTGCAGGGCTTCGATAACAGCGGGATTTTCAAGCGAACTCGTTGCATCTAAATCTTGAACGACGGATCGAATATAGGCAGCCAGGGTAACATTATAGCAAGTGATTAGAATTCTGTAGTCGGGGTTGTTTTCCGCGAGCCAGCGAGCTCGAGCCGTCAGGATCAGCGTCTTACCGGAGCCCGCCACCCCCGACAGCACACGATGGCCATCACCCATTTGCTTGGCGGCTTTCTCTTGCTTGAGATCCAGTGTTTTGATGATCGTGGCATCGACTGGCGGCGGACCTGGAAGATTCCAGCTTGCTGGTGTGGCCGGTACCCGTCTGATCTGGGTGGAAGGATTCAGTACGGCGCGTATTGTCTGGATCTGGTCTTCTGTAAGGGGCGGGAATCGAAACTTGGCTCGATTGTCGAATAGATCCCAAAACTGACGCGTCACCTCTCGATCACTTAGGTCTTTCCACTGCTCGATATCGTCCCCAAAAATGATTGACTCAATATCGAAGACACCACTCAGATCAGGTCCCAGGAGGTCGGCTTGAAGGATCTCGTTGCGCTCTAGGCCTGTCATTACCGCGCAACGACCAAGAGGAAAGCTCAGTTTTCCAAGATGAGCAGGATCTGTATTCAACAGAATCGACTCCTGTTTAAGTTTATCCATCAGCGCATATTTGTAGCGTTCTGCTTGCTCTAATGGGTGATCGCTGATCTGCTGGCGAGCAGAAGCGCCATTACTGGCAGGCCATTCAATCAACACTGATTTTGAATCGGCTTGCCTGATCATTTGTTTCGACCAACCCTTGGCTTCCACCACAAGCAAGCCATGGGTGGCAGAGAGGATCACAAAATCTGGCTTAGATGTTGTCGCATTGGGTTCATGCCAGACAATGAAGTCGTCAGGGAGAATATCTCTGAACGCAGAAAAAAGACCCTTCTCACCACGCGAGGCATCTTTGCGGACGCTATCGGGGATCATCTCAGCCATGGTCTTCAGCGCCGTCGTGATGAGTAAGACAGGGGCCTTGCTTTGCCTTGTGGAGCAGGTTAGGCGCCATCCGGTTGCCAGGCACCTGACAAGCGCCTAGTACCGGCCATGGGGGCTGCCCAAAAAGCCCTGGGCCCTCTTCGAGGGCTGCTCCTATAGGTCCAAGCGTTCGGGCGGATAGGGCTCAGGGGCAAGTCCGGAGGCTTCCATGGCTGAAATCCGATGGGCGCTTTTAATTCTGCTATCAGGTCACTGCTTCAGGCCTCCAGCCGGCTCAACAACCAGATTGCGCGGCTTGGTCAGCTAGTGCTCTTGTGGTTATTGCTATGGATAGATTTCATCTCTACTTCCCGTACACCTCGGCTACCGCAACCCCTCACAAGCCACCCCATCCCCATTGCGATCCAGGTAGCTGTGCCCCTGCCGCAGCAACTCCTGGGCCCGGGCAAAGGAGCCGATCTGCTTGCAGCTGAACTTGGCCCCGCTGGGCTGAGCAGCTGGAGGGCTAGAGGCGGGCGCGCTTGAGGGCCCAGAGGCTGGGACCGCCCCTGCACTGCGGCGACCCGCTCCCCCATGCCGGAAGTCCCACGGCCGCGTAATCCCCCCAGGCACTGCCCACACCCCCAGCCGCTGGGCCTGGGCCTGGCGCTCGGCCGCCAGGTAGGCCCCCCGATCACAGCGGCCCAGGTACTGGCGGTAGACAAACGCCTGGCCGCTCTTGACCATCGCCAGGTTGACGATGCCATTGCCGATCACTTCCGCCACCCTGCGGCCATAGCGATCCACCGCCTGACCCGCAGGCTCACCGTGGAGCCAAGCGGCAGCAGGGCCCTGAGCTGGTTGCGACTGGAAAGCCCATAGGGGCTTTGGGCCGTCTCGGGAGCATCGATACAGGCCAGCCGCACCTTGAGCTTCTGTCCCCGCTCCAGCACGCTGATCGTGTCGCCATCGCCGATCGAGACCACGGTGGCGGCCGTTGCCGCCTGGCAGAGGGGGCCAAGGACAGCTAGGGACATACCCGCCAGGACGAGCAGGGTTTTCAAGGCCTTCCGCATCCCAATCATCAGAGGCAAAGGCAGCAGGCCCTAACGGGTCTGGGCACCAGGCTATTGCCACCCTGAGCGTTTGTACTACCCTCGTCCCATGGACTTCCGCCCGGGTGAGCTGGTTGCGGTCAGGGTTGGCAGCCACTGGCCCGAGTTGGTCGGCCGCATCCAGATGATCCATGCCCAGGGCCAGCCCATTTGGCTGGGCCGAATCCAGTCCATCCACCTACAGTCAGTTCAGCAAGGGATTGGGGGCGCGTTGACGATGACGGTGGATCTCCCACTGGCCCAGATGACGGTGGCCGACAAGCTCCTGGCCATGGAACTGCTCTGGGCCGACCTGTCCAAGGATCCTGCCCAAGTGCTGTCCCCCGCCTGGCATGGCGACGTCCTC
>CAMAPJ010000041.1 GCA_945860085.1 Synechococcus sp. UW140 | reverse complement strand
AACCGTTATCTGGGCGCTTTTAGTTACCGCTTTAATCGACGATTTAACCTCATAGCGATGACAGATCGGGTGTTGCAGACAGTCTGCTGCTGCCTCGCCCGACCGGAACGCCTCCTAAGGAGCGCGGAGTTTACTGCCTAATCAAGATGCAGATTGCCGCACAGCAGAAGCGTTATAGGCCTTTTGTGAGATGGCAATGAGATGGCTAGGAGGTTACCTCCTCGGGGCTTTGCCTTGCCCGGCTCTGGCTCTGGAGCGTGGTGCGTGGTGCGTGGATTGACCTAGTTCGCTGCGTGCTCGATCCCAGCGGTGGCTTCACGGGGCGTGCTTCGGCTGTTCGGTCGAGGGTGGATTGGTTTCAGTCACTTCCCCTTGGGCGCCCCGCCAGCCCGCCAGAATGGGGGGCCCACCCGCTCTGCCAGTGCAATTTTTCCGTTCCACCCTCTTGCCGGCAGCGATCGTGGTGCTGTTTGGCCTGGCCCTGTTTGCCGTCAGTGCCCGCATCTGGCTCCCGGGGGACATGGCGGCTCCGGCTCCCCTCTCCTGACCAAGCGGGCTGGGCTTGCTGGTTAGGCCCGCTCTTGCTTTTACGATCTGGCGATGGCGGATTCCCTGCACCCGTTCTCCCATAGCCCGGCCGAGCTGGCCTTGGACCCGGAAGTCCTGGCCTCTGAGCTGGCCGAGGAGCTGCTTGGCGATCCCCTCGACGACCTGGAAATCGACGCCGGTCAGGCCGATTTGGCGGCGGAATGCGACCTGGGCCTGCAGCTTCTCCAGGGCAGTTCCGAGGAACGGATGCAGGGTTTACGCATTTTCTGCGAATACCGCGATCCCCGGGCCCCCGACAAGTTGTTGCCCCTGCTGGGGGCCAGTTGCCCGATCCAGCGCATGAGCGCGGTCTATGCCCTAGGCCGCAACCCTGCCCTGCAGGCGGTGTCGCCCCTGCTGGCCCTGCTCCAAAATGACAGCAACGGCTACGTGCGCAAGGCGGTGGCCTGGAGCCTGAGCAGCTACCCAGATGCGCCGGTGATGACTCCCCTGATCCGGGCGCTGCAAAACGACATCGCCGCCGTGCGTCTCTGGGCGGCCAGCAGCCTGGCCGATGCTGGTGCCACGGGCCTGGCCAAGGCTGACCAGGCCGCCGGCTATTTGCTGGTGAGTCTACGGATTGACAGTGAGCCGGTGGTGCGCAGCAACAGTGCCTGGTCCCTGGGCCGGCTCTATGGCGATCTGGTCGAGCCGCGCCAGAAGGAGGTTGTCGAGGCTCTGGTGCAGGCTTTGCTCAAGGAGAGCGATCCCACCGTGCGCGATGAGGCGCGCCTGGCCCTCGAACAGCTCGAAGATCCCGAGGTGCTCGAACGGCTCCACACCCTGGTGGATGAAGGTCTGCTGAGTTAACTCCGCTGAACTAGATCGGCTGGGCCAGATTCGCTCAGCTTCGCCGGCTTGCCATGGCCATTGCTGGGCTGGTGAAGCCTTGTGCTCCAGAGCCAGGGCATCGCGGCTAGCATCCGGGCCACCAAGGGCACCTCTGGCATGGGCCAGCAAACGATTCGTTACCGCATCCTTGCCAACGGCAGGGTCGAGGAGGAAGTGATCGGTGTGCAGGGAGCCTCCTGCCACGCCCTCACCAGCACGATCGAGGCCAGCCTCGGCAGCGTGCTTGCGTCCCGACCTACCGCCGAGGCCTTTGACCAGGTCACTGCCGGGGCGGGGACGAGCAACTTGCAGCAGGCGGCACCTCTGCAGCAGTGTTCCAGCTAGGTCCACGCCCCGTTATTTCCGAAATTAGGCGAGCTTTCAAGACGGGCCCCGAGTGCTTTCAGCTCAAGCCCCTGCCCCCCTGTCCTTGTCCCTGTCCCCTGGCTGGGGATCTGGAACCAATCCCAACTCCCTACGCCGTTCTTCCGAGGGTCCCCAATGTCTCACTTCAGCACCATCAAGACTGAACTGCGCGACCGCGGCGCCTTGATCGAGGCCCTGCGCGACCTGGGCCACGAGCCCAGCGAGGGAGAGCGGCCGGTGCGCGGCTATCGCGGCCAGACCGTGGTCGCCGATCTGGCCATTGCCCAGGCCGAAGGCAGCGACATCGGTTTCCGCTGGAACCCCGCGTCAGGAAGCTACGAACTGGTGGCTGATCTGGAGCTCTGGAAGCAGCCAGCCCCGGTGGAGCGCTTCCTGGCCCGCCTCTCCCAGCGCTATGCCCTGCGCACGATCCTGGCGGCCTCGGCCCAGGAGGGCTTCCAGGTGAGCGAACAGCACCAGGCCGCCGATGGCAGCATCGAACTGGTCGTAACCCGCTGGGACGGCTAGGTCTACCCCAACATGGCCGGTCCGATTGATCCCTCCCTCGCCTTCCAGG
The DNA here is from genome assembly GCA_945860085.1 of Synechococcus sp. UW140. GTDB lineage: Bacteria > Cyanobacteriota > Cyanobacteriia > PCC-6307 > Cyanobiaceae > BAIKAL-G1. The sequence continues at coordinate 21,753 of CAMAPJ010000041.1, read as the reverse complement.
CCCGCGCCCGTCGGCCCAATGAACCGACTGGATCGGAGCCCTTGCTGGGGGGTGCTCTGCGCCAGAAGGCCGTGTGGGTGGATGAGGCCATTTGCATCGGCTGTCGCTACTGCACCCATGTCGCCAGCCAGACCTTCCTGGTGGAGCCCCTTTGGGGCCGGTCCCGGGCCCTTCGCCAGGATGGCGACAGCACTGAGTTGATCCAGGAGGCGATTGACACCTGTCCGGTGGATTGCATCCATTGGGTGGCTTACGAGGATCTGACCGGCCTTGAGGCCCAGTTGGCCACCCAGGAGATTCGGCCCCTGGGCTTGCCCTCCCCTGCCCGCGTCAAGCGCACCCTGCCGCGCCCCTGAGCTGCCTTGGCCGTCCCCCTAAACCCCATTCCCACCCGCCGCTTCGGCCGCACCGAGCTGGCGATGCCGCTGCTTTCGCTCGGGGGCATGCGCTTTCAGCAGAGCTGGAGTGACCTGCCGGCTGACCAGATCAGCCCGGATAGCCAAGCCAACCTACGCAGCACCTTGGAGCGCGCCGTAGCCAGCGGGCTGCATCACATCGAAACCGCCCGCCATTACGGCACTTCCGAGCGCCAGCTGGGCTGGTTGCTGCCCGAGTGTCCCGATCCCGAGCGCCTGCTCCAGACCAAGCTGCCGCCCCAGGAGGACCCGGTTCGTTTTGAGGCCGAACTCAGCCTCAGCTTCGAGCGGCTCGGGCTCGATCGCCTTAACGCCCCAGGCCGGATCGACCTGCTCGCCATCCATGGCATCAACCAGCCGAAACACCTGGACCAGGCCCTGCGCCCCGGTGGCTGCCTGGACGTGGCACGGCGCTGGCAGGCCCAGGGGCGGATCGGCTCCGTGGGGTTCTCCACCCATGCCCCCCTGCCCCTAATCCTGGAGGCGATTGCCAGCGACCGCTTCGATTTCATCAACCTGCATTGGTACCTGATCCGTCAAGACAACGCGGCGGCGATTGCCGCCGCGGGTCGCCACGACATGGGCGTCTTCCTGATCAGCCCTACCGACAAGGGCGGTCACCTGCACAGCCCCTCCGAGCGGCTGCTGGAGCTCTGTGCCCCGTTGCATCCGATCGTGGTCAACGACCTGTTCTGCCTGAGCTGGCCGGGGGTGCATACGATCAGCGTTGGCGCGGCCCGGCCCAGCGATTTCGACCTGCACCTGCAGTCGGTTGGCCTGCTGGGCCAGGCCGCGGAACTAGTGCCGCCGGTGCTGGAGCGCCTGGAGCGGGCCCGCGTCGACCGCCTGGGCGAGGCCTGGCTCGCCAGCTGGCAGCAGGGCCTCCCCACCTGGCAGGACACGCCGGGGGGCCTCAACCTGCCGACCCTGCTCTGGCTCCACAACCTGCTGCAGGCCTGGGACCTGGAGGCCTACGGCCGGGCCCGCTACGGCCTGCTGGGCTCCGGTGGCCACTGGTTTCCGGGCGCCAACGCCGATGCCCTCGATGACACGGTGAGCGAAGCCGAGCTCCTGGAGGTGCTTGGGGAGAGCCCCTGGGCGGAGGCGATTCCGCCGATCCTGCGCCAGTTGCGCCAGCGTCTCGGCGGCGCCCCCAGTCAACGGCTCTCGAGCGCTGATTGAGGGCGAGCGGTTTGGTCCGGGCCCTGAGAGTCAGCGAAACCGCCAGCAAACCAGTCAGCAAACCAGTCAGCAAACCAGTCAGCGAAACCAGTCAGTCAAACCCTGGGAAAATCCGTCGACTCAGGCGCTGCCCAGGGGGGTTTTGGCCGGCACGCCCACGGCCCGAGGGTAGGCAGCCGGGCAGGGCCCCAGCGGTTTGACGACCAGGGCATGGCGCACCCCACGTTCGGCGGGCAGGTTGCGGCGCTCCTGGCGCTGCAGGCCGGCCCGCAGCGGCACCAGGGCCTGTTCCAGGTCATTGGCGTCCTGGTCGCTCCAGTGGCCCCGGTAGAGCAGGGCCTCGCCGCCGCTGGCCAGCAGGGGCACCAGGTATTCGGCCACCACCGGAGCGGCGGCCACGGCCCGGGCCAGGGCCAGGTCGAACTGGCCGCGGCAGCTGCGCTCGCGGCCGCTGCGTTCGACCCGCTCGCAGCGCAGGGTGACTCGCTCGCTGAGTCCCAGGGCCTCGGCCATGGCCTGCACCGCCTCGACCTTGCGGCCGACCGAATCAATCAAGGTGAGTCGGGCCTGGGGCAAGGCGATCGCCACAGCCAAGCCTGGGAAGCCGCCGCCGGTGCCCACATCGACGCAGCGCAGGGGTCCGGGCGGACCGTTGAGCCGCTCGACCAGGGGCCAGAGGCTGTCGACCACCTGGGAAATCCAGAAGTCTTCGCCCTCGACTAGGCGGGTGAGATTGAGCCGGCTGTTCCAGAGACGCAGCTGCTCCTGCAGGGTGACCAGCTGGGCCAATTGGCTGGCTGAGGGGGTCCAGCCCAGGTTCTGCCAGAGGGCGTCCGAAGGGATGGCAAAGGGGGTGGGGGCACTGTCCTGGTTAGTTGTCATCGTTAGTTGGCATCCTGGCGGGGCATCTCCTGGTGGCACGGTCCTGGTCCCTAGGATCCCCCAGACCAGGTACGACCGCAGTGGCTGCTGGCGATTCAAGGAGCCCAGCCAGTGGCGGCACCCCAGGGCCGCAGACCGGCAGGCCGAAGACCAGCGGCCAACGCCCGGCGGAACCAGTGGCGTCAGCCAGTTTTTACGCCCTGTTGCAGCTTGCGGAGGACGCCTCCCTCGAGGAGCTGCGTCAGGCGTTTCGGCGCCAGAGCAAACGGCTCCATCCCGACACCACGAGCCTGCCGGCTGCGATCGCCCAGGACTCCTTCCGCCAGTTGCGCCACGCCTATGTCACCCTGCTCGATCCGGAGCGGCGCCGCGCTTACGACGCCAGCCTGACGGCGACCCGAGCTCTGACAGGTCTTGGCCTGAGCTCGTCGCCAGTGGCCTGGGCAGCCCCCCTTACCGGCGCGGCGCGGGCGGGGGGCGCCGGTGGAGCGGAGAGTCGCCCGTCCCAGGGGGGCCGCGGCGGGGTCCCTAACTCCGCCACCGAGGTCCCTGTCGCTGCCTCCCCCCCAGGCGGGGCCAGCCGTCAGGGCCATGGCAGCCATGGCAACAACCTTCAGGGCAACAACCTTCAGGGCAATAACCTTCAGGGAAAGAGTGCCCTGGGCGCTCGCGACGGCCTGCCAAAACCGGATTCGGTGCGGCGCACCCTCTCCGGCGGTGAGTGGTTTGCCCTGTTGTTGCTCGGCCTGGCGTTGGTGTTCTGCCTGGTGCTGGGGGTGGGCCTGGCCTGGTTGCGCGGCACGGAGCTGGTGCGGCAGCCCCGTTGGGGGCCAGACCAGGAGTCCCTGGCGCCCTCGCAGCCGGCTCTTGTTGCCCCTCGCCGTCCTCAGCCGTCTCTCTCTGCGCCGCCGCCGCCGCCGCCGTCGCCCCCGGCTGCAGCCCAGACTGGCGCCTTCCCAGGAGTAGCCCTTGCCGATGCCCTCCTTGCCGCCGGCCCAGACGCCGCTCTACAACCATCCGCTCACGGCGATTGAGGCCTGGTTGGCCGTGCTGGGGGCGGTGCAGCAGCCGGGGCGGCCCTGCTTCTGGCGCCTGCGCCATGGCGGCTGGAGCGCCGACCTAGAGCTTGGCGTCGAGGAGATCACGGTGGTGTGGCAGGCGGGCAGCCGCAGCGATGGGGCGACGGCATTGGCCCGGCGCCAGTTCCCCTATGGCCTCTCCCGGGCCGATGTAGAGGCGGCGATCCTGGCGGGTCCCTGAAGGACACCCTGGGCGCTGGCTTGGGCCTGGGCTTTTGCTCAGGTCCCTGAGGGCTTGGTCTGGGCCCTGCTTGGACATGCAGCTGAGAGGTTTGCTGCAGCTTGATCGGAGCTTGGCCAGCGCCCGTTTAGAGCTCGTCTAGGGCGCGGCCGATGGCGCCATAGCAGCGCTCAAGTTGGTCGTCCCTGAGACACAGGGGCGGCAGCAGGTAGACCACCTGGCCCAGGGGCCGCAGGAACACCCCTTCGGCCAGCACCCGCCGTTGCAGCTCCCGGCCGGCGGGATGGAGATAGCCCGGCTGGTCCACCGCCAGATCAAAGGCGGCGATGCTGCCGCAGAGCCGGGGCCGGCGCACGCGCGGATGGGCCGCCAGCTTCTCCAGGTAAGGCCGGTGCCGCCCTTCAAACCCCTGATGGCGCAGCGGTTGGGCCTGGAGCAGGGCCAAGCTGGCATTGGCGGCGGCGCAACCCAGGGGGTTGGCGGTGAAGCTGTGGCCGTGGAAGAAGGTATGGGCGCTGCCGGGATCGCTGCTGATGAATCCCTGAAACAGGGCTTCGCGGGCCAGGGTCACCCCCATCGGCAGGAAGCCGCCGGTGAGGCCCTTGGAGAGGGCCATCAGGTCGGGTTGCAGGCCGGCCCTGGTGCTGGCGAACAGGGCGCCGCTGCGGCCGAAGCCCACCATCACCTCATCGGCGATCAGTAGGGCCCCCGCCGCCCGCACCCGGGCCTGAACCGCCTGCAGGAACTGGGGCCGCACCATGGCCATGCCCCCGGCTCCCTGCACCAGGGGTTCCAGAATCACAGCTGCCGTCGGCACCGCCAACAGCTGTTCGAGGCGGTCCAGGGCCTGCCGTTCCCGGCTCTCCACCGTGTCATCGCCCCACCAGGTGGCCGGCCAGGGGCAGCGGGCCACCCCGAACAGCAGGGGCTCAAACGGGGCTGAAAACAGGGAGCGCTCCCCCAGGCTCATGGCCCCCACCGTGTCGCCGTGATAGGCGCCCTCAAAGGCGATCAGTTGCTGGCGCGGTGGTCCCGCCCCCGCCTCTGCGCGGTTGTGCCACCACTGCCAGGCGATTTTGAGGGCCACCTCCACGGCGGTGGAGCCATTATCGGAGAAGAACAGGCGCTCCAGTCCGCTGAGGGCCGCCAACTGGCTGGCCAGGGTTTCGGCGGCCGGATGGCTGAAATTGGCGAAGATCACCTGCTCCAGCTGGCGGGCCTGGGCGGCGATGGCGGCCGCAATCGTGGGTTCGCCGTGGCCGTGCAGGGTCACCCACCAGCTACTGATCGCATCGATCAGGAGGCGGCCGTCGTCTAGCTCCAACAGGGCACCCTGGCCGCCCACGGCCCGCAGGGGTGGCTCGGCGTTAGCCACCTGGGTGAAGGGATGCCAGAGGTTGGGATGCCAGCTCATGCGTGATCGGGGTTGGGGAGGGCAGGGCCAGCGCCAGAACCAGGCCTGAGGCCAGCGGCAGCACCAGAACTAGCGCCAGGGCCTGCGATGGGGCCAGGGTTGCCCCCCAGACTGGGGCCTCTCTTGGTGGCCAGGCCCATGGCTGCCGCTGCCAGGGCCTGGGCCAGGCCGCTCGCCTGCCAAAAATCAGCCAGGCTCTGGCGGTTGATGGCCGGCAGGGGCGGCAGGCAGGCCAGCAGGGGCACCCCCCCTAGGGCGGCCAGGGTCCTGGGGTTGTCGGCGTGGTGGGGGCCATTGAGGACGAGGCCGAGCACCGGAATGCACCGCTGGGCCAGGGCTTCTAGGGAGAGCAGCGTGTGGTTCAAGGTGCCCAGGCCGCTGCGGGCCACCAGCAACACCGGCAGGCCCCAGGCCTGGATCTGCTCAATCTGGAGCCGGTCCCGGCGCAGGGGCACCAGCAGCCCGCCGGCGCATTCCACCACCAGGGGGCCCGCCACCGCCGGCAGGGTGAGGCGGCTGAGGTCGATTGGCGCACCGATGGCCCCAGGACCGGCCCCCTCTAGGGCGCCGGTCCCTTGTCGTTCGGCAGCCCCTTCGAGTTCGGCGGCCCAGTGGGGCGACACCGGGGCGGCCAGGCGGTAGGCCTCGGGTAGCAGCCGGGGTTCGGCCAGCTGCAGCCACTGACGCAGCCGCTCGCGATCACCGCCGCCCTCGCTGCCGCATTGAACAGGTTTCCAGTAGCTGGCCCCAAGGCCTTGCACGAGCAAGGCGCTCACCACGGTCTTGCCGACATCGGTGTCTGTGCCGCAGACCACCAGGCGCAGCGGTTGGGGGCTCAAGGGTTGGCTCAAGGGTTGGCTCAAGGGGTTGCTTAGACGCTGGCTCAGGGTTTGCGTGCGACTAGGAGCAGCACCTCCCACTCCAGGGGACGCTCGCTCGGGCCCTCCATCCAATGGGCCTGGAGGCGGCGCAGTTCGGCGCGAGTCAGCTGGCCCCCTTGACTGGCCTGGGCGCCGATCGCCTTGAGCTCCCGCAGGAAGGGCAGGGCCTGGGGCCGCCGGCGGCTGAAGCGCAGCCGTTGGCAGCGCACGAGCTGCAGGCGACGCTCGGCCGCGGCGATCAGCTCCGGGGCCTGGGGCAGGGTCAGGCCCGTGAAGGGCACGCCGGCCCGCTCTGCGGCCTGGCGCCATTGCTGGAAGCTGGCTGCGCAGGGCACGGCCAGCAGCAGCCAGCCGCCCTTAGCCAGCTGGCTGCCCCAATGCTCGAGCTGGGTCCGGGGCGGCTCCAGCCATTGCAGGGCAAAACTCGAGGCCAGCAGGCTGGCGCCGCCCAGTTGGGGCGGCAGGCCCGAGTTGAGATCCCAGAGCAGGGGGGCGCTGGCGTCCGAACCCTGGGGCCCCTGCTCTAGGAGGGCCTGGCAGTTGTCCAGGCGCAGCAGGTCCAGGTCGGGGCGGTGCAGCGCGATCGAGCGGGCCAGCAAGCCCGTGCCGGCGCCCAGGTCGGCCCGGGGGCCCGGTCCGATTGGCAGGGGCCGGCAGAGGTGGCCCAGTCGCCAGGCGATCGCTCTCTGGATCCGGGCCGAGCCTTCATAGCGGTTGGCGGCGCTGCTGAAGCAGGCGCGCACCCGCTCGCTGAAGGGCGGATCCGGCGTGGCGGGGGCTGGTCTGGTGCTGGCCCTGGAGGTCTCAACCATGGGCTGGTGGGCTTGGGCGCTTCTGCTTTACGGCCTGGGCGTCAGGGCTTGGCGCCTCCAGGGCCTGGGCCAGCCAGTCAAGAACAGGCTCGATCAAGGGGGTGCCCAGCAGGCTGTGGCCGATGTCTTCCAGGGTCCAGGCGTCAGCCTGAGGTAAGGCCTGGCGCAGCAGGGCGCGGCTGGCGGCCGGCACGATCTGGTCGGCGCCAGCCTCAACGATCAAGACCGGCACCGAGCGAGGGAACGTCTCAGGCAGGCCCTCGCAGCGGCCCAGCAGGGCCAGGTCCTCGAGCAGGCGAGCGACTCCCGCGGCGTCGCTGCCCTCCTGGGCGACGCCCGGGGGCAGCTGGTCGAGGTGGGCGGGTGCGGCGGCCCGGGCCAGGAAGTCGTCCAGCAAGGAGGTGAGATCGCCCTGGCGGATCCGGCTTGCCATCGCCTCGAGGGCCGCCCGGGTGCGTCGGCCGCCGGGGCCGGGGGGCACAAAGGCGCCGAAGCTGGCCAGCAGCACCACAGCCCGGGCCTGGCCCAACACCTCTGCCGGTAGTAAGTGCAGGCCCAGGGAATGGACCAGCACGGCGCCCCGCTCGTCCGGCCAGCTGGGCGAGCGGGGCCTCTGACGGCCGTAGCCCCGCTCGCCCGTCTGCAGGCGCCAGCCCCGGCTGGCGGCGGCCTGGCTCCAGGGCTCCCAGGCCCGGTGGTCTCCGGCCCAGCCATGCATGGCGATCAGGTCCAAGCTCATGGCGCTCCCCCCAGGGCCTCCAGCAGGCGCTTCAGGCTGCCCGATGGCAGGTCCTGGCGCAGGACAAGGCGCAGGCGCGAGGTTCCAGGCGGCACCGTCGGCGGCCGGATCGCCACCGCCAGCAGTCCATGGTCTTCGAGGCGCTGTTGCAGGGCCAGGGCCGCCTGCTCCTCGCCCACCAACAACGACAGGATCGGCCCCTGGCCCGGCGGCCGCGGCCAGCCGGCGGCCGTCAGGGCCGTGCGCCAGCGATCGGCCCGCGCCAGCAGGGCGGGACCCCAGCCGGGGTTGGCGTGGACCAGCTCCAGGGCGGCCAGGGCCGCGGCGGCCAGGGCCGGCGCCAGGGCGGTGGTGTAACGGAAGGCTCCGGCTTGCTGCAGCAGCCATTCGCCGGCGATCGCCCCGGTGGCCAGGAAGGCGCCGCCGCCGCCGAAGGCCTTGCCGAAGGTGCCGCTCACCAAGGTGACGCCGGCCTGGCCCCAGGCCAGGCCACGGCCGCCGGGGCCGAGCACCCCCAGGGCATGGGCCTCATCGAGCAGCAGGGCAGCACCGTGGGCGGCGCAGAGGTTGGCCAGGGCGCCGGCATCCGGCTGGCTGCCTTCCATGCTGAACAGGCTTTCACTCATCACCAGCAGCCTTTGGCTGGGCGCCTGGGTCCGAACCTTGATCAGGCGCTGCTCTAGGTCGACAAGGTCGTTGTGGGCGAAGCGTTGCAGCCGGGCGCCGCTGGCCTGAACCCCCACCAGCAAGGAGTGGTGGCAGAGACGATCGGCGATCACCAGGCTGTGGCGATCGGCCAGGGCGCCGACGGCGGCCAGGTTGGCCTGGAAGCCACTAGGAAACAACAGCACCCGCTCACGCCCCATCCAGCCCGCCAGTCGACGCTCCAGGGCGCTGTGTACCGGACGGCTGCCGCTCACCAGTCGCGAGCCGCCGGAGCCCACCCCATCGCGCTCGAGGGCCTGGTGGGCGGCGGCCAGCAGCTGGGGGTGACGGCCCAGGCCCAGGTAGTCGTTGCTGGCCAGATCCAGCAGGGGCACCGGCGCTGGGCCGGATTGGGGAGTGAGTTCGGCCTTGCCTCCCGGTTGGAAGTCGCGCAGCCGGCGCCGCCGCTCCGCCGGCAGGGCGGTGAGGGCCGCGGCTAGGGGGGCGAGGGGATCGGGGGGGAGGGTCACGGCTGGATCAGCCCCGCTCTGGCCTTACTGGCCGGAGCCTGCGGAAGGGTTGACGCTAGGGCGCCCTAAGCCAGCCCAGTCCAGCCCAGTCCAGCCCAGTCCAGTCCAGTCCAGCTCACATCAGCTCAGCTTGGGGACTGAAACCCTCTCGCCGGAACAGTCAGCGTCACAACAGCTCGGGGTCCAATGGCCAGGCCGCCCAAGCCCCCTGGGAGACTGGACTCCTGAACGTGGGATCCGGGCCCAATGAATCGACGTCGCTGGAATATCGAACGGATCCGCCAGCGCCATCTGGGCTATCGCTACGCCCTAGTGCTGCTGGTGCTGTTGCTGATGCTTCAGCCCCTAGCCCATGGACTGCCCCTGATCAATTGCGGGCTGGTGATTGTGCTGGCAACCTTTCTGATGGTGTGCCTGACCCGGGTGTCGCCGCTGCTGAACTCCCGGATTCCCGCCTATTGCTTGGGCTGCCTGGCGATTGCCCTGGAGATCCCCTACGCAGTGATGATTCTGCAGTCCAAAAGCCCGAGCTTCCTCTTTACGCTCGCGCATGTTGTCGCCTGGATTGCCTTCTTTGGACTCTGTTTGTTTCGCGTGGTGCGAGCCTTGATTCGGGAGCCCTATGTAACTACCTCCGTGGTGATGGGTGCGGCTTTTGGCTATCTGTTGATCGGCTTCAGTGGCGGCATGGTGCTGGATGCTCTGATGTATTTACAAGCCGACAGCTTTGCGCCGCTCCAGGACGTCTACAGCAGTTCAAATGGGCTGATCTTGAGGCTGCCCCAGATGATCCTGGGATCGTTTGGTTATCTCACTTCCGTGGGGACCGCCGCGCTAGTGCCTGTGAGTCTGACGGCCCAGGTGATCTGCACTCTGATCACGATTACAGGCCAGCTTTATATTGCCATCATGATTGGTTTGATTCTCGGTCGCTTTCACCACCGGCGGGGCTGAGGCTTGGGGCCCGATGGTGATCGAGGCCTGAAGGCTCAGCCCAATCCTCAAAGCCCGAGGGGGATCGGGTCTTCAGATCAGGGGTTCGCAGGCCACGAGGCAAGCCGTGACCCGGTCGCTCCAGCGCACCACCACCAGCAGTTCGCGGGGGCTGCGGCCAAAGCCCTTCTGGGAGAGGGCCGTAAACCCGGCCAAGTTGTCGTGGGTCACCAGGGGATTGCCCGCTAGGGCCCTGGCCCAGGCCGCCTCAAAGGCGTCGCCCTGCTCTCTAAGGCATTGCTCCCGGGCTGGTTCGAAGTCCACCCCCGCCTGGCGCAGGTGCACGAAGGCATCCAGTTCCGGATCCAGGTGCTCCAGCCAGCTGGAGAGTTGTCCAACCGCCCCCTGACGTGCCCTGGTATCGCCTGGGTCCTCCTCGATCAAGAGCATCGGTGCCTCAAGCGACCAACTGTCCTGGACCAGAAGGATCCGGGCGGCTTCGGCCAGCGTCCTGCGGTGGGCTGCAATCAGGTTGGCGTGCTGGTCCTGGCGGGACTCCATGGCGTCAGTTGGGGTGGCCCCATCCTGCGCTGGCGGCCTGGGCCCGGGCGTTCCAGGGGGCGAGCCCATAGGATTGGTCCATGCGCAGCGCCACCAGCGAGGTTCCCACCAGGGACGTTCCCCCCCTCAGTGAGCTGTTCCCCTTTCCCCTGGATGACTTCCAGCTGGAAGCCATTGATGCGCTCAATCAGGGGCAATCGGTCGTGGTCAGTGCCCCGACCGGTTCCGGTAAGACCCTGGTGGGTGAATATGCCATCCATCGGGCCTTGGCCCACGGCCAGAAGGTTTACTACACCACCCCCTTGAAGGCGCTTTCCAATCAGAAACTGCGCGATTTTCGCGAGCAGTTCGGTGTTGAGAATGTCGGCCTGATGACCGGCGATTTCAGCGTCAACCGCGAGGCCAGCATCGTGGTGATGACGACCGAGATCTTCCGCAATATGCTCTATGCCGAAGTCGAGCGGGGTGATGATCCCCTCGCCGATGTGGAGGCGGTGGTGCTCGATGAGTGCCACTACATGAACGATTCCCAGCGGGGCACAGTCTGGGAGGAATCGATTATTCATTGCCCGCCCTCGGTACAGCTGGTGGCTCTTTCGGCCACGGTCGCTAACGCGGGTCAGCTCACCGATTGGATCGAGCGGGTGCATGGTCCGACCCGGCTGGTGCACAGTGATTTCCGGCCGGTGCCCCTGGATTTCAGTTTCTGCAGTGCCAAGGGGCTCCATCCCCTGCTCAACGACGAGCGCACCGGATTGCACCCCAACTGCAAGGTCTGGCGGGCGCCGAAGGGCGCCAGTCGCAAGGGCAAGTCGCCGCGGCCTCCCCAGCCGGAGGCCCCGCCCCTGGCCTTCGTGGTGGCCCAGATGGCCGAGCGCGACATGTTGCCCGCCATCTATTTCATTTTCAGCCGCCGCGGCTGCGACAAGGCCACGCGCGATCTAGGCAAGATCTGCCTGGTCAATGAGGCCGAGCAGGCCCGCATCCGCGCTCGCCTGGAGGCCTTTGTGCTGGCAACGCCTGAGGCCGTGCGCGAGGGCGGCCACGAGGAGGCCCTGCTGCGCGGCATCGCCGCCCACCATGCCGGCGTGTTGCCCGCCTGGAAGGAGCTGATTGAGGAGTTATTCCAGCAGGGGCTGGTCAAGGTGGTGTTCGCCACCGAAACCCTGGCGGCCGGCATCAACATGCCCGCCCGCAGCACCGTGATCTCCGCCCTGAGCAAGCGCACCGAGCGGGGCCATCGCCCCTTGATGGGCAGTGAATTCCTGCAGATGGCCGGCCGGGCCGGCCGCCGCGGCCTGGATTCCCAGGGCTATGTGGTCACGGTGCAGAGCCGCTTTGAGGGGGTGCGCGAGGCGGGCCAGCTGGCCACCAGCCCCGCCGATCCGCTGGTGAGTCAGTTCACCCCCAGTTACGGCATGGTGCTCAACCTGTTGCAGCGCAATGAGCTGCCCAAGGCCAAGGAACTGGTCGAGCGCAGTTTTGGCCGCTACCTGGCCACCTTGGACCTGGTCGAGGATGAGGCCCGCATCGCCGACCTGCTCCTGCAGCTCGACGCCCTCAGTGGCCATGGCGAGGAAGTGGCATGGGATGACTTTGAGGACTACGAAAAGCAGCGGGGCCGCCTGCGTGAAGAACGCCGTATCCAGCGCATCCTGCAGCAGCAGGCTGAGGAGACCCTGGCCCATGAGCTCACCATTGCCCTGCGCTTTGCCAGCGAAGGCACCCTGCTCAGCCTCAAAAGCCCCCAGCTCAAGGGGCGGGTCACCCCGGCGGTGATCGTCGAGAAGCTAGAGGGGCCGGGCCAGTTTCCCCAGCTGCTCTGCCTCACTGATGAGAACGTCTGGATCCTGGTGCCCTGCCATGCGGTGGTGAGCCTCCATGCTGAGTTGAGCTGTCTGCAGGTGCAGGGGGTTCAGGCACCGGTGTTGCACCACATCGGCGAAGTGCGCCATGGCGATCAGGCCAGTGGCGGTCTGGCCCTGGCCGTGGCCCACATGGCCCGCCGCCACGACATGGCTACCCCCCAGTACGACCTGGCCGGCGAGGTTCAGGCCCAGGCCCACTTGGTGCGGGAACTGGAGCTAGCCCTGGAACTTCATCCGGCCCACCTGCGTGGCGACCGCAAGAAGATCAACAAGCAACGCCAGCGCATGGAGGAGCTGGAGATCGAGATCGAGGAGCGCCAGCGGATCCTGCATCACCGCGCCAACCGCCACTGGGACACCTTCCTCTCCCTGATCGACATCCTGCGCTTCTTTGGCTGCCTGGCTGGCCGGGAGGGGCTTGAACCCACCGAGATCGGCCGTACCGTGGCGGCGATTCGCGGTGATAACGAGCTCTGGATCGGTCTGGCCCTGATGAGCGGCCACCTCGACGAACTTGAACCTGCTGATCTAGCCGCCGTGCTGGAGGCGATTTCCACCGAGGTCAACCGACCCGATCTTTGGAGTGGTTATCCGCCGCCGCCGGCTGCCGATGAGGCCCTACACGACCTGCGTGGCGTTCGGCGTGAGTTGCTGCGTCAGCAGGAGCTCGCTGAGGTGGTGGTGCCGGTTTGGTACGAGGCCGAATTGATGGGCCTAGTGCAAGCCTGGGCCAAGGGGGTGAGCTGGAACGACCTGATTGCCAACACCTCCCTCGATGAGGGAGACGTGGTGAGGATTATGCGCCGCACTGTTGATCTGCTCGCCCAGATTCCCTACTGCGAAGCGGTGAGCGAACAGCTGCGCACCCATGCTCGCCAGGCCCTTAAGGCGATCAACCGCTTCCCGATCTGCGAGCCGATTGATCTGAGCCCCGGGGGGCCCGGCCTCAACCCGGCTACGGTGCGGGCGGCTTAGGCGGCCTGAGCACTAACCAGACGACCAGCAGCAGGCCGCTGCTGCTGACGGCCGTGTAGAGCCAGTCGGCGTAAGGGGTCCAGAAGAGCCCCAGGAGCAGGCCGAACGGGGCTGGCTCCATCACGACTCTGGCCTCATCCGAGGCCTCATCCGAGCTGGCATCCAAGTAGGTATCTGGGGGAGCATTGCAATCAGCAGCTGTGCAGAGAGCCCCACATATTTCTCATTTAGATCCCCAGGCGTTGCCAGATCACATCGAGATGCTGCTGATGTAGATCGGTGGAGAAGCATGCGGCCAGCTCGGTTGGATTGAGGCGGCTAGTCACCTCTGGATCGGCCTCCAGGTTGGCGCGGAAGTCGCCGCCGGGCCGGTTCCAGGCGCTGTGGGCGTTGCGCTGCACGATCCGGTAGGCCTCTTCCCGGGCGATGCCGGTTTCGACCAGGGACAGCAAGACCCGCTGGCTGAACACCACGCCGCCATAGACGTTCATGTTGCGGGCCATGTTGTCGGGGTAGACCCCCAGGCCCGTGACCACGGCGGTGGTCTCACGCAGCATGAAGTGCAGGGTCACCGAACAATCGGGCAACATCATCCGCTCCACCGAGCTGTGACTGATGTCGCGTTCATGCCAGAGGGCGCAGTTCTCCAGGGCGGCGATTGTATAGCTGCGCAACACCCGGGCCAGACCGCTGATCCGTTCGCTGCGGATTGGATTGCGCTTGTGGGGCATGGCGGAGCTGCCCTTCTGCCCTTTAGCGAAGTTTTCCTCCACCTCCAGCACATCGGTGCGCTGCAGGTTGCGAATTTCGGTGGAGATGCGCTCCAGGGCGACCCCCACTAGGGCCAGGGTCTGCACGTATTCGGCGTGGCGATCGCGGCCGATCACCTGGGTGCTGGCGGTATCCGGTTCCAGGCCCAGCATTTGGCAGGTGATCGCCTCTACCTGGGGATCGGTGTTGGCGTAGGTGCCCATGGCGCCGCTGATCTGGCCCACGCTCACCACCCGTTCCAGGCGCTCGAGTCGTTCCTGGTTGCGCACCACTTCGGCCAGCCAGCCGGCAACTTTGAAGCCGAAGGTGATCGGCTCGCCATGGATGGCGTGGGAGCGGCCGATCATCACCGTGCCCTTGTGCTCCCGGGCTAGCAGGCGCAGGGCATCGGCCAGCTTGTCCTGTTCAAGCCGCAGCACGGCGACTGAGGCCTTTAGCTGCAGGGCGAGGCCGGTGTCGAGCACATCCGAGCTGGTCATGCCCACGTGGATGTAGCGACCCGCGTCACCCACGTGTTCGTTGACGTTGGTGAGGAAAGCGATCACGTCGTGGCGCACTTCGGCCTCGATCTCGAGGATGCGCTCGACGCTGAAGGCGGCCTTGGCGCGGATCTCCGCTAGGGCTTCGGCCGGGACGCGCCCCAGCTGGCATTGGGCAGCGGTGGCGGCGATTTCCACATCGAGCCAGCTTTGGAACTTGGCCTGCTCGCTCCAGATGCTGCCCATCTCGGGCAGGGTGTAACGCTCAATCAAGGGCCAGCGCCTGGCAACGGCCTGTCCAATGTATGGCTCGGGCTGCAGCAGCCTCAGGCCAGCGCGGCTCCAACCGTCGAGGCCCTGGGGTTCGGGGGCTACCGGCTCAGGCGATCCGGCTCAAGCGCCAATGGGCGACTTCCCAGTGCACCAAGGGACCCCAGCTCTGCTGACGCACCCAGCAGCGGCCGCCGCGGCAATGGAGCAGCTGGAAAGGCGGCAGGTCCCGGGGCTGATCCAGCAGCCACACAAAACTGCCGGGCTGGAGCAGCTCCAGCACCGTGCTGAGCTGGGATGGTCGGCGGGAGCGAACGGCGCCAGGGTGGCAGGACGGGCCGTCGGCGTTCCGGCGAAGTGCACGCGGCATCCTGGGCTGCCCGAGGGGTCGTAATTGTCCGATCGATTGCCGGATCGACTCCAGGCTCCAAGGATTTTGTTCGGTTTCGTTTGTGGTTTTATGACGCCAGGTGGCTGAAAAGCGCATGGCTCGCAAACAGCGCTTGGATCTGTTGCTGGTGGAGCGGGGTCTGGCGGCCAGTCGCCAGCAGGCCCAGCAGTTGATTCGCGCCGGTCGGGTGCGCAGCCAGGGCCAGGTGCTCGATAAGCCCGGCCACGACATTGTCGACGGCCTGCCCTTGGAGGTGGATCAGCCGCCCCGGTTTGTCTCCCGGGGCGGCGAGAAGTTGGTGGCAGCCCTGGAGGCCCTGCCGATCCGGGTTGAGGGGCGGGTCTGCCTCGATGGCGGCATCTCCACCGGCGGCTTCAGCGATTGCCTGCTGCAGCGCGGTGCCAGCCGGGTCTATGGCATTGATGTGGGTTATGGCCAGACCGCCTGGAGCCTGCGCACCGATCCGCGCCTGGTGCTGCGCGAACGCACCAACTTGCGCCACCTGAGCCCAGACGACCTTTATGGCCCGGAAGACCCCTGGCCTGACCTGGCCGTGGCGGATCTGTCGTTCATCTCCCTGGGGCTGGTGTTGCCAGCCCTGGGCGCCCTGCTAGCCCCCGGCCGCCGTGATGGGGTGCTGCTTGTTAAGCCTCAGTTTGAGGTGGGTCGCTCCCGGGTGGGCAAAGGGGGCGTCGTCCGCGATCCCGCCGCCCATGTGGACGCCATCGAAGGAGTGATCCGCTCGGCGCAGGCTCTGGGCTGGCAGGCCAGGGGCCTGCTGGCCTCCCCCCTCACCGGGCCGGCCGGCAACCATGAATACCTACTTTGGCTAGGCAGTGGCGATGAAGCCGCCGTCCTTAAAGCTGGTCAGCATGAGGCTGGTCAGATTGAAGCGGGTCAGCTTGAAGGTTCCCCAATAGAAAGGGCCCCACTCGCAGGGGTCGCGCTTGAAGAGGCTCCGCTTGAAGCGGCCCAGTTGCAGGCTGCTCCGCGCGGGGGTGCTATCTCCGAGGCGCCCACCCCTGGGGGGCTCCCAGGGGTCTGTCTGGCGACGGCTGGGGGCCTGGATCGGGCCTCGATTCGGGCCCTTGTGGCGAAGACCCTGGCCAGCCCCTGATTCCCTTGGCGTGGTCGGGGCCCCAGGACTCAGATCGCGTCGCTGTCCCGGTCGCCGGTGCGAATGCGGATCACCGCATCGATGGTGCTGATGAAGATCTTGCCGTCGCCAATTTCGCCTGTGCGGGCGGCATCTTGGATCGCATTTACGACCGTATCGACCCGGTCGTCATCGACCACCACTTCGAGTTTCAATTTCTGTAGAAACTCCACGGTGAATTCTGAGCCGCGATAGCGCTCGACCTGGCCCTTCTGGCGACCAAAGCCCCGAACTTCGCTGACTGTCATGCCGACGATGCCAGCGTTGACCAATGCCAGCTTGACATCCTCCAGTTTGAAGGGACGGATGATGGCCTCGATTTTTTTCATGGATCCGGGGGTCAATCGAAGAAAGTCTCCCAGCAAAACGCCAAGAGTGAAAGGGGAGGGCAGCGGGACCGGCATCGGTCTGGAGCAAGCCCATTAGGAGCCAGTCTCCTGACTCCTGAAGTAGCTATAGCTACGGGGCTGGCGCCCCTGGTTGCGATCTGTTGAAGGACCCTGCCTTCGGGCCGGTGCTCGGGCCCCTGGATCGGCGCCGCTACTGGGCTTTTGGCACTTGTCTGTTGGGACCTGTCTGTTGCCACCTGGCTTGAAGCTCCCAGTAGACGATCCAGTTGGCGGCGCGAGGCCCTGGTGCGCTCCGGCTCCTGGCCCAGTCCCTATCGTTGATAATGGCGCCGCATAAGCCGTTCTTGCTTTCGGCCTTTGGCCCTCCGTTGCCCTGCTGTGTTGAATCCGTCCGAGCCCCTCACCCAGACCCCCGCCTACGGCCAGCGCGTCATCGCCGAGGCCCAGCTGATTTGCTTTGACAATCCCCGGCCGGGGCGGGCCTATGAAATAGCAATCACCTTTCCAGAATTCACCTGTCTGTGCCCATTCTCGGGCTATCCGGATTTCGCTAGCTTGCGTCTGATTTATCAGCCCGGGCCTCGGGTGATGGAGCTCAAAGCGCTGAAGCTTTATGTGAACAGTTGGCGTGATCGCAGCATCTCCCATGAGGAAGTCGCCAATCGCATTGTCGATGACTGGGTGGCCGCCTGCGCGCCGACCTGGCTGCAGCTTGAGGCCGATTTCAATCCCCGCGGCAATGTGCATACGGTGATCAAGGTGAGTCACGGTCTGCGTCTGCCCTGCTGAGGCTTTTACGGGGTCCCTATCAACAGCAGAACTCAAGGTTGGCTGGTTTTCGGTAGGCGATCTTTGGATTGTCAGCTCGCCTGTTCAACCTGCTGGAGTGAGGTGATCAGCAGGGGTAATTCCCGCGCGAAGGCGGTGAGATTCCGGTTGCATAGCCCGCCTAGGTGAAGGCGACCGTTGGCCGGGTCGCTGATCGCCCAGAGCTGGCGTGTGGCGACCAGGCTAAGTACCCCGCCGAGCAGGGCGATGCCAAAGCCGCTATACACCAGCGGCACGCCAGGATCGCGCTTGAGCAGAATGCCACTGGCTGCTAGCACGTTGTCCACCCGCAAGGGCAGCCCCTGGATCTCCACCGACTCGCCGCCAGGCACCAGGCTGGCAATCGGCTTGGCGTCAGCTGAAAAGACGGTCACGGGACCCTGCTCATTGCTCAGGGACAGCAAGACGGGCTGGCTGCCATCGGGGCGGGTCGGCAGGACGATTCCCCAGATCTGATCGCCCAGCTGGGGGAAGGTCTGCAGCGGCAATTCCAGGACCGGAGAGCGCCCCAGTTGCACGCCAATCGCCGCCAGGGTCCAGTCGGCCTGGTAGAGGGTCATGCCCCGAAAGCGCAGGGGATGGTTGACGCTGATTTCGGCCTGTTTGAGGCTGGTCCCATCGGGGCCCTTGAGGGTGAGGGCGGAGCGGAATTGTTCGGGCCGGCCGGTCGGATCCCGTTCGATCTGGAACTGGTCCACGGCCACCGTGATCTGGCTTTCGCCGCGACTATTAAGCAGGTCGAGTTCCCGGCCGGGGGCCAGGAACCGTTCCTGCCGTTGGCCCGCCAGGGAGCCCCAAGCGGCCCCCACCATCAACACCACGAGGCCCGCGTGCACCAGCAAGGGCCCCACCCGGCCCGCAACCCCACGCCTGGCCGCCAAGCGATCGGGCTGGCGCTGAATCGTCCAGCCTTGCTGCTTTAGCAGTTGCTCGAGCTGGCCCAGGCTGGTGGCCGGGTTGGTGGCGGCAATGGTTTCAGCCAGGGTCAGCTTGCTGAGTTGGCGCGGTGATTTGTAGTCGATCCAGCGCAGGGAGGCCTGCAGGGCGGGCCACTGGCGCCGCCAGCTGCAGAGAATCAGGGCTAGCCCTAGCCAGGCCAGCAGGCCCAAAAACCAGCCGCTCGAATAGACGTGATCGAGCTGCAGCTTCAGCACCGCATCTCCGTTGAGCAGCCCCAGCCAGGGCTGGGTGTCGTAGAGCTTGTGATAGAGGGCGGTTGGCTCCTTCTGGGGCACCAGGGTGCCCAGGCCGCTACTGATGGCGATCACCAGTAGCAGGCCGATGGCCACCCGCAGGTCGGAGATCCAGCCGAGTAGGCGGCCCAGTTGGCGCTTGGTGACGTCCAGGGACAGGTTCAGCATCGGGAGGGCCGCTCGTTAAATCCAGTTGGCCAGCAGGGTCAGGGCGCCCGTGATCAGCAGCACAACGCCACTGACCGGTGGGACCCATTGCCCCAAAGACCGAAGCGCCAGCAGGCGCGGCAGGCTCGCCGCCGCCGTGCCTGCCAGCAGCAGGGGCATCACCTGGCCGCACGCGAAGGCGGTGAGCAACACCACCCCAGCCAGGGGCCGGCCATTCTGGGCAATCCAGCCGAGCAGCACAGCCAGAACGGGCGTAGTGCAGGGAGAGGCTGCCAGACCAAAGGCCAGGCCCGCCGCCAAAGGGGCCAGGGCCGGTGGCACCCAGCGGCGCCAGCGCTCCGGATCGGGGCCCGCTGGCAGGGGTAGCCGCAGCAGTCCCAGCAGGTTGAGGCCCATCACCACGGCCAGTCCGGCCACCAGGCTGGGGATCAATCCCGGAATTTGGCCGTAGAGGCGCCCGAGTAGGCCGCTGGCCAGCCCTAGCACTACCAGTGAAGCGATGATGCCGGCCACAAAACTGAGGCTGCGGGGCCAGGCCTTGGCCCCCTGGTCACCGAAGCCGGCCAGGTAGGCCAGGGTCACCGGTAGCAGGGAGAGGGAGCAGGGCCCCAGGCTGGTGAGCAGGCCACCGGCGAAGACCAGAGCCAGGGTGAGGGGACCTGGTGCGGCCAGGGAGCTCTGCAGCAGCTCCTCACTGGCTCTGGCCCAGGCGGCCACGGGCAATAGGCTCATGCCATCAGCCTATCGGTGCATCCCTGCGGCGGCGCCGCGAAGTCAGCGGCGCTTCCAGGCCAGCGCCCTCGAGGCTGCAGCGGATCAGCAGGCCTGCCGTGAACAGGCTCGAGAGCAGGGAATTACCGCCGTAGCTCACCATCGGCAGGGGCAGGCCGGTGGTGGGCATGGCCCCGCTGGCCACGGCGATGTTGAGAATCGATTGGCCCAGCAGCAAGGTGGTGCAACCAATGGCGACCAGCCGTTGCTGATTGCTTCTGCAGGAGAGGGCGACGCGCAGCCCGACTAGGCCAAAGAGCAGCAAAAACACCAGCATCATGATCGAGCCGACATAGCCGAATTCTTCGGCGAAGACCGCATAGATGAAGTCGGTGGACTGAATCGGTAGGTATTGCAGTTTCTGGGTGGAAAGACCAAACCCCTGGCCCCACAAGCCACCTGAGCCGATCGCCAGCAGGCTCTGAACCAGCTGGTAGCCATCCCCCTGGGCATCGTTCCAGGGGTTGAGGAAGGAGGTGACCCGAACGCGTTGGTAGGTGTTGAGCAGGATGCTGCCAACGCCTACGGTTCCGCCCAATACAGCTGTACCGAGCATGGACGGTAAGGAGATGCCCGAGGCCAGGGCCATCAACCAGAGCAGCAGTCCGGTCAGGGCGGCAGTGCTGAGGTTGGGTTGCTTGAGAATGAGCAGGATCAGGCCGCCGAACACGCCCAGCCAGAGCAGCTTTTGATCGACGGAAATGCGTTTCCAGTGGGAGAAAAGCGTTGCTCCCTGCAGCACCACAAACGGTTTGATCAGTTCCGACGGCTGGATCTGGAGCGGACCGATCACCAGCCAGCGGCTGGAGCCGTTCACCGTGCTGCCAGCCACCAGGGTGGCGGCCACCATCAGACCCGTGATCAGGAGGGCCGGGGCGGCCAGCCGCAACCAACGCCGCAGGTTGAGGCGGATCGCCAGCCAGAGCAGACCCCAGCTGGCCACCATCCAGATCGCCTGGCGTTTGAGGTAGTAGGCCGCATCGCCCATCTCCCGCGAGGCCACCCACCAGCTAGCCGAGGCCAGCACCAGCAGGCCTACCAGGCTCCAGATGGCCACCATGCCCAGCAGCAACCGGGCTTCTGCCGGCCACTGGCTGAAGGGAAGGGGCAGCAGGTTGTGGCGTTGGCTGGGGTTGCCCCCCTGGGCCTTGGTTCCCTCCACTGATGCATCCACGGGTTGATCTATTCAGACGCTTGAACCTGGCCGTTGGCGAGGGGCCAGGGACAAAAAAAAGCCCGGCCGAGGCCAGGCAGCTGTCGCCAGCATGATCGATGAACGAAATCGATGAATGAAATCGATGAACGAATCAAGGGCTAGGCAAACAAGTCAGTTGCCGACGTTGACCTGACGGCGACCGGAGACCAGTTCCACCTTCAGGATCTTGCCGCCCTGCTTCATGATTCGCTGTTGTTCAGCAAACCAGCTTTCGTAAGGCACCCACTTGGTGAAGAAGGTGTTCTGAAGCTCCCGTTGGCTGCGGGATTTTTCAGGGCAGGGAATGCAGGCTGTGATCTTGAACAGGCGCATGGGTAAGGATCCGCAGGGTGTGCCGTTGGCAGGGATCAGTTACCCAGGCCGGAGCTGATGTAGTCGAAGTAGACACCCATTTCCCGGCCGGCATCAGGGCCGACGAGGGAGGCAGTGGCTTCCTTCATGGCCTGGATCGATTGCACGGTGGCACCGATAGGCACGCCCAGGGAGTTGTAGGTCTCCTTGAGGCCATTGAGAACCCGCTCATCCAAGATGGAGGTGTCACCGGCCAGCATGGCGTAGGTGGCGTAACGCAGGTAGTAGTCGAGATCGCGGATGCAGGCCGCGTAACGACGGGTGGTATACATGTTGCCACCGGGACGGGTGATGTCCGAGTACAGCAGCGCCTTGGCTACGGCTTCCTTGATGATCGAGGAGGCGTTGGCGCTGATCGTAGTGGCAGCACGAACGCGGAGCTCGCCACTGGCGAAGTACTGCTCGAGGCGCCCCATGGAGGAGGTGTCGAGGTACAGGCCTTGGACGTCTGCCTGGTTGATGACGTTGGTGATGGCGTCTTGCATGGAACCTTGAAAAGAGGCGGAGGGGTGAAGGGAAGCAGCCTCAGGAGAGGGCGCCGACGACGTAGTCGAAGTAGAAACCGGCTTCTTCGGCATCAGCGCCGGTGAGCAGGCTCGTGGACGCAGCCTTCATCTCGCGCACGGCTTCTGCCATGGCCTCGAGGGGGGTGCCGAGGGAGCGGTACATCTCACGGGCACCGATGATGCCGATTTCTTCAATCGGGGTGAC
>CAMAPJ010000040.1 GCA_945860085.1 Synechococcus sp. UW140 | reverse complement strand
CAGCTGGTGCTCCGCCTTAGGGGTACTCCAGAAGGCGGCGGTCGCCATGGACGAGTGGGACCGGAACCCACCGGAGGAATACAAAGAGCTGTTCGCCGAGATTGATCAGGCGGCAGCGGCCTACAGCGCCTCGATTGAGCAAGGTCTCAGGCTGAGCAGCCAGCTGCGTGACGCCGCAGACGACCTGGAGGCCGTCGCCGGTGAGCTGCAGCAGGAGTCCGAGGATCTCAAGACCATCGAGCAGGCCTCCCACAAGCAGCGCCGGGTCCGCTCGCTCAACTGAAATGGATTGCCAGCTTTTGGCGCCGCGGCTGAACAAGGCGGCAGTGGCGCAACGATCGCGCAACACCAACTGACGGATTTGACGCTTTGGCGTAGGATCGCCCCATGACTGCGATCCACCCGGCTCTCCTCAGTGATGTGACCGCCGCCCTCCGGGAGGCTGGTCGCAGCGACCTGGTTGATCGGCTGGTCGCGAGTGCCACAACGGCCCCGCTCACCAGCAAGCAGGCCGCCACCTTGCTTGGGGTCTCGTCAGCCAACACCGTGAAAAACTGGCTGGAGGGCGGCTGGTTTCCTGGCGCCTTTCAGACCGCTGGGGGGCACTGGCGCTTCCTGCTGGAAGATGTGGAGGCCGTGAGGTCGCGCTTGGAAGGCTTGCGCGATCGCAACAGCCGCAGGGATCTCACACCTGTTGATTGCGACGACGAGTCGACCGATTTACCGCTGTCTTGATTCCAGTTCAGCGCAAGAACTTGCGCATCGTGAGCATTGGGTCGCCATCATCAAGCTGGAATGGTCGGCCTGGATCTCTGACGAAACCGACTTTGACATAGAAGCCGATTGCCCTCGCATTGGTCGAGCGTACCCATAGCTTCAGGGCAACACAGTTCGCTTTGGATCGCGCGCGTTCCTCGAGGTCGGCCATGACTGAAGCGGCGTAGGACTGATCCCCTGCCGAGGGATTGCTCTGGCCTTGAAAAGCTTGGTCGACACCAAGCATCGAGATCACCAGAACCTTGGCCTTCGAGCTGCTCGCGTCATCAGGATGGGGCTGGTTGCGGAAGCTCACGGAGGCATAGCCCACAACCGGTCCAGCCTCTCCAGCGCGGTAGACGTACGTCGCGAGCGACCCTCCTTTGCTTTGCTCGGCAAACCATTCGCGTTTGCGGAAGTAGTGATCAACCCGTGCCTGGCCACAGCAGAAGACGTCTAGAAAGGGATCATCCGGTACCGCCAGCTCAACGAAGATCCCCTGCGCCATGGTCAACCATCCCTATGTCATCCAGTATAGCGAGGCGATTCATGTTCTCTCCCTCACTGGGTCGAGTTGGGCTGATCTGTCAGTTGTCTGTCAGTCACGCATCAGTTTTCGCGATGTCCTCTGATGCCATTCAACCGTTCACCTCATCAATGGTGATCTCCTGCTCCCAGGCTTTGGCGATCGAGCGATCGAGTCGCCGCAGCAGCGCTACGAAGCTCTCCCCATCGCGTCGCACCAGCATCACCGGACAGTCATAACTGGTGCTGGCGGAGGCAACACAGTCGATCGGCCCGACACGCCCCACTGTGATGTCGCCGCCTTCTTCCAGGATTGCTTCGATGTGGGGGTATGCCATGGAAGGTGTGATGGCTGGGTCTTGAGGTTGCCTTGGCCTGCGCCCGTTTCAAGTGATCTGATACACCGCGAGGGCAGTCTCCAGCTTCTGACGGTGCTCCTCCCGCAGCTCGATGGGGCTCTCAATGCGGATGCCGGCGCCAAAGCCAAAGAGCCAGTTGCGCAGGTCGATGTCCCGTTGCACGGTCCAGGGGGGGAGATCCAGTTCCACCGGGTAGGGGTGGGAGCCTGCTGGGTCGCCTGGATCGAGGACATGGGGTGCCTTGGGGTGGTGCCACCACTGATCGCCGCTGAGGCGTTTGGAGAAGCGGGTGTGCTCGATCGGGTAGCGCTGCAGGCCCTCGCGGATGAAGGCAAAGGCCCAGCCCTGGCAGCAAAAGCGCAGGGTGACCAGCGCCTTAGCCCGCTGCTGGGGGGAGCTATGGCAGAGCAGCAGCTGGGCATCGAGGTTGTCGCCGAAATAGATGCCGCCGCTGTGGTGCAGCAGGGTTTGTAAGCGGCTGAGGGCATTGCTGTGGGGCTCGTCGCCGCGGCGATAGCGGTCTTCGCTGTGGCGCAGGGCGAGGCGATCGAGCCGTTCGCAGCGGATTAGGCCTTCCTCGCGGCCGATGGTGTCGTCTTCAAAGACGAGGTACCAGCCGATGTTGTGGAAGAGCAGTTGCAGCGGCCAGACGCGGAAGCAGCCGGTGGGACTATCGGCAAAGGCGGCCACCGAGCTGTAGCGCTCTAGTTCGATGCGGCGCCGCTCGACGATCGCGGTTTCCAGGCGCTCGGCCTGCCGTTCTGCCGCTAGGCAATCGGGCCGCACCAGGGAGGCATCAACAATCGAGCGGTTGGCAAAGGCGCGCACTGGCGTGGCTTGATCGATGGCGATGCCGCCCCACTGCAGCCGCTGCTCGAGTTCAGCGAGGAGGTTTTGGGCGCTGGGATCGGCCAGCCTGCCGGCGGCCTGGCTGACCAGGCCATGGATCTCCCGCAGCCGGTTGGCCGAGAGCAGGGCGGTGCCGATGGCGTAGCCATGGCGCACGTTGTCGTTGCGGGGGCGGAAGCCATAGGGGGTGAGCAGCTTTTCGAGGTCCTTGCGCAGGGTGGCCGCCTCACCGGGGAGGTAGGCGCCGGGAATCGTTTCGCTCTGGGTGATCAGGTGCTCGGGCAACGGCGTGCCGGCCTGGCGGTCAAACGGTTGCTGCAGTAGGTGGCGCAGTAACACGAACACCCGTTGGAACACCTGGACATCGGCCAGCGGCGGGTAGCCCCCATGCACGCCACCAACCAAGGTGCCAGCACCAGTGGCCTGGGACGCTGCTGCCTCTGGAACTGCTGGCTCCGGTGGCGGCTGGATCGGGCCAAGGGCTGGCTCCAGGGCGCAGAAGCCGTTGCCCTCCAGCCAGGCCAAATCCGCGCGCAGGGCGGTGGCATCGCCGTAGCACTCGCCATGGAGCCGGCGCAGGAAGGCCGCAGCGCGATCGGCCAGATCTCCTGGCGGCTGGGGCGAAACGATCGCTTCTAATTCGGCTGCGGTGGCCGGATCACTGCCGGCCAGATCCGGGAAGCGGCTCAGTAGGCGCAGGAGATAGAGCAAGCGCTCGAGATCGAGCAGCCGCGAATAGCCATGGAGCGCAAACCGGTGTTCGCGGTTGCGGGCCGAACGGATGCGGCGATCGAGGCGGGCCAGCTCATCGACCAGCAGGGCGTCTAGGTCGTGCTGTTGGGTGGGAACCACGGCGACCAGGGCCGCGAATCCCTCGGACCGGCTGGGGCCAAAGACCGGATCGGCCAGGGCAGCATCCATCTCGCGGATCACCGCTTCTGGCACCAGGCGATCTCGGGTCTGGTTCCACTGCAGGCAGGTGGCCAGGGGCGTGTAGAGCCACCAGCCGATCCACTCCACCGGGGCCGGCAGGGCCAGGGCCTGGGTGATCGCCAAGCGCCAGGGCCGGCGGGCATGGGTGGCATCGACGATCACCGGAATGCCGGCGGCCACGGACTGGCGGATGCGGTGGTGCAGCTGGGCCTCGATGTCGCGCCAAGGGCCCTGAACAGCGGCATCGCCAAACAACTCGGCCCGCACCACATCGGTGGAGAGCACGACCGCACCGGTGAGCTTTGCCAGCACCGCCGCCAGGGTGGTCTTGCCGCTGGCGGGGGCACCAATCAGCAGGTGGCAGCGCAGGGGGGCGGTCATCACTGCAGATTGGCAGGGGGCTGGAACTAGGACAAGGATTCCATGCGAAAAACCAAATTTCTGTACCGAATCGTCCACAAAAGCACTGCAGCCTGCCTAATGCGACTAGGCGTAAACGCAAGCAGCTTGGTCTTTCGCACGGAGTTTTGCAGTTAGGCCTAGTGCTGCCCCAATGCTCAATGGGCATTGGGATCTTTCGATGGGCGCCACCCTGGCAGCCACCAGTTACCGCTATCCAGAATTATTTGATGGCCTCAACACCCTCGATCTGATGGAGCTGTGCGGCTCGATGGTGGCGGCAGCCGGACCCCTCAATCTGTCCCAGCCGACGATCAGTCGCCGCTACCGGAAAATCAGCAGAGATTTTGGGCTCAACAAAGCGACCCGCCGAACTATTGATGACTTGCAGTATGGCGAAACGGAATGCATTCGCTTGCTGCGTCGTGCCTTCCAATCCCATCGCCTGGCCTCAGGGGTCCTGAGGATTGGCAGCGATCCCCTGCGCCAGGGCCTAATCGATCGCGCTCGCCAGGTGCAACCGGTACCTGCTCAATTTCGCCACGTTAGATGGCTGCATCGCTTGGTCGAGAGCTCCATTCTCGATGGGGCCCTAGTGAGTTCACTGGAGATCGAGGCGTTGTTAGCAGAGCGGCCCCAAGGGCCAGATCAGCGTGCAGTTGGTGAGCAACCATCTGTCCCCATTGCCACCGCCCAACTGCGTGGGGAAGGGGTGTGCCGCCATGCGGCAAAGGAGTGGGATGGTTGTTTGTTGGTTCCTCTGGGCTTTTGGCAGCTGGGGCTGGTTGCACCTGCTGGAGTGCAAGAGCTGCCGCCCCGCTGGTCGGAGGTTGCGGTGCCGCCCCTAGATGGTGCGCCGGGGTTGGCCTCGGCTGTTCGCCAACAGCAATGGATGGCCCGTCCGGTTCCCCAGGGCCTGAGTCTCCAGCAACTGGCGGCAGTGGCTGGAGACTCAGGCCCTGCCCTGTGTTGCGACGCCGAGCTGGTTTGCTGCCTTGAGCCGTGATGGCCTTGGCCTGCGTTGGCTGGAGTTAGCCAACCCACTGCGGGAGCAGATCTGGTTGCTGGTAAACGCTAGCGCTTGGGAGCAGTACCCCGTGCTGACTGAGCTCGCAGAGAGAATCGAGGCCTCAATCGACTCATTTGATGCGTTTAACGCATACAGCAACCGCCAAACAGGGGATCAATTGGTTTACTGACAAGCAGTAAATTTGCATTGTATCTACAGCTGCTAAGCTGCGGCCGTTGCTCTAAACGATCATGACACTTCTGCGCCCGATCGCTCTTGCAATTGCTGCAACAAGTCTATCGCTTGTCTCGGTTTCTGCGGCAAAGGCTGACTCGGATGCCAGCGATCCCTATGGCAAGACAGCTAGCCAGGCAAGCGCCACATCCGAGAAGGGTTTTTATGCCACCGTTGGCTTGGGGGGCGCCTAGCCCCAAAATGTAACTGGTAACACCACCATCCTTGGCGTTGGGGTGAACGGCTCCTACGGCCTTGGTGGTGGCTTTTCCGGTGAGATCGGCGCCGGCTATGACTTTGGCCCCGTGCGCGCGGAGCTGACCTATGCCTACACAGGGGCAAGCCTGAATAGCATCACTGCCAATGCCCTTGGAACCAGCCTGACCGGTTCGATCAGCAATGGCAGCGTAAGCACTAATTCCGTTCTCCTGAGTGCCTACGTTGATATTCCAACGAAAAGCAAGTTCACGCCCTATGTCGGCGGAGGCCTGGGCTACACGAATGTGGGCTGGGGTGCGTACTCGGCGTCTGCCTTGGGAATCACCTTGACTCAGCAATCGGGCAATCAAGGCGTCTTGGGCTACCAAGCCAAGCTCGGGGTGTCCTATCAAGCCAGTACCAAAGCGGATGTGTTTGTGGAAGGCACCTACCAGGGCAGCAGCGGCTTTTCGGTTGATCGGGTGAACTACGACTCCCTCAGCGCTTTTGGGGCTCGGGTTGGGGCTCGTTATCGGTTCTGATCTTTCAGGGTGAGAATGGGGTGCCCTGATTGGGCGCCCCAGAACTAACAGACTATCGGATGTGAGAGACGTGCTGAAAACCTAAAAGTTAGGTCAGAAGATTACAGAAAAAATGTACTTTAATTGCCATCGTTTGTCTGTCGAATAAAACTCACCTCACATCCCTTGGTGAGGCGAGCTTCCTGGAGGTTACTTGCGGCATTAAAGATCGAATGTTCAAACCATTGGAAGATATCGAGCCCGCGATCAAGGGTGATCTTCAAGCCTGTGTCGGTGCGGATGCTGCGGGCGTGGAAATTGGGGCTGGCTGAGTACTCGAAGCTAAAGGGAGTGGCTGTCTCCGCATAGGAGTCTTGAACTTGGCTGAGGTTTTCGGTCTGTTTTTCAAGTTTCTCTTTGCTTTCGCTATCACTTGCGGTGATCAGGTGAACGGCTACCTCATCGCCAGCTGGGGTGAGTTCATTCACCATGCGCAGGAACTCCACCAGGTTGCGGATTTGGTGAATGGCTCGGATGTAGGGATCAACAATAGTGATCTGGGATGCCCCTACCAGATAGTCGCCAAAGAGGCGGCGATAGCTCCAGCCTTTGGTGTTCTCAGGCAAGACCACATGGCGTTCCTGAAGCAGGGGCTTGAGATCGGGACTGCGATGGGCCGAAACAGGGGTTGGATCGGCGGTGACCACAGGCGCAGGGGACTTCTCATCAGAAACTTGGGCTGGCGCTGCATCGACTTGCGTTGGGTCGGTGTCTTCTGGATCAGAGTTCGCCGCCAGGGGCCTTAGGCCTGCGAACTGGGGGTACTGGCGCTCTTCTGGGGTCAACACCGTGACCGATTGGCCGCCGGCGAGGGGGCGATAGGCAAAATCATTGGCTTTGAAGGTGTCGTCGATACGCAGGATCTGCTCACGCACTCGGCGGCGGCATTCCATAGCAAAGTCCAGCAGTTCGCCAATCTCGGCGGCGCTGGCTTGGCCGTTGGGATGCAGGATCTTCATCAGGCCGGAGAAGGTTTTCTCGAAGCCGGTTTGGTCATGGGTTGAGACTTCGGAGCTGATCTCAAAATGGGGCTTATAGAGGCCCGTGAAATCCTCGGTGCGCAGGTGCTTGAGCACCTCGGCGATGTAATCGACCACAAATCCGTAGCCTGTGCAGAACAATTCATGGCGCACCGGCTGCACTTCCCAGCCTGGGTTGAAGGCGTGGATGCGATCAAGGAAGGCCGAATCGATGTACTTATCGGGCAACGGCTCGTAGAAGTGGGAGTGTTTGAGCATGTAGGCAACGGACTTTTGGGTGTTGCCCATGAACACCATTGAGGCCTCTGCTTTGAGCTGCTCGATGCCCCTTGAGAAGGTGCGGTTGGCCATATAGTTCTTCATGATATCAACCAGCGTCTTATCGACCTTTTTGTCCTTGCCGGCAAACTCGTCAAAGCAGATGCAGTCCTAGTAGCCCACCAGGCCGATTTTGCCATTGGCATTGCTGACAAAGAGCTTCGGGGCGGTGACTTCGGAACCGGAAATCAGCAGGCCATGGGGGGAGAATTCGGCGTAGACATGGGACTTGCCTGTTCCTTTGGGACCGAGTTCCAGGAGGTTGTAATTGCGCTCGCAAAACGGAATCAGGCGGATCAAGGTGAGCAGCTTGCCGCGGCGGCTGAAGTGCTCTGGATTGAAGCCGACGCTCTGCATCAGCACATCCATCCATTCATCGGTGCTGAACTTGGCGCGGGCGGCGAGGAACTCCTCGTGGTTGACGCCGGCTACCTGGATGGGCTTGACGCTAGCGATCAGCCAGAGACTGGCCTTGGGATCGGCCGGAAGTTCGTACTCGACATCGGTGATTGCCCAGATACCGCCGACCAGCAGTTTGGGGTAGCGCTTGATGAAGTCGACATGAATGGGGACTTTCTTAAGCCCCAAATTGGTGAACTCCACCTCATAAAAGCCACCCTTGTCGTTGAGCTCCAAGGTGAGCTTGTCGCTCACCTTGTGGCTACCGCGCTCCTTGATCGTGATTTGACCAGCTCGGCCTGGTTGCGGTGCACATAATGCTTGGCCAAGATTCGCCTGACCGACTCCAATCCCTCACTGATTAAGGCCGGATCATCGGTGGCGCAATGTTGGCCGAGCAGGTATTCGAGGACATAGGTGGGCACCACGGCGTTCTGCTTGAGCTCGGTGGTGAGGTCCTTACGCACCACCAGGCCGGCTAAGTGCTCGAGGATTTTTTGGTCTAGGGGGCTGGGGGCTTCAGGCGCCATGGGATCTCACCAGAGGGTTTGACAAGGAAAGGTGGAGAGCTGGGGATCGGCGGTGAGCAGCACCAATCGATCCAATTCGGCCTGGGCGGCCAGCATGCGATCAAAGGGATCGCGGTGGGGTTGGCTGTAGCCGCCGGCCCTGATGCCGTGGGCCAGGGATATCGGCAGTGCCTCGAAGCCATCGGCCTGGAGCAGGCCCGGGAGATCGGCGATGGCGCTTCCTAGTTCGGGCAACTTGCCCTGGTGATGCTTGAGGCTCAGCTCCCATAGCGACGCCGCGCTGACCAGCACCTGGTTTTCTGAGCCGCTAAGCACGGAGCGCACAGCCCCTGAGAGTCGATCGGGATCAAACCACCACCACAGCAAGGCGTGGCTATCGAGCAGATAGGAAAGGCTGCTTTCCACGGGTGGGGGTGTGCCGCTCACAGCTGCGGGGTTTCGCCCACCAGAGGGCTGGATTCCCAGGCGGCCAATTCAGCTGGATCCATGGGATCGAGCAGGGCCTGGGGATTGCCCAGGGGGCCACAGCTGCGCAGCCGGCCCGGGATGCGTTGGGCTGCAGCGGGCGCCAGGGGCATCAGGCGAGCCCAGGGTTTGCCGGCCTTGGCCAGCACGATGGTCTCGCCGGCATGGGCCTCATCGATCAGGCGAGACAGATGGGTTTTGGCCTGGTGCACGTTCACTACTCGCATTGGACCCTCGCGCATGACGGCGCCTCCCAGCGGCCTTATTAGTCTAGTCATGGACTAAGCCCATCAGAAGTCGTCGAAGTCGCTGCCGAAGGAGCGTTGCAGCTTCAGCTCGAAGCTCTTATAGGGCTGGGGCTTGTCGACCCCATCGAGCATCTGTTCCAAGCGCAGCTCCAGCAGCTGGTTGTTGTAGGCCTCGGCAGCGTTCGAGAGCTCGAGGATCACCAGCTGTTCCCGCTCCCGGGCCTCAGGGGCTGCCGAATCCAGCAGCACGGTGCGGTGGGGACAGAGCAGGGTGCCATCGGCCTTGGCGTAGAGGCCAAGGCGCAGCTGCAGGGGCAGGCGCTTGCGGGGCTGCACCGGTTCGAGCTGGAACAGGCCAAAGGACAGCTTGCCGGTGGTGACCTTGGCGGGGACGCGCAGCAGTTCGGCCTCGACGACGCGGCTTTCGTCCTTGCGTTCGCGCTTCAGCTTGATCACTGGAACGATCACCTCCTGCAGGGAGGTGCCGCCATGGACAAAGCGGGACCCTGACCCCGAGCGCGGAAAACGATCGAGCCCCAGGGGGAAGACCGCCTGCCAACTGCCGCTCAGGCCCAGTTCCGAAGCACTAAAGACTTTGTGGCCGGCACTGGCCTTGATGCCGCTGCCCAGGGCAAAGCGCCGGTTCTTGAAGCTGAGCTCCTGGGCGGCAGGAAAGGCGGAGCGGTCGTTGGCATCAACGGGCTCCTGCTGGAACAGGAAGCCGTGGTCGGCGGTGATCACGACCTGGCTGCCCTTGAGGCTGGCGATCTTGCGCAGGATCAGCTCGAGATCCTCGAAGCTTTGCTCCACCGCCTGGCAGGTGTCGGCTTCGCTCTCGCGTTTATCGCAGATGCGATCGATGCGGTTGTGATAAATCACGATTAGGTCGTGATCTTTGGTGAGCTCGGCGCCTTCCTTGCTGGTGGCAAGGCCCAGGAAATCCTCAGCCAGGATCGCTTTGGCGCGGCCATTGGCGTAGGCCTTGAGGATCTTGTCCCTGTTATCGGTGCCCGTGGCGCTCTGGCCATCGACTTGGGCGGTGCCATCGGCGGGATTGAGGCCCAGTTGGGCGCCGGGCAGCAGGGCCGCCATCCCCAACTGGGTGTAGGAGGGAAGCACCCCGAGCATGGCGTCTACCTCGGCTTGCCAGCCCTTGCCGGCCTGGGCGTTAAGGCGATCGGCAAAGTCGCGGGCGGCCTCGTAGCGCAGGGCATCGGAGATCACCACAAACAGGCGCTTGAGCCCCTTGGAGCTGAGGGGTGCATGGACGTAGCGCATATGAAAGTCCCGCTGCCTGGGCAGGGTTTTGCTTTCCCAGCTGCTCAGGGGGCTGACCTGGTCACTCCAGCGGTTGGTGAGTGGCAGCAGCAGGTTGTTGACGTACTGGGCCTCTAGCCATTCGCGCAGGGGCTTGAACAGGGTGGGCTGTTGATAGGTGCAGGCATGGAAGATGCAACGCCGGTAGGCCTGGTCCAGGCGCCACCAGCTGGTGCAGTAGCGCTGCAGCCCCTCCTCGAAGCTGGGTACCTGGAGATCGGCCTTAGCCAGCAGGCTGCGGAAGCGGATCGCCTGCTCCAAGGCGCGGTAGCCGTGCTGGTGTTTCTCAAACCAACAGGAAAGGCTGCGATTGCGAATCACTTCGAGTAGGTCAGCGTCTGGCCCATTGGCTTGAAAGCGCTGCAGCAGGCGGCTGAGCTCGAAGCCCCCTCTGCCAGCAAAGATGACGCCTCTCCAGTCCGACCAGTACCACCCACTAGGGGGCTTGATGGAGCAGAGCAATGCGTCGTTACAGCGAGACGCTCAAAGCTGATGTGAGAAGGCGGATGAGTCCGCCAGTACGCCAGAGCGTGGCTCAGATTTCCAAGAAGCTGGGCATCCATATCGCCACCCTGTACGCCTGGAGGAAGGCCTGGCGGTTGCAGGGGGAAGTGGTTCCGGCATCAGAGAAGGACCCAGAAGGTTGGAGCGCTGCCGACAAGTTCACAGTGGTACTGGAAAGCGCCGGGCTCAACACCAGTGAACTCGGTGTGTTTTGTCGTGAACGGGGCCTTTAGCCGGTGCAGGTGGACCGTTGGCGCCAGGCTGCCCTTACCTCGGCCATAGGCCGAGCGTGCCGGAGGCACTTGATGCCAATGCCCAGCCGCTGCTGACGATGAGCGAACAGAAGGACCTCCAGAAGCGGCACCAGGAGGATCAACGGGAGATCAAGCGCCTGCAGCAGGATCTGCGCCGCAAGGAGAAGGCCCTGGCGGAAGCAGCGGCGCTGCTGTTGGCGGCAATAAAGATCCAGGCTTTCTGGGGAGAGGACGAGGGAGACTGACCGCAGCGGTCGATCGCCGTAGGTTCTCGGCCACACCACTGGAGCGGTTGCCCGTGTTCCGGCAAGATCTGAACCCACGGCGGGTCCTGGCTTTGAGCGCTGACTAGCGCATGAGCCGGGCAATGCGATGGCGCCCCACATCAAGGCCAGCGGCCCTGAGCTCCTGATGGACGCGTGGTGCGCCGTAGAAACCACGGTGAGGCTCAAACACCGTCTGTAGCTGGGCCGTGAGGACCGTGTTCTCCCGGGCCCGCCTGCCTGGGTGCTGCTGCCGTTGCCGCCAGGCGTAGTAGCCGCTGCGGGCCACACCCAGTTGCCGGCACAACCAGGCCGCGGGAAATCGGTCCGACAGCGTGTTGATCAAGCGAAACCTTTCGGCGGTAGCTGCTCCCTGGCAAAGTGCGCTGCCGCCTGCTTGAAAAAATCCTTTTCTCTCTTGAGTTCACGGTTTTCTGTGCGCAGCCTGTTGAGTTCAGCTCGCTCGCCACTCGTCAGCTGACCTTGATCGGTGGCTCCGAGGTCACCGCGATCAATGCGGGCCTGGCGGACCCACTTGGCCAGGGTGCTGTTAGGCAGGCCCAACCGCTGGGCAACAGCCCTGCAGGTTAGGCCCTCGGCTAAGCAGAGCTCAACAGCCTCCTGCCTCTGCAGCGCCGTGAACTGGCGCCTGGTCTTGGTTGGGTTGGTCATTGCTGGACTGTCTGAGGGTCATGGCGTGTCTCCTATTGACTTGTCCACCATTTCGGGGCAACTCCAAGCATCACTGCTCCGATTCGTTTAAGCGCGTGAGCTTCTGCTTCCGGCGGGCCACGATCCTCTGCGATCGGCTCGCAGATTTGGCTGAGCAGATCCTGTTCGGTGGTCAGAAGCTCACGGCTAGGGAGCCGGTTGATCCGAAGTTTCTGGCTCTCCTGCCCTATTAGGGCCTCATTCGTAGTGACTCCACATCCTCAGTACCTTCACGACCTGCTCGTCGCTGAGCACCTGAACCACCAGCCGGTGCTGAATATTGATCCGACGCGAATAGGCCCCGCGTAAATCCCCCACCAACGCCTCAAACGGTGGCGGTTGAGCAAAAGGATCGTCTGCTAGCAACTGCAGCAAACGTTGTGCCTTGGCCTTCAGGGCTGGGGTTGTGGCCGCAAGTTTGCGGGCATCCTTCTGCGCCTGCCGGGTGAATAGAACGCGCCAGCTCACCAGCCCGGTTGGTCGCTCAGTTCGCTGATCGGGGTCGCTAGCCCCTCCACAATCGAATCGCGCATCCCTGGGATCGAAACCAAATGGAGGGTTTCGACAATCGCAGTCCAGTCGCTTTCAGCCAGCAACACAGCATTGCCCCGTTTTCCGGTGATCTGCACCGGCTGATGGGAGTCGCAGGCCTGATCAATCAGACTATAAAGCCGCTTGCGGGCTTCTGTCGCCGAGACGCTGGCCATCTCCGTCCATCCCCACTGCGTACGTCAAAGCGTACTGCCTCTTGGTGGCTTTGCTCTGGGCGGTCGGTTCTGTCCTGAAGCGCATGGGCCCCTGGCCCTCATGCAGCAATGACGCTGATCCGCCGGAGACCAGCCCCAGACCGGCTTTTTTGTTGACGCTGCTGGCAAGAGCAAGGGACCCCGCCAGCTGTCGCCATGGCCGAGCCGATGAGCGCTGAGCGCTTTCTGGAGCGCTGGCAGAACTATCGCGACCAGCCCCAGCAGGTGGCGGCGGTCCGGGCACTGCATGCAGCCATCGCTGCCCTCGACGGCGGCGCGCAGATCCTCGATGAGCAGGCCCCATGGGCCCGGCAGTTCAGCACGCCACCATCGCCGGTACCGACGCCCAAACCACAGCCCAAGAAAACCGGCACCGACGCCCTGGACCTGCCCTTCTTTGACCAGACCAACGACGGCCCCGACGGCTGGCGGCACTGCCAGTCCTCCTCAATCGCCATGAACCTCGCCTACCTGGAGGTTCCGGGCATCAAGGACGACCTCGACTACCTCAAGGTGGTGCAGCGCCATGGCGACAGCACCGAGCAGGCCGCCCATGCCGCTGCCCTGGCAGAACTCAAGGCACCGGGGCGGTTCATCAGCTCCTGCAGCGTGGAGCGGGCCAAGGCCGAACTGGACAGGGGTTTTGGTCTGGCCTTTGGGATCCTGCATCACGGCCCCGTGTCTGCGCCAACGGGTGGCGGCCACTACATCGCCGTGCGCGGCTATGACGCCACGGGCTGGCTCGTGCACGACCCCTACGGCGAACTCGATCTCGTCCGTGGCGGCTGGGCCCGCCAGGGCCAGGGGGCCGGCCGGAATCAGCACTACTCATTTGCCAACACCAATCCCCGCTGGCTGCTGGAAGGCTCCAGCTCCGGTTGGGCCTGGATTTTTAGCAGCTAACTCCCATGGTGGTGTTGATCGCCACGGTGGCCATTGGCCTCTATCTGCTGCTCAGCGTCCTGCTGGGCGCCTGGCCGGGCAGTCGCTTTAACCGCGAGCGCTTTTTGCTGGGATGTCTGGCTGGCATCTTCCTGGCCCAGTTCATCCTTTACGGCGTGGGTGTAGGCCTATGCGCCCACCTGCTCGATCAGCGCTATGCCCAGCTGCGCTCCAAGGGCTGCCCGGAAATTCTTAGCCGCCTAAACGACGCCTTTGAATCGGCGATCAATGCCACCTTGGCCCTGCTCGGTGGTTCTGGGCCTGCGGCGGCGGGAGGGCCAGGAGGAAAGCGAGCCTGGATCAGGGTCAGGCAGGGGACCAGCACCAAAACCAGGGTCTGGCCCAGGGCCCGATGGGCCCTGATCGCCAAACACCAACCCCGTCAGGGGTCTCCGCGCCGGGTCGCTCCAGCGTCCGCCGGGGCAAGGGCTGACGCGAGGCGCTACGCGCCCCTTGCCTGATCCGGCGGCACGGAATGCGTCCCATCGCTGCGCCCCAGGCGCCCAGGTCCATGTCCAGCTTGCTCTCCTCCCATCCCATCTCCCTGTTGCTGCTGGCCCAGCAACGGATCGAGCGCTATCTGCGCCTGCAGGAGTTGGGGGTGCGGGAGTGCTCCTATGAGGCGCCCCTGGTGGAGGAAGAAATCGCCCTCTTGGAAGAAGAGGTGCTGCCGGTGATTGCCCTATTCCTGGAGCGGGCTGATGCCATCGCCGCCGCTCGGGAGGCCTGGGCCGAGCAGCAGGTCAGCATTGAGAAGTTCGAGCTTGAGCCGGCGCTGCCGGTGGTGGCAGTGGGGTGAGTGACGGGCTCCGAGTTCCAGGGGGCCCCTTGCTGGCCCCCATTGTCCAGCCGTCTTTCTGCCTCTGGCTCCTGGGCCCAGGGGCTGTAACTGACAGCCGGAGGAGTGATCCCAGCGATAGCAAGCCCTTAACCAGTTGAGCATCCATCAAATCATCAAAAGATGACTAGACAGATGCGAGTTCCGGTCTGGACCATGCGCACCACCGTGACCCTCGACGACGAGCTTCTGGCCAAGGCCAAGCAGTTGTGCAGCCATCTAGAACGCAGCGCCCTGTTGAAGGAAGCCCTGGGGGCCCTGGTACAACGGGAGAGCGCCCGTCGCCGGAGTGCCGCTTGATCCTCGTCGACACCTCGGTTTGGGTGGATCACCTGCGCAGCGGGATACCACTCCTCGCCAACTTGTTGCAGGAAGGGGAGGTCTTGATCCATCCCTGGGTGATCGGTGAGATCGCCTGCGGCAATCTGCAGAACCGACAACAGGTGCTGGACCTGTTGCTGGGCCTGCAACGACACTGGTGGCCAGCGATTCGGAGGTGTTGCTGTTGATCGAGCGGGGCAACTTGATGGGTCGAGGAATCGGATATGTCGATGTCCACCTGCTGGCAGCCGCCAAGCTGAGCCACTGTGGCCTATGGACCCAGGACCGGCGTCTGGCGGTGCTGGCCCAGGAGTAAGGACAGGCAGGTCCGGAGGACAGATCGGCGTAGGCCTTGATTTTCAGCATCCCTACCGCGATCCGAGAGAATCAAGATAGGCAGAGACTGACACCTAGCTTTTCGCGCACCATGCCAGATCCGGCGTCCAATCACTGCATCTCTGGAAGCCTTGGCCGCATTTCAGATCAGTTCTGAGGACGGAATCTGGATCAGGGCGGGTAGCGCTTCCAATCGCAACAGTTAGGTAAGCAGCGGGGCTACAGGCCCAAGGGGGCTAGTTGCCGCCCCCTGCTTGCCAGGTGAAATGCCCCGCTGACAGCAAGGATTCCGGATCATGGGGCGAAGTCAGACGAGCAAGCCTGTAAGTTGTTCAAATCTTGATTCCATATAGCCAACAACAATGGCTCACCTAAGCTGGCAAAAGTTAATCGGATCTGTACTTGCACTCTGTACCACGACACTTCCAATCGCTGCCAATGCGGCAGCGATGCTCACCCTAGAGCGCACCAAAGACACCTATCGCAATGGCGATCCAATCTGGCTACTCAAACTCACTGATGGCCCCAAGCAATTGGCCAGTTGGCAAGCAGCAGCTGGAGCCAGCAATCGCCAACGGCTGGATCGGCGTTGGTCTCCAGGAAATGGTTCACCCTTGCCTCCAGGCTCCTATCGCCTCGGTTCTCCAGAGCCCCTTGGCCAGGACCTCTGGATTGACTTACAGCCCAAGTTTGCCACCAGCCGTTCGGGTCTCGGCATTCACAATTGCTTTCCGGGCGTCGGTTGCATTTGTATTCCAGATCGCCAGGCCCTGAACAGCCTGGCAGCAGCAATTAGGCGTTGGCAGATCAAAAGCCTACAAGTGATCAATTAGGCCCCCAACAACCGCTGCCAGCTGGAGAAGCGACTTAGCACTGTTGGAAGCCTTTAGCCGCTCACCAGGGGACCACCATCGAGGCGTCGGATTGCGACAACCCCGGGCCTGGGCGGCCTGGCGGGTACGCCAGATGGCCAGTTAGAGCCGAGCGGCACCCATCGCAGCTGCTCAAAACGTTGACCGTTGCGGTCCACCAGGCTGTGGGACTGGCCTTCCACTTTCTTCCCCTGGCGCACACCGTGGCCCTCGCCGGGGTGCTGCACCGCCAGGAACAGCGTGCGGAACTCGCTGTCGAAGCAAGGGCCACACAGTTCACATTCCACCGGACCGATCGCAAAGCAGAGGGCCTGGCCTACCAATGCACCAGCTCGCGGCAGAACCCAGCAACTGTTGTTGCCGAACACATCGAGGCCTTCCCCCCCCGGGTGATCGGTCACTAGCCAGAGGTTACCGGCTGGATCGAAGGCCAGGTTGTCCGGATGGCTGAAGCCGAGCCCCCCCTCCCAGGGCAGGCCGCCCCAGGCAACCATCCGCCAGCGGAAGCCAGCTCCTCGGCCGGTGCTTCCATCGCTGAGACGCATGACCCAGCCGTGGGGCCAAAGCGATTCGCCCTTCGGACCGCGGAAGATCGCCGGATCACTGCAACCGCCCTCATCCCGGCCGGCCGCCGTGAAGGCGATCATCAGGTCACCGTTGCTGGGATCGATGTCCGTGTCCTCTGGACGCGGGCAGGCGGTGGCCCCGGCAGCGTTGGCAGCCAGGTGGGCATCGATCAGGATCGCCCCCTGCTGACGCAGCTGCGCGTCCCGATCGCTGCCGCCCAAGGGGTAAAGATCCCCCAGGGTCCGGAAGCGACTGCCATAGGACTGCACTTCGGCATCACTAGGGAACGCTTCACTGCCGCTGCGCTTGCGGTCGCTGTGGGGCAGCAGGGTTGGTTGCTGCAAGCCAAAGCGTTCGTAATGGCTGGGTTGTTGGGGCTGCACCATCGTGTCGGCCTCCAGGGGGATCCAGGTGCCGCTGCCATCGGCGTTGAAGCGAGCCACCTCAAGGCGCCCCGCCCCAAACAACCGGGAATTGGTTCGATCGCCCGGGTCACCCACGAGCCCCTCACTGACAAAGCGGTACACATGCCCGCCATGGCGATCGCAGCCTGAGTACACCACTAACGGCTCACCGGGCCGGGCCACCACGGCGACGGCCTCGTGGCGAAAGCGGCCCAGCAGGCTGTGTTTCACCGCCGCGGTGTTCGGTTCGCGCGGATCGAATTCCACCATCCAGCCGTACTTGTTGCCGGCTAGGCCGAAGGGATTACCAAGCCCATCGAGCCGTGATCCATCCCAGCGGAACGGCCGCGCAGCGGGAGGGGCCGCCGATCCATCGGCATGGACTGCTTCGCTTACCTGGGACTGAAAGTTTTCTTCGGCGCTGAGCACCGTGCCCCAGGGGGTGTTGCCACCAGCGCAGTTGGCAAAGGTGCCGATGATCCTCTCCCCCAGGCCGTCGCGGTAGCCCAGCGACTCACTGTGACGAAACACCGCCGCCGCCGGGCCGCTGCAGCGCAGGGCCTGCTCCGGCTGGTTGAGGCCAGAGAGGCCATCGATACGCCGCTCGTAGGGGCTGCCGCTGGTGCGTCGCCATCCGTCGCTGCCCTGCTGGAGCTCGATCACGCCAATGCCCAAATCGGCCATGGCGGCTTGGGCCACGGCCTTAATCAGGGGGCGCAAGGGGTCATCGGGCGCCAGGCTGGCCGCATCGACGCTGCCGCCGCGGCTGGCTAAGGCCTGCTTGAGGGGTTCTAAGGGCAGGGGGCTGCCCACCGCTTCGCCGTAGCCCGCCGCCCAGATCTTGGGGCTGATGTATTCGAAGTTGACACTCAACAGGGCCTTCCCACCAGGGAGAGCCTGGAACGCCAAGTAGTCGTTGTTGAACCCGAAGCGACCGGCGGCGAGACGATCCCCCCAGACAGCAAGTAACTCGGCTCGATATCCCTCGGGAACCAGCAATTTGTCTTCGACGCTGAACGTCTGGTACACCCGCCGCTGCTCAGCCGCACCCAGACCGTCGTTCGGTAAGGGCACGGGGACCCGCACCGGCTTAAAGGGCAGGGCCACCTTTCCTGCCGTGCTGCTATGGGCTTCCAGCAGGGGGGAGACCAGCGCTGCCGCGCTGCTGCCGGCTCCGATGCCAAGCAACTGCAATAACTGGCGGCGATTGAGCGCGGAGCCGTTCATGGATGGGGTGGGGCTGAACAGCCCGGTTGCTGGCGGGGCACCAGCCTGGCCAGGTGGGAGCGTTGCAGGAGATTGAAGTTGTCGTCGGTCGCCAGCAGCACGCTTGGACGGCCATCGCCAAGGGGCGGGGCGGCCAGCAGCACTTCCCAGTTGTCGGGAGCTAGGCCCAGCTGCAACAGATTCCAGCTGATTAGGGGCGTTACGGGCTGGCCCGCTTGACCTTTTTTGGGCTTGGCGGCCATGGCGGCAGCGGGGTAGAGCACCAGCCTGGCTTGCCATTGGTCGGGCGCTTCGAAGTGGCGCCACAGCCCGAGCAACCCCTGATCGGTGGCCAGCAGGTCTGTTAGGCCCCAGCCCCCCGGCGGCAGGGCGAGGGGCTTGAGCTCAACCGGCTGCAGCGTGCCGGTGCCATCGGGCTGCCAGCGCAGCAGCCGAACCTGGCCAGGGGGATCCTGCAGGAGGGGCATTTCCGCCGCCATCAGCAGCGCTCCAGCCGTCGGTAGGTGCGTCAGCGATTCTGGCCCGCCGTTGCTGCGCAGGCCCTGTTTGGCCTGCAGTTGCCAGGCCGCCGGCAGGGCTTTGGTCTGCTGGAACTGCCCCGTGCCGAGGTTGTAGCGCAGCAGGCCCGCAGGCCTTGGCGGCTGCAGGCGCCCCTCGTTAGCCAACCAGAGGTTGGCCCCCTCGAGCACAAGGCCTTCGCCATCCATCGGTTGAGGTTGGTCTAGGCGGAGGGGCGGCAGCGGTTCCAGCCCCTTGAGCCCCCGCTCACGCAGACCCCGCCAACGGCTGATGCCGCCGTGGGGCGTATCACTAAGGAGCCACAACTCATCGACTTCGGGGCGGTAGGCCCCAGCCGAGAAGCCGCCCCCCTGGCTGGGTTCGATCAGCCGTTGCTCGACTAGCTCCCAGCCGGCTGAGAGCGGGCAGGGCAAGGCAAAGGTGGGAGGGATGGCCAAGGCGAGATTTCAGATCAAGACCGCAAACAGATTGCAGAGACCGGTCCGATCTGAGGGGATCAGCGAACCAAACCCTTCAGATCAGATCAACGATTTGCCAGCTTTCGCAGGCCTTCTGCTGTTTGGCCTGTTGCCGTTAAAGCGTTGACCTGTGCCGCCCAGCCTTGGACCCGTGGCCCCCCACCCGCGAGAACAGTGGGGTTCTGGCTGAGGCCGGCATGAACCTCTGGATCCTGCAGACGCGGCCCTCCGGGCTCGTGGAGCCCTATGAGCTGACACGGCTACGCGAGGAGGCACGACCCATGGGGGTTGCCCTGGAGGCCGTCGCACCCGAAGAAATCGATTTAATTGTCAGCCGTGGGGGCCGCCGCTCAATCCGCCGCTGTGGCCAAGAAGTTGATCTGCCCGATGTGCTCCTGCCCCGCACGGGCAGTGGTACCGACTACTTCTCCCTGGCGATCCTGCGGCAACTCGAACACCTTGACGTGACGGTGATCAACCCGAGCGACGCCATTGAGGCGGTAAAGGACAAACTCTACGCCCACCAGCTGCTAGCCCAGCGCAATCTGCCGTTTCCACGCACCATGCTGGTCCGTTTTCCGGTAAACCTTGAACTGGTTGCCGCACAGATTGGCTTCCCCTGTGTCGTCAAGCTGGTGGTGGGCTCCTACGGCAATGGCATCGTACTAATCCACAATCCCAGCAGCTTTAAGGACCTGATGGAGCTTGTCTCCTCTCTGGATCGTTCCCAGAGCTTGATCCTGCAGCAATACATCGGCACCCGTCCTGGTGAGGATTTGAGGGTGTTTGTGATCGGAGGACGGGTGCTCAGCGCCATGCTGCGCCGCAGCACCGACGGCAGCTTCAAGGCGAACATTAGTCGCGGCGGCGATGGCGAGGCCTTTGCCATCAACTCTGCTATCGAAAAGCTGGCCCTAGCCAGCGCTGCCGCCGTGCAGCTCGAAATCGCCGGGGTTGATCTGCTGTTTGATGGTGAGGGCTACAGCGTTTGTGAGGTCAACAGCGCCCCAGGCTTTTGCGGCTTTGAAGCAGCCACTGGTCTCAATGTGGCTCGCGCCATCCTCGAGCACTGCCTAAGGCGCCAGAAAGGGGAAAACGGGCGACAGGTACAACCTACCCAGCAATTAGCGAGACTTAATTGAACTGCACCCTACCAACATGAACCATCCAAAGCGGTTACTGCTGGTCATCACAACCGGATCGCTCCAGACAGGAAAGCCTTGGAATCAGGGGTTTAGGGCCCTGGATGGTCCTGGCAGGGCATCCAAAGCGTACCCATGGCATGGACGCCGGTGCAGCCCAGCTCCTTCGCTTTTTCAAGGCCCAGCTGCTTGCTCGGGTAGGCGTAGAGATTGGGGCTGCGCCCTTGATGCGGCTGGTGGTGATGGACAAGGCCCACGGCGCCGCCCAGGCGGTAGGGGCCCATGAGCAGGTCCATTCCACCGGCCATTCCTCCCGCCTCAAGCGCGATCTCGGTGGCGCCTTTGGCAAGCCCCGTTATGCCCGAGAGGAGCTAGTTGCCGAGCTAGGAGCCGTGCTCCTGGGCGATCGGCTGGAGATCGGCAGTGAGCTGCAGAGCCATGCTGCCTATCTGGAGCATTGGATCGCCCTGCTCCAGACCGAGCCCCAGGTGCTTTTCCAGGTGCTGGGAGAGGCCCGGCAGGCGGTGGAGTTGATTGCGCCGGAAGGTGCGCTACACAGCGGGCGAGAGTAACCACTTGAGAGCTATGAAGCAGTGGGCAGCGCCCATGGACATCGAACTACGGAGCTCGCATGCCGAGAGGGATATGAATTCCCTTAACCGCTGAGCTTGCTCTGCACCAACTCAATCAACGCTTCAGCGCGGTCGCTCCAGGAGACACGATCAAGACAAAGCTCTTCCGGTTCGTCTTCGTAGCGGGTCTGGACTGCAAAGGTTGTGAAGGCCCGAAAAGGCAGTAATTCGCCCACATTCACATCAAGTTCCTGAAGCAAAAGCAGCAATCGCGCCAGGTCATGGGTAGGAGGGGGCTTGGTCCCGAGCGTATGGAGCCAGGCCTTCAAGGTCTTCTCCAGGCATTGCTGGGTGGCCCATCCCCAACTGGCCTCCTCCACTTCCGGGTCAAGCAATCTTCGCGCCATTTTCAAATCGCGGCGAGCCACGCGCAGCAAGCGGGAGGCTTCAGGGCTAGCCGTCAAGCAGAACTCCATCGCGAATGGCCTCATACACAAGGGAACCAGGCTCCAGGCCGCGCCTTGCGGCTTCACTGCGGGAATGGAGCACCAGGTCAACCGATAGGTCAGGCTGGGCTACCGCACCCCAGAGTTCGCCAAGGAGTGCAAATCGATCCCTTTGACCCAACCAATCATCTGGGGCAGTGATCAATAGATCCACATCTGATTCGGGTCGAGCATCACCACGGGCCCAAGAACCGAACAGCCGCACTTCTGCTGCCGGGATCACCTGTCGGATCTCGGCGACCATGCCCGCTAGCCGTTTGTTTAGGGGTAAGCCAGTCGCGATAGCCATGAACCCATTGTGACCCAGGTCGGAAGGTGGTGCCCTGGCTGTAGTGGGCACCTCCCGCCTGAACGGTCTCAGCAGCCCCGCGAGGTCCCCCAATGGCCTCAAACTAGAGGTCTTAGAACTGTGGGGGTGCGCCCGTCATGAAGGACGTCGCCCGATGGTTTTGATCACCCGAGCCATTCCATGCCAGCTGTTCTCGCCCGATCAACTCACCTCAACCCTTGACAAGCCACCCCATCCCCATTGCGATCTTGATAGCTGTGCCCCTGCCGCAGCAGCTCCTGGGCCTGGGCAAACGAGCCGATCTGCTTGCAGGTGGTCTTGGCCCCGCTGGGCTGGGCTTTCTGAGGATTCGAGACGGGCGCGCTTGAGGGTCACCCCGGCGACCGCCCCTGCGCTGCGGTGCCCCGTTCCCCCCTGCCTGAAGTCCCACGGCCGCGTAATCTCACCAGGCACTTGACGTGGACCCCAAAAGCTGCACCAATGCTTATGAGAGCTTCCCCACCAGCCAGACTTGGCAAGGAGAAGCCTCGATGAAAGCCAAACGCCACAGCCCCGTAGCCGAAGGCTTCTCCGCAGGAGTACAGATCATCCGCAAGTTGCGCACCGCTGAGCAGCTCTTGAACCAGGCTCAGGCCGTCGCTGACGTCTGCCGAGCGCTGGCGGTATCCCCAGCGACTTATTACCGCTGGCAGCAGCTGTACGGGGGAATATAGACGAAGTCGGCCGGAGGCTATGAGCTAGTGAGGCCAAACGCCTCTAGCCGTAAGGCTTCTCCGAAGGAGTAGGGTCAGTAGCCAGCATCTGCATAGACAACCTTCTCCTCCCCGTGCAGCAGGTCTGCAGCTTGCGTGATGTCGTGCACATTGGCAGCGGTAGTTTCAACTGAGTGGATCAGCCCCGCGAAGCGGTGATACCACTGGTTGCCTTTCTTGGTCTGATGCATCTCCGGATCCCGCTTCCTTTCCTTGTTCTAGTGGCTCCGCCACGCTCGGCCTCCGGCCTCGGTAAGGGTGGAGCTGGGAGCAGCGATCAAGGTGGCATCGA
The DNA here is from genome assembly GCA_945860085.1 of Synechococcus sp. UW140. GTDB lineage: Bacteria > Cyanobacteriota > Cyanobacteriia > PCC-6307 > Cyanobiaceae > BAIKAL-G1. The sequence continues at coordinate 2,683 of CAMAPJ010000040.1, read as the reverse complement.
TGATCGTGCCCTGTTTCATGGCCATGCCGCGCTCCTTGAGATGGGCTTTCACCGTCTGGAAGATCTGCCCTCCAAGTTCATTCTGCTCAAGCAGGTGCCGGAAAGTCAGGATCGTGGTCTCATCGGGGATACGGTCGCTGATCAGGTCAATTCCAACGAAACGGCGCATGATGGGTAGCTCGATCAGCGCTTCTTCCATGCCTGGGTCGCTGAGGCTGTACCACTGCTGCATCAGGTGAATCCGCAGCATTGTGGCTAGTGGATAGGGAGGGCGGCCGCCTTTTTTGCTTGTCTTTGGATAACAGGTCTCGATCAGGTCGCTGAGGGCTTGCCAGGTAACCACCTGCTCAGGAATTTCTCGCGTTTAGTCCGCTTTTTTGCCGTGGACTGCTCGTAGTCGGAGAAACCCAGCTGTTTGCCGCCCATCAACCCAGTCCTGGCTTGCGATCACATCGTGATTATCGCGCAATCGGGCTTGGTTTTCCAGAGTCTCCCTAGTCAGTGTCGCACATATTATAGCGCTAATCTGCCGCCTTCTGGCGGTTTTTTAATGTTCAGAGAACTCGCGGAAATCGGCAATTATTCGAGGTGCCCTAAAGATCAGGCTTGGGTATTTCCACGAACTGCATTGCTTCATCGGGTAACTCGTAAGAGTTTTGGATCATTTCAAGATCATCATTGACCAAGTCTGGGCCGATAACGCCCGGAAGAATCTGTACTGCAAAGATTTCCTGTACCGCCTCTTCAAACTTCACAAACGCTACAACCTGTCCTGTATTAATATTTATAACCCAAACTCCGCTGTTACGCTCTATGTTTTGCTCGGTGATGGGGATGCCGCTGAACACAGCAGTTTCCCTAACCTGCGAAAGTCCGATGAATGCAAGGGGTCCATAAAAATCCAAGCCCCGGGTGAAGCCCGGAAGAGTAGCGATCGCCTCATGCTTGCCTGTGTTTAGATCCACAATCGAGAGTGTGCCTTTGCCAGATTCGAGTACCCAGAGTTGGCCGTTATGCCAGCGGGGCGAGTGGGGCATAGAAAGACTGCGTGCGATGATTTCGCCACTGGGCACGTCGATCAAAATACCACCATCTTTTTTATTTTCTCGCCAACCTGTGGGTGTATTCGTTTCACCAAGGGCCGTGACATAGTTTGGTTTGCCATCAACCATGCCGAGGCCATTGAGATGGCAGCGATCATTCGGGGAGTAGCCGCTGATGAAGCTGGGTTTCCACCACGGCACAAAACTGTTAATGTTATCCAAGGTGCATAAGCATGAAAAGCGGGTGTTAACAACCCACAATTCATCATTGTCTCCATAGGCCATTTCATGGATAAGGATGTCGCCTGTGGTGTGTGAATCCCGAGGCATATAACAGGCATTGACCTGGCCTATGGGTTTGCGTTTTTGCGCAACAGCTGGCATGTTGCGGAAGTGGGAAATTTGTCCTGGCGTGCCAATCGAGAGAACCTGCTGATTGGCAGCTAACCCCATTGGCGAGTCAAATGCCGCGAAGTGTGTATTGAGTTTGCCATCTTGCGGTCTGAGAAAAACGAGCTTCCCGGCTTGATAGGTGGTGACCGCAATGGAGGAGCCCATCTCGGCTAAGAGGAGCGGGAAGCTTTCGGTATGGATGCTGCGTAGAGGTGGCAGGGTATTCGCATCCCCTTCTTGTCTTGAGTCTGGCTTGTCTACCCCTGATTGATTGTCGGTCATGTAAGTCTCCTTTTTGTTACGTTAATGACAGTCTATATTACTTTAGGGCACCTCGAAAAATCAACAAGTCACTTGATTCCGGCATGATCTCGATTATTATTAGTTGAGCATTTGGCGCGACAAAGGTGGGCCAGAGAGGCTTCTGGGACGAAGAGCAAAGAGTCACAAAGCTCCAGGATAAAAAGCCGGTTCTTAAGCGACTGGCTGATTCAATCCCATGGGAATCATTTCGCCCACTTCTTGACCAGGGCTATGCTCAGGAGCGCAAGAGCAATGCAGGGCGCAAGAGGATTGATCCGCTGATACTTTTCAAGATGCTCGTTCTCCAGCAACTTTTCAACCTCAGCGATGACGAGCTTGAATTCCAGGTGAATGACAGACGCTCTTTTGAGGAGTTTGTCGGGCTTGGCGTGATGAACAGCATTCCAGATGCCACCACAGTCGCCTTCTTCAGAGAGCGACTGCGCAAGGCGGGAGTTATCGAGGAACTCTTTGAGATGTTTGAGGAATACCTGCGCTCTCAGGGTCTCAAAGCCCGTGGTGGTCAGATCATTGACGCGACTCTCGTCCCTGTTCCCAAGCAACGCAATACCCGCGAGGAGAACAAGGAAATCAAAGCCGGAAGGCTGCCAGCGGGCTGGGATGAAAGCCCAGACCGCTTGCAGCAAAAGGATTTAGACGCTCGATGGACACAAAAGAACGGCCTCAGTTACTACGGTTACAAGAACAGTATTTGCATCGATGTCGACCATGGATTCATACGCCGATATGCTGTCACTCCTGCCAATATCCACGACAGCCAGATGCTTCCACTCCTGCTTGATCCAGAAAATGAGCATGACTATGTCTGGGCAGACTCAGCATATTCCGGCGAATGCTTTGATGCTCTTCTGAGTCTCGGTGGCTTCGAAAGCCTGATCCACGAAAAAGGCGCTCGCAATCATCCGCTTAGCGACGCAGCCAAG
>CAMAPJ010000039.1 GCA_945860085.1 Synechococcus sp. UW140 | reverse complement strand
GCAGCCCACTCCTCGAGGGCGGGGGCCAGGTGGGCCAAGGTGGTGCCACCACCAGGAACGATGCCTTCTTCAACAGCCGCCTTGGTGGCGTTGATGGCGTCTTCCAGGCGCAGCTTCTTGTCCTTCATCTCGGTCTCGGTGGCGGCACCCACCTTGACCACGGCCACACCGCCGCTCAGCTTGGCAAGACGCTCCTGCAGCTTCTCCTTGTCATAGGAGGAGTCGGTTTCGTCCATCTGCTTGCGGATCTGCTCGCAGCGCGCCTTGACGGCCACTTCGTTGCCTTCGGCCACGATGGTGGTGGTGTCCTTGTTGATGGTGATGCGGCGGGCGGTGCCCAGCATCTCCAATTTGGCGTTCTCAAGCTTGAGACCGGCGTCCTCGGTGATCAGCTGACCGTTGGTGAGAACGGCGATGTCCTCGAGCATGGCCTTGCGGCGATCACCGAAACCAGGGGCCTTGACTGCCGCCACGTTGAGCACGCCGCGCAGGCGGTTCACAACGAGGGTGGCTAGGGCTTCCTTCTCGATGTCCTCGGCAATGATCAGCAGGGGCTTGCCTGTACGGGCGATCTGCTCAAGCACGGGCACCAGGTCCTGCACCAAACCGATCTTCTTATCGGTGAGCAGGATGTAGGGCTCTTCGAGCACCGCTTCCATGCGCTCGGTGTCGGTGGCGAAATAGGGCGAGATGTAGCACTTGTAGAAGCGCATGCCTTCGGTGACCTCCAGCTCGGTGGTCATCGATTTACCCTCTTCGAGGGAAATCACGCCTTCCTTGCCGACCTTGTCCATCGCATCAGCGATCATGCGGCCCACTTCTTCGTCGTTACCGGCGGAAATGGTGCCGACTTGGGCGATGGCGTTGCTATCGCTGATCGGTTTGGCGTGCTCCTTGATCTTGGCGACCAGGAACTCAGACGCCTTGTCAATACCCTTCTTGAGCGTGATCGCGTTAGCGCCAGCAGCCACGTTGCGCAGACCCGCCTTGACCATGGCGTGGGCCAGGACCGTGGCGGTGGTGGTGCCGTCGCCGGCAGCATCATTGGTTTTGGAGGCGGCCTGACGGATCAGGGCGACACCGGTGTTCTCGATGTGGTCTTCGAGCTCGATCTCCTTAGCGATCGTGACGCCGTCGTTGATGATCTGGGGAGCACCGAACTTCTTCTCGAGCACCACGTTGCGGCCCTTGGGACCGAGGGTGACGGCAACGGCCTCGGCCAGAATGTCGATACCGCGTTCGAGGGCCCGACGGGCTTGCTCGTTATAAATGATTCGCTTAGCCATAGAGGGCCTGGGAAAGGGGGATTGGGAGTTGGGACTGAAGCCGACAGACGGAGGAGCTTTCGCCTCAGTTCACGACGGCCAAGATGTCCTTCTCGGAGAGCAGCACGTATTCATCGGTGCCGAGCTTGATGTCGGTGCCGGCGTACTTGCTGTAGAGCACCTTGTCGCCAATGCCCACTTCCGGGGTCTGGCGGGTGCCGTCGTCGTTGCGCTTACCGGGGCCGACCTGCACCACCTCGCCCACCTGGGGCTTTTCCTTGGCGGTGTCAGGCAGCAGGATGCCGCCGGCGGTTTTCTCCTCAGATTCGGAGACTTTGATGAAAATGCGATCTCCAAGGGGTTTAACCGTGGAGACGCTGAGAGAAACAGCAGCCATGGAGGGATTGCGATAGCAACGGCATGGCGCCAATGACGCCAATCAACGCCCGAATTAGCACTCGGACGTCTTGAGTGCCAACTTAGGTCGGTCCCTGCCAGGCCAACAACCGGCCGTCTGTGCGGGTGACCGAACCCGGTCCCGACGCTGAGCCCAAGGCCGAGCCCAAGGCCGAGCCCCGTGCCCGTGCCCGTGCCCGTGCCGAGGATCAGGATCAGGTCCTGGACCGGCGTCGGGGTTCGGAAACGAACCGAGACCAAGGCCGGTAGCCCACTTCCAGGCGAGCGAGCCAAGTCCAGACAGCCGATCTCAGGGGCTGATCGTGTTCTGTGACGGTGGCAGTGGTAAGGTTGCGCCGCTTCGGGCGGGCCTCCCAAACTCCCGCTGCGCGACCTCCGCGATCCTCCTTACTTATGGCTGCTGCTGCACCCGCCGCCTCCGGCACCAAGGGAATCGTCCGTCAGGTGATTGGTCCGGTTCTGGACGTGGAATTCCCTGCCGGCAAGCTGCCCCGGATTTACAACGCCCTTCGCATTGAGGGGAAGAACTCCGCCGGCCAGACCGTGGCTCTCACCGCCGAGGTGCAGCAGCTGCTGGGCGACCACCGCGTCCGTGCCGTGGCCATGAGCAGCACCGATGGCCTGGTGCGCGGCATGGAAGCCCTCGACACCGGCTCACCGATCTCCGTGCCCGTGGGTGAAGCCACCCTGGGACGGATTTTCAACGTGCTCGGCGAGCCCGTCGATGAGCGCGGCCCGGTGCAGACCACCCTCACCTCGCCGATTCACAGGGAAGCCCCCAAGCTCACCGACCTGCAGACCAAGCCCCAGGTTTTCGAAACCGGCATCAAGGTGATCGACCTGCTAGCCCCCTACCGCCAAGGCGGCAAAGTGGGCCTGTTCGGCGGCGCCGGTGTCGGCAAGACCGTGTTGATCCAGGAGTTGATCAACAACATTGCTAAGGAGCACGGCGGCGTGTCCGTGTTCGCCGGCGTGGGCGAACGCACCCGTGAAGGCAATGACCTCTACGAAGAGTTCAAGGAATCCGGAGTGATCAACTCCGAGGACCTGAGCAAGTCGAAGGTGGCTCTCTGCTACGGCCAGATGAACGAGCCCCCCGGTGCCCGCATGCGGGTGGGTCTCTCGGCCCTCACCATGGCTGAGCACTTCCGCGATGTAAATAAGCAGGACGTGCTGCTCTTCGTGGACAACATCTTCCGTTTCGTGCAAGCAGGCTCGGAAGTGTCTGCCCTGCTGGGCCGCATGCCGTCGGCCGTGGGCTACCAGCCCACCCTGGGCACGGACGTGGGCAGCCTGCAGGAGCGCATCACCTCCACCCTGGAAGGTTCGATCACCTCAATCCAGGCTGTTTACGTGCCTGCGGATGACCTGACCGATCCGGCTCCGGCCACCACCTTCGCCCACCTCGATGCCACCACGGTGCTGAGCCGCGGCCTCGCTTCCAAGGGCATCTATCCCGCCGTGGATCCGCTCGATTCCACCAGCACCATGCTGCAGCCAGCGGTGGTTGGTGACGAGCATTACCGCACAGCGCGCGCCGTGCAATCCACCCTGCAGCGCTACAAGGAGCTCCAGGACATCATCGCTATTCTGGGTCTCGACGAACTCTCCGAAGACGACCGCCGCACGGTGGATCGGGCTCGCAAGATTGAGAAGTTCCTGTCCCAACCCTTCTTCGTGGCTGAAATCTTCACCGGCATGCCCGGTAAGTATGTGAAGCTCGAAGACACGATCAAGGGCTTCAACCAGATCCTGGGCGGTGAACTCGACGACATGCCGGAAGCGGCCTTCTACCTCGTCGGCAACGTCGATGAAGTGAAAGCCAAGGCTGCCAAGATCTCCGCTGATGCCAAGGGCTGATTGCGGCGGAACCACCAACAGCTCCATTGTCCGCATCCTGATCCCTGCTGCCCATGCCCCTCACACTGCGCGTTCTGTCCCCTGATCAGAGCGTCTTCGATGGCACTGCCGACGAAGTGATCCTGCCCAGCACCACTGGCCAAATGGGAATTCTTCCCGGCCACGTCTCGATCCTGGCGGCCCTAGACACCGGGGTTCTGCGGGTGCGGGAAGGCAAGGACTGGAAGGCGATTGCCTTGCTGGGCGGTTTCGCCGAAGTGGAGGCTGATGAAGTGACCGTTCTGGTCAACAGCGCTGAGCTGGGCAGCCGTATCGACGCTGCCCAGGCCGCCCAGGACCTGGTCGCCGCTGAACAGGCAGCCGCCAGTTTCCAAGGCCAGCCCAACAGCACCGAACAGGTGAAAGCCAAGCAGGAGCTAGCCCGCGCCCGCGCCCGCAAACAGGCCAGCGGGGCCACGGGGGCCTTCTAAGAGCCCCGGGCTGCTCGGTCTCTTGCATGGTGTTGCTCTGAACTGAAGCCAGGGTTTCCAAAGAACTCTGGGCCAACTCCATCTGGCAGTCACGGCATTGCCTTGGCACTCCCCAAGCCTGCAGTCAACAACTTCAATCCAATTCAGGATGGCAACCCTTGAGGTAGTCATCCTATTTTTTTGTCGATTAATTGATGTCAATACTTCATCCATCGATTCCGAAGACCAAGCAACCACTCCAACCAACCAACCACTCCACCGACCACCAGTTCGGTCACCAGTTCGGTCACGACAGTTTGGTCATGGCATCAGCTTGCTCAACAACTGCGGCCCGCCGGGACGCCTCGAATAGGCAACAAAAAAGCGCCCCTAGGGGCGCTTTGAGAATTTAAACTGATGTCAGGAGCTGGATTAAGCCGATGGAAGGGGAAGGGACTAGCTGAGCTTCCAGATCAAGAAATCACCTGAGTGGAAGGGTTCGCGACTATGCAAGGATCAAAACAGCTAACCACTTGCATTCTCAATCGGATGCTCTCAACCCAGTTTCAACAATCAGGCGGTACCGCAAAAAGTGACATCGGGGAATTTGAGCTTGGCTTCTTCAAGGCTCTTGCCCTTGCCTTCCTCTTGCCAGTAGTTGATCACCTCGGTGGCCTTGTTGAGGATCTCGACCCGTTCGTTATCGGTGATCCAGCTCTTGCCTTCGATCTCTGATTTCAGGGTTTCCCAGGCATCTTCCCGGGGCCAGAAGAAGTAGGCCGTCAGGGGGCTTGGGCCGCCACCGACGATCTGGTCGACAGCAAGGGCGACGTTATCGGGCAGCCAGAGGATCTTCAGCAAGAAGCGGCCCTCATCGGCCTTGGGGGTATGGCCGGAGGGCACCCCGTTCTCATCGATGGTGGCGGTGGCCAGGGCGGCGCTGGCGCCGCGCAGAACCGGACGGCCCTGGGTCGTTTCTTCGGCCGAGATCTCGATTTCTGCCGTCAACACCGCAGCAACCGCGCCGGTGGCTTCGGGTTCAGGGGCGCCAGGGGTGCCGCTCATGGGTTCAGCGCTCAAGGCTTAGGGACAAACAACTAACCTACCAGCCCCGGGAGCCCTCAGCTGACACCACGCGCCGTTCTGCTGTTCGACATTGATGGGGTAGTGCGGGATGTGTCCGGCAGCTACCGGCGCGCCCTCAGCGAAACGGTGCATCACTACGGCGGCTGGCGCCCGGACCCGGCCAGCATCGATGCCCTCAAGGGGGAAGGTCGCTGGAACAACGACTGGGAAGCCTCCCTGGAGCTGCTGCGCCGCGGCGGCCATAGCCCCCTGCCCAGGTTCGACGCCCTAGTGGCCGTGTTCAGCGCCTTCTATTTCGGTGGGGATCCCGAAGGCGATCCGGCCGCCTGGCGTGGCTTCATCGGCAGCGAACCCCTGCTGGTCAGCCCGGCCTTTTTCGAGGCGCTCACTGGCCAGGGCATCGCCTGGGGCTTCGTCAGCGGCGCCGAACCGCCCTCGGCCCGCTACGTGTTGGAGCAGCGCCTCGGCCTAAGCAGTCCGCCCCTGATTGCCATGGGGGATGCCCCTGACAAACCCGATCCCACTGGCTTGCTGCGCCTGGCCGAAGCACTGGCTGGCCGCGCCCTAGGGCCTGATACCCCGCCGATCGCCTATTTAGGCGACACGGTCGCCGATGTGCTGACGGTGCAACGGGCCCGCCAGGTGGTGCGGGAGCAGCGCTGGCACAGCCTGGCCGTGGCGCCCCCGCACCTGCACGGGTCCGAGCGGCTGCAGGCGCGTCAGGCCTATGAGCAGGGGTTGCTCGCCGCCGGCGCCGATCGGCTGCTGAGCCAGACCGCCAACCTGACGCCAGCGCTCCTGCTGAACTGGCTCGGGGAGAGTCCTTAGCGGCCCTGCGCTGAAACGGGGGCAGGCCCCTGGTGCCCAAGCGTCTGCGTTAGCGCTCCATCGCCGCAGGTGCCTTCAGGGCGGCGGCACTGAGCACTTCATGGCCGTGCTCCGTCACGGCCACATCATCCTCAATGCGGATGCCGATGCCCTTCCAGCGCTCCTCGATAGCGGGCTGCCCCTCGGGCACGGGCAAGCGATCACTCACATACAGGCCCGGCTCCACGGTCAGCACCATGCCCTGCTCCAGCACCACCGGGTGTTCGCCCAGGCGGTAGGCGCCGACATCGTGGACATCGAGACCCAGCCAGTGGCCGGTGCGATGCATGTAGAGGTGGCGGTAGGCCCCCTGCTCGATCACTGCCTCAATCGAGCCGCTGAGCAGGCCCAGGTCCAGCAGGCCCGTCACCAGGGTGCGCACGGCCGTGCCATGGATCGCCTCCGCCGTGGCTCCCGGCCGCACCGCCGCCACGGCCGCCTCCTGGGCCGCCAGCACCAGCTCATAAAGGGCCCGTTGCTCACCGCTGAAGCGGCCGTTGATCGGGAAGGTGCGGGTGATGTCGCCGTTGTAGTAATCGCTGAGGCTGCAACCCGCATCGATCAGCAGCAGATCCCCATCGTGCAGGGGGGCCGTGTTGCTGGTGTAGTGCAGCACACAGGCGTTATCCCCGCCGGCAACGATCGAGCCATAGGCCGGTCCACGGGCGCCGTTTTCGAGAAACACCTGGTCGATCACGCCCTGCACCTGGCGCTCATTGAGACCGGGTCGCACCACGTCGCGGGCCACTTCATGGGCCAGGGCGGAGATACGCGCCGCCTCCCGCAGCCGGTCCAGTTCCTGGGGCGACTTGCGCAGGCGCAGCTCATGCAGCAGGCCGCAGGGTGCCACCAGCCCCAGGGCGGCCTGACCGCTGCGCGGCGCCCGATCCAACTGGTCTGCCCAGGCCTTGAGGACTAAGTGCTCCACTGCTGGATGGCGCCCCACCCGAAAAGCGATGCCTTCCGCCCCCTTGAGGTACTCCGGCAGCAGCTTGGCCAGCTCTTCGCGGGGGTGGGCGATGTTGGCACCAAACTGGGCCACAGCCCCCTCACAGCCCCAGCGCCGGCCAGCCCAGACCTCCGCTGAGGGCTCCTTCGGCTCCACAAACAGCACGAACGGGCTCTCGGGGCGGTGGGGCAGGAACAGGGCCACCGCCTCGGGCTCGTCGAAGCCGGTGAGATACCAGAAGTCGCTCCCCTGCCGGAATGGATATTCCACATCGGCGTGGTGGCTCACCAAACTGGCCGCCGGAATCACCGCCGCCGCACCACCTAGCTTCGCCAGGAAACGCTCGCGGCGCTGGGCATACAGCTCAGGGGCAATCACCATGGGGTCCTGTCCAACAGGCGGGGACAGCGCGACGATGGCACAACCGAACCCGATCGAGGCCGGCTTCCCCATGGGACCTGCGCCCAACCCTGCTGCCGCCAGCCTGGAGGCCCTTGTGGGCACAGGATGGGGCCTTCACCCCGTGGGGCTCGCCAGGGTCGGTGGCTTTGCAAGGGAATGGCGGACCTGGTCCGCACTGACATGAACGAGCTCGTTGGTCTGGGTGGTCTGGTGCTGCTGATCCTGGTCGGATCAGCCCTGTGTTCCGGCGTGGAGGCGGCCCTGCTCACGGTCAACCCGCTGCGGGTGCATGAACTGGTCGGGCGGCCCCAGCCCCCCCGCGGCGCCCTGACGCTGCAACGGCTGAAAATCCGCATGGGCCGGGCCCTGGCAGTGCTGGTGATCGCCAACAACGCCTTCAATATTTTCGGCAGCATCATGCTTGGCGGCTACGCCGCCCAGGTATTCCACAACCAAGGGGTCAAAGGCATCGCCCTGCCCCTGTTTTCGATCGGCCTCACCGTGCTGGTGATCCTGCTCGGCGAGATCCTGCCCAAGGCCCTCGGCAGCCGCTTCGCCTTGCCCGTGGCCCTGGCCAGCGCCAGCTCCGTGAGCCTGTTGCTGCGGCTGATGTTGCCGATGGTGTTGCTGCTTGAGCAATTGATGCCCGCCATCACCGCCGAAAACGAACTGACCACCGACGAAGAGGAGATCCGCCTTCTGGCCCGTCTCGGCTCCCAGACCGGCCAGATCGAAGCCGATGAGGCGGCCATGATCGCCAAGGTGTTCCAGCTCAACGACCTCACGGCCCGGGACCTGATGGTGCCGCGGGTCTCGGCGCCGACCCTGCCGGGCCAGGCGGAACTGGCCAGCCTGGAGGCCACCTTGGTCGGCACGGGGGCCAGCTGGTGGGTGGTGTTGGGAGAAGAGGTGGATGAGGTGCTGGGCGTCGCCAGCCGCGATCGCCTGCTGGCCGCCCTGGTTCAAGGACTGGGCCACACGCCCGTCGCCCAGTTTTCTGAGCCGGTGGCATTCGTGCCCGAGATGATCCGGGCCGATCGTCTGCTCACCGCCTTCCGTCGCCGCAGCCAGACGCCGCGAGTGGTGGTCGATGAATTCGGCGGTTTTGTGGGCGTGATCGGCTCCGATGTGGTGCTGGCCGTGTTGGCGGGCTGGTGGCGCCGGCCCCAGCCCCAGCTGGCCGAGCCAGCCCAGACGGTCAACAGCGTGGTGGACCGGGGATGAGGACGGCGCAACCGCCCACGCCAATGCCTCCTGCCGTGGTCGAGCGCTGTGACCTGCTGCTGCGGCGCTGGCGGGCCGAGCTGCAACTCAGTGGCCGGGAAGCGTCGGTGTTGGCGCCCGAGCTGGTGGGCCTGGATCGCCAGTTGGGGGCCCTGGCCGATCGGCGCCTGCGGGTGGCCGTGTTCGGCCGGGTGGGCGTTGGCAAATCGAGCCTGCTCAATGCCCTGCTCGGCAACCCCCACTTCGCCACCGACGTGGGCCATGGCTGCACCCGTCACCAGCAGCGTGTCACCTGGCCCCTGACCATCCCCGGCCTGGGCGGCGTGGAATTGGTGGACACCCCCGGCATTGATGAAATTGCCGCCCGGGCCCGTCAGCGCCTGGCCGCCCGGGTGGCCCTAGGCGCCGATCTTCTGCTGTTCGTGCTCGATGGCGACCTCAGCAGCCCCGAGGCCGAGGCCCTAGAGCAAATGCTTCAGGCGGGCAAACCGATCCTGCTGGTGCTCAATCGCATCGATTGCTGGCCCGAAGGCGAGCGCCAGGCCCTGATCACCAGCATCCGCCGCCGCCTGCCTCCCGAGGCGCGCCAGCTGGAGCTAGTGGCCGTGGCCTCGGCGCCGCGACAGGCCAGCCTGCTCGCCGATGGGCGGGTGCGTAGCCAGCCGGGCTCCCCCCAGGTCGAGCCCCTGCGCCGCAAGCTGCTGGAGCTGCTTGCCGAACAGGGGCCCCTTTTGCTGGGGCTCAATGGCCTGCGGGCAGCGGATCGCTTCAGCCAGGCTTTACACCGCTGGCGCCTGACCCAGCACCGCAGTGCTGCCCAGGGGCTGATTGGTCGCTTTGCGGCCCTCAAGGCCACCGGGGTAGCGATGAACCCCCTGCTGCTGCTTGATCTGGCCGGCGGCCTGGCCCTGGACACGGCCCTGGTGATGCAGCTCTGCCAGCTCTATGGCCTGCCCATGGGCGGCGCTGGGGCGCGCCAGCTGTTACGGCGGCTCTCAACCCAGAACGCCCTGCTCGGCGGCGCCCAGCTGGCCATCCAGCTCCTGCTCGGGGGCGTGCGCCAGCTGCTGCTGCTGGCCGCCCCGCTCACGGCCGGCCTAAGCCTGGCCCCCGCCGCTCCGGTGGCCCTGGCCCAGGCCGTGCTGGCGGTGCACACCACCCGACTCACGGGCCGGCTGACGGCGGCGGAGCTGCTGCGCAGTGCCCACCAGGGCCAGCAGCGACCTGGCTCCCTGATGCGGCGCCTGGCTCGCCAGGATCCCCAGGTACAGGCCTGGCTGATGCAATGGCAGGGGCTCGACGAGCACGCGACCTGGGGCCCGGCGCCAAAGGACCCGGCGCCGCAGACCCCCGCGACAAGGAACCCTTCCGCCCAGCCGCTCCAGGCCCTGCTGCCATGAGCGGCGGCCAGGCCCTCGCCCTCTTCGGCACCAGCGCCGATCCGCCCAGTACCGGCCACCGGGCCCTGCTGGTGGGCCTGCTTGAGCACTACCCCCGGGTGGTGACCTGGGCAAGCTCCAACCCCTTCAAGCAGCACGGAGCGCCCCTCGAACTGCGGGCCGCCCTGCTGCAGGCCCTGGTCGATCACCTAGCCAATCCGCGCCTGGGCCTGGAGCAACGGCTCAGCAGCCCCAGGGCGATCGAGACCCTGGCCCGGGCGCTGGACCTCTGGCCGGACGCCGAACCCGTGTTTGTGGTGGGCAGCGATCTGGTAAGCCAGATCCCCCGCTGGTATCAAGCCCAGCAGCTGCTGGGCCAGTGCCGTCTGGCCGTGGTGCCGCGCCAGGGCTGGGCCCTGCAGGAGTCGGATCTGGAGCAGTTGCGCCAGCTCGGCGGCAAGGTTGAGCTGCTGCCCCTTGCAATTCCAGCCAGTGCCAGTTCCCAGATTCGCCACCATCCCAGTCCCGAACAGGTTCCACCTGCCCTCTGGCCGGAATTGGTCAAGCACAATCTCTATGGCGCCGGCCATCAAGACGCCAGCAACGAAAGCCCAAGGAGCTCAGGCGCTGGCACCCTGACGATTCCAGCGGCGACGCAATCGCCGCCCCAGCCCCCCCCTTGAGGCGCCCCTGCAGCCCCCGCCCCTTCCCCAGCCCCGGCCCTGATGCGCCTCGCCCTTTGCCAGTTCAATCCGCTCGTGGGCGATCTGCAGGGCAATGGCGCCCTGCTACTGGCCGCTTGCCAGAGGGCGGCCGCTGGCGGCGCCCACCTAGTGGTGGCCTCGGAGTTGGCCCTCTGGGGCTATCCGGCCCGGGACCTGCTGCTGCGACCCTCTTTGCGCAAGCTCCAGGGGCAGGTCCTCGATCAACTGGCGGCCAGCCTGCCGGCGGGCCTGGGGCTGCTGGTGGGCATCGCCGAGCCGCTACTTGACGGCAGCCAGCCCGACCTCAGCAATGCCGCCGCCCTAGTGGACGCCGGCCGCTGGCAGGTGGTGGCCCGCAAACAGCTGCTGCCCAGCTACGACGTTTTTGATGAACGGCGTTATTTCCGTTCCGGTTCTGGAGCCTGCCTGCTCCAGATCGAGCGCCAGGGCCGCCGCTGGAGCCTGGGGTTGACCCTCTGCGAGGACCTCTGGGTGGAGGAACAGCTGGCCGGCCAAAGGCTGGAGGGCGCCGATCCGATCGCCGCCCTCCAGCCCCACAAGCCCGACCTGCTACTCAACCTCTCCGCCTCGCCCTTCAGCCAGGGCAAGGCAGCCCTGCGCCAGCAGCTGGCCAGGGCTGCCGCCCGCCGGCTGGGCTGCCCGGTGGTCTATGTCAACCAGGTGGGAGGCAATGACGAGCTGGTCTTTGATGGCGCCAGTTTTGTGGTCGATGCCAGCGGCATGATCTGCCAGCAGTTGCCCTGCTCCCAGGTGGCCCTGGGCTACTGGGATGGGAGCCCTCCCCCGGCAGCCGCCCAGGCGCCGCTTCCCCCCCCGGCGGTCCTGCCTGGCGCAGAGGAGCAGCTATTGCGGGCATTGGTGCTTGGGGTGGCCGACTACGCCCGCAAGTGCGGCTTCCAGAGGGCCCTACTAGGCCTAAGCGGTGGCATCGATTCGGCCCTAGTGGCCGTGATCGCCTGCGCGGCTCTGGGCCGTAGCGGGCTACAGGCCCTGTTGATGCCCTCGCCCTACAGCTCCAGCGGCTCCCGCAGCGATGCGGAAGCCCTGGCGACCCGGCTGGGGTTTGACCAGCAAACCGTGGCGATCACGGAGCTAATGGGCGCCTTTGACGCCGCCCTGACCCCCGCCCTGGGGGGCCCTACCGCCGGACTCACGGCCGAAAATCTGCAATCGCGGATCCGCGGCACCCTGCTGATGGCCCTGGCCAACCAGGGAGGCCAGCTATTGCTCTCAACCGGCAACAAATCGGAGCTAGCCGTCGGCTATTGCACCCTTTATGGCGACATGAACGGCGGACTGGCCGTCATTGGTGATCTCTACAAAACCACCGTGTTTCGGCTCTGCGCCTGGCTCGACAGCGGGGCCGCCCAGGCCTGCCGCCGCGATCTGGGCCTGCCGCCAACGGGTGAACTGATCGGAGCGGCAATCCGGCTGAAGGCGCCCAGTGCTGAGTTGCGACCCGACCAGCTCGACAGCGATTCCCTGCCCGATTACGCCATACTCGATCCCCTGCTCAAGGCCTACATCGAGCAGCACCGCAGCCCTGAAGACCTGGGCCCCAGCCTTGAGGGGATCGATCCGGCCCTAGCCCAGCGGGTCTATGGCCTGCTGCGACGGGCGGAATTCAAACGGCGCCAAGCGGCGCCGGTGTTGAAGGTGAGCCCGCGGGCCTTTGGCAGCGGCTGGCGCATGCCGATTGCGGCCGGCCCCTGAGGAGTCTTGGCCAGGTGCCGCCGCCGCCAACCTGGGAGGAACGGGATTGCGACATGGCGAGCACCAGCTCCAGTGCACCGAGCGCAAGCTCCAATTTTTCTATCGCAAGCTCCCATGCCCCGAGCGCCAGTTCCAGCGCGATGAGCGCCAGTTCCAACGCCTCGATCGCCAGCATCGGTGTCCCGACTGAGATCAAACGCGATGAGCAGCGGGTCGCGCTCACCCCAGACGGCGTGCGGGAACTGGTCAGCCATGGGCTGGAGGTGCGCATCCAAAGCCTGGCAGGAGCGGGCGCCGGCATCAGCGACACCGACTTCGCCGCCGCCGGGGCCCAGCTCGTGAGCGCCCAAGAGGCCTGGGCCGCCCGCCTAGTGGTGAAGGTGAAGGAGCCACAGCCGCAGGAATTTGCCTACCTGCGTCAAGACCAAGTGCTGTTCACCTACCTCCACCTCGCCGCCTACCCCGATGTGGGCCGGGCCCTGCTGGAGGCGGGCACCACGGCGGTGGCCTACGAAACCGTGCAACTCGATGACGGCAGCCTGCCCTTGCTGGCGCCAATGAGTGAAATCGCCGGGCGGCTGGCCGCCCAGGTGGGAGCCCACCTACTGGAGAAACCCCATGGCGGCCGCGGCGTGTTGATGGGCGGTTGCACCGGCGTGCAGCCGGCCCGGGTGGTGGTGCTGGGGGCAGGCACAGTCGGCTGGCACGCGGCCCGGGTGGCGGCCGCCATGGACGCGGAGGTGTATCTGCTGGATCGCTCACCCCAGCGCTTGAGGGGCCTGGACACGACTCGGTTCGGACGGCTGGTGAGCCTGGTGAGCAGCCGGGGCCTGATCGAGCGGCTCGTGCCCAGCGCCGACCTGTTGATCGGGGCCGTGCTGACCCCTGGCGATCGCGCCCCAACCCTGGTGAACGAAGACCTGGTGCAGCAGATGCGGCCCGGCTCGGTGATTGTCGATGTGGCGATCGACCAGGGGGGCTGCATTGCCACCAGCCGAGAAACCACCCACACCAATCCGGTGGTGACTATCCACGGCATCCAGCACTATGCCGTAGGCAACATGCCTGGTGCCGTGCCCTTTACCTCCACCGAAGCCCTAGTGAGCGTGACCCTGCCTTACATCCTCGCCATCGCCGGCCGGGGCCTAGCCGAAGCGATCACGGAGCGGCCCGAACTGGCTTCGGGATTGAACACGATTGATGGGGCGGTCTGCCATCCCGGCGTAGCCAAGGCCCTGGGCGTACCCAGCCGCCATCCGATGGCTTGCCTCAGGTAGAACAGCTTGCCTTAGATAGGACAGCTTGCCTTAGGTAGAACAGCCTGCCTCAGGAACTGGCCTGATTCAGGGGCTAGGCAGCTTCAGTTGATCAAAAACTCCAAGGGCGGCAGGGGCCTGGCCAGGGCTGCAGGGCTGATCCCCTCGCGCAAGGCCACCAGCAGCCCAGCCGCTTCGCTGTAGCTCGAGGCCGCCAGGGCCGGCAGCCCCAGGGCCTCGGCCGTCACCTCCAACAGGCAGGGGTTGGCCACGGCGATCAAGGGAACGCCCCGCTCAACGCAGGCCAGCACGGCACCGCCCCCCAGGGCCCCGGCCGGCGCCACCACGGCACCGATCGCGCGGCTCAAGAGCAGACCCGGCTCGGCCAGCGACGCCAAGGGGCCAGGGCCCCCCGCCGAATCGGGCCCCTGGCTGACCAGATCCGGCGCCCGGCTCAGGCCCACCAGCACACAGGCCAAGAACGTGTAGCCGAGCTCTTCGCCGGCTGCCCGGGGATCGAGGCGGGGATCGGGCTCCAGGGGCTCCAGGGCCGGTGCATGGGCGCAGGGCAGGCCCAGGTGACCGCTGAGCAGATGGCTGATCACCGCTTCGGCTCCGGCCAGACCATCCACGCCACTGCCCTGGCGATAGGCCTGCAGGGCCTCACTGCCGTCGTCGTCGGGGAAGCGGCTGACCACGGCAATCGCCGTAGCGCCTTGGGCCTTGAGGCGTTCGCCAGCCCGCAGCAAGGCCGCAGGCTGGCCCAGGCGGCCCCAGCTCATGCCACTCGGCCCACGGCTGAGGCTGACCTCCAGGGGCAAATCCGTCGTGACGACGGGACCGATCTCCAACCCCAGGCTGGCGCGGCAGCCCTCGGCCACCTGCAGGTGACGCAGACGCAGGCTGGCCTCGATGCCAGCATCGAGCAGGAGCCCCAGCCGCTGGCGGCGCACCGGCCGCAAGGCCAGCTCCCCGGCAGCAAAACGATCCAGGCAAGACCCTTCGACGTACTGAATCCGCGGATCGCTCCAATACAACGACGCCCCATTCATCACATTGGGATGGGTCACCAGGCAGCCACTGGCGGCCGCCAGCAGCCGGGCTGCCGGCAGGCCGTCGCCGGCATAGCCACCAATGGCACAACCAATTCCGGTGGGGATCACCAGCAGGGTCAGGAGCGGCGGGGTACTCACCGCAGTAGCCATCAAGGGGCTCATGACTGGACTCGCCGCAGCATCACCGCCTCAAGCCGCAGCCGGCTGAGCTCAACCGCCGTGATCGCCCAGCGCAACGGATCCCCGTGCTGACGCAGGGCCGCCAAGATCTGGGGCCGCAACGGGCCTGGCCCACGCACCAACCACAGCTCTAAGGGCTCAAGCCTCACTTGGGCTGCCTCATTTCTGGAACTTGCCGAACTGGGCCTCGTAGAGGGTGTCCTCCTGGCGGGCCAGCAGGCTGAGATCACTGCGGGGATAGGACACACAAAGCAGGGCGAACCCCTGCTCCTGCAAATCGGCGCGCACACCCATGGCATCGGCTTGGTGCACTGTGCCGCTCTGGATCAAGGCAGCGCAGGTGGTACAGACGCCAGAGCCACAGGAGGTGGGCAAATAAAGCCCAGCGGCCTCGGCGGCAGCGAGCACGGTCTGGTCGGCGCGGCAGGCAAAGGTGTGGGTGGTGCCGTCGAGATCGACGGTCACGGAAAAGCTGTCACTCATCGGCAAAGCAGCGCCTGGCGCGGGCGATCTAAGGACACCCATCTTCCCGGATGGAGAGATCGGCCGGAGCCAGCAGCGGAGTCCAGTCGCTGGGGTGGGGGGAGAGATATTCCGGCGTCACCAGGCTGGCGGAACCAGGGCCAGAGCCGCTCCCGGCGCCAGCCGCTGATCGGCTGAGCGGGGCCGTAAGCACCAGATCGAAGCTGATCGACATCCTCAGCTCCTCGTCCTCGTCGTTGCAGGTCACGGCATGGTCAGTGCTGGAGGGGAACAGCACCAGCAAACCTGCCTCTGGAGCGAGATCGACCCAGGGGGCATTAAGGGGATGGTCGACGGCAATCGGCCCGCCATGGCCCACGGCCAGACCCGGCACCAACTCATTAACCTGGCGATGGGGATAAAGGCGCAGGCAGCCACTGCGTCCGGAGCCGTCACCGTTGACGTAGTAGATGGCGCTGAGGTGGGCGTTGGGATGGTGATGACGCCCCACCCCCTGGCCTGGAGCACTGAGCACGGGCCAGCAGCGCTGGATGTGAACGGCAAGCTGGGACGCATCAAAGCCCAGGGCCAGCAGGTAGGCCCAGACCTGCTGGCGCACCTGCTCGTTCAACCAGGCAAAGGGGGCCAGCCGGTGAATCTGGGCCACGCCATGGAGATCACCGGTCCAGGCGTAACCGGGGTTGGGATTGCCCTGCTGCTCACCGCGCAAGTGCAGCAATGCCTGAAGCATCACGGCCGAATCAAGCGGATCGGGCCGTAGCTGCACCTGGGCCAAAGCCAGGGGAAACAGCTGGCGTAACTGGAGCTCGAAAGCAGGGGCCATAGGGAGTAGACAGCAAAAAGCCGGCCTAAAGCCGGCTTGGGAAACAAGAGAAGCCAGGGTCTCAAGTGCCGTTAAGGCCTAGAGCCGCATTTCAGGCCATGGATCAAGACATGGCGGCAGCGCCACCGACCACCTCAAGGATTTCCTGGGTGATCGCTGCCTGACGGGCCTTGTTGTAGTCCAGGGTCAGACTCTTAGCCAATGTCTTGGCGTTGTCGCTGGCGTTGTTCATGGCCGTCATCCGACTGGCCAGTTCACTAGCGGCTGCTTCTTGAAGGGAGCGCAGTAACTGGTTCTGCAGATACAGAGGTAGCAAGGCGTTAAGCAGCTGATCAGGACTTTGTTCAAAAACAAAGCCAGACTTCAGCGGCGGCTGGGGATTTTCACGCTTCCCAACCTCAATGCCAAGACGACCATCACGGGTGGTGAGACGAAAAATCTCATCATCAGGTGTAGCGATGCCTTGGGGATCGAGGGGCAACAGGGTTTGAACCACAGGCGAAGAGCTAACCAAGTTGATGAACTTGGTGAAAATAATCTCAACCCGGTCGGTACTACCAGAGAGGAACTCAGCAAGCAGTTCGTTGGCAATGGAGCCAGCCTCATCGGCATTCGGCACCTGATCGAGCCCCGTAAACGTGGCGCGGATCGTGTAGAGATGGGAACGATTCTGGAAGTAGGTCGTTGCCTTACGGCCGATCAACACCAAATCCACATTGAAGCCCTGGGCCTTTAGTTGGGCCAAGCGCTGTTCGGTGCGCTTGATAATGTTGGCGTTATAGCCACCACACAGGCCCCGATCGCCAGTGACCGCCAACAGGGTGATGTTGACCACATCGCGTTGCTGCAGCAGGGGTGATTCCGCTTCGCCAGCTCCAAGGTGGGTCTGGAGATTTTCCAGAACCCGGGCTAGGCGGTCGGCAAAGGGGCGGCTGCGCAGGACCTGTTCCTGGGCACGACGCACCTTGGCTGCTGCCACTAGGCGCATGGCCTCGGTGATCTTGCGCGTGTTCTTGACCGAACTAATGCGGTCGCGGATGTCCTTGAGGTTCGCCATGGATTAGGGCTCAGGCAGCAGCCAGCAGGGACGATTTAACTTCGAGAATGGCCGCCTTAAGCAGCGTTTCAGACTCATCGCTGAGTACCTTCTCGGTTTGGATCTTGGCGATGTAGTCGGCCTTGTTGGTCTTGAGGTATTCGCGCAGTTCGCGGGCGAACTGGCTGACCAGTTCCACGGGCACGTCATCAATCAGGCCCTTGACGCCGGCGTAGACCACGGCCACCTGCTCAGCCAGGATCAGGGGGCTGAACTGGGGCTGCTTGAGCAGTTCGCGCAGGCGCTTGCCACGACCCAGCTGGGCTTGGGTGGCGGCATCAAGGTCGGAGGCGAACTGGGAGAAGGCAGCCAGTTCATCGAACTGGGCCAGTTCCAATTTCAGCGTGCCTGCAATCTTTTTGATCGCCTTGGTCTGGGCGGCGCCGCCCACCCGGCTCACGGAGATACCCACGTTGATGGCGGGGCGCAGGCCGGAGTTGAACAGGTCAGAGCTCAGGAACACCTGACCATCGGTGATCGAAATCACGTTGGTCGGGATGTAGGCCGACACGTCACCGGCCTGGGTTTCGATGATTGGCAGGGCGGTCATGCTGCCCTTGCCCATGGCATCGGAGAGCTTGGCCGCCCGCTCGAGCAGGCGGCTGTGGCAATAGAAGACGTCGCCGGGATAGGCCTCACGGCCGGGAGGACGGCGCAGCAGCAGGGACATCTGGCGATAGGCCTGGGCTTGCTTGGTGAGATCGTCGTACACCACCAAGGTTGCTTTGCCCTTGTACATGAACGATTCAGCCAGGGCAGCGCCGGTGTATGGGGCGAGGTATTGCAGGGCTGCCGATTCAGAAGCGCTAGCGGCCACGATGATCGTGTAATCGAGGGCGCCGCGCTCGCGCAGCACTTCAACGATGTTGGCCACAGAGGCAGCTTTCTGACCAATAGCGACGTAAACACAGACGACGTCTTCGCCCTTCTGGTTGATGATCGTGTCGATCGCGATAGCGGTTTTGCCGGTCTGGCGATCACCAATAATCAACTCCCGCTGGCCGCGACCAATCGGGATCATGGCGTCGATCGCCGTGATGCCGGTCTGCATCGGCTCATGCACCGATTTGCGCTGGATGATCCCAGGCGCCATCGATTCGATCAGGCGGGTTTCGTTGCTGGGGATTTCACCCTTGCCGTCGATCGGCTGGCCAAGGGAGTTCACCACCCGGCCGAGCATGGCGTCGCCCACGGGCACCGATGCAATCTTGCCGGTGGCTTTGACCGTGCTGCCTTCCTGAATGCCGCGGCCTTCCCCCATCAGCACGATGCCGACGTTGTCGTCCTCAAGGTTGAGAGCGATGCCTTCGGTGCCATCTTCAAATTGCACAAGCTCACCGGCCATGACCTGTTCGAGGCCATAGACGCGGGCGATGCCATCACCGATTTGCAGCACGGTTCCGACGTTGCTGATCGAAACTGACTTGTCATAGTCAGCGATCTGCTGCTTGAGAATGGCGCTGATCTCGTCGGGGCGGATGGAAACCATGGGAGGAAGTCCCCGGCAGGGGAGGAGATTGGATGGGTCGGAGGTGAAGAGGGGAGGGGGGCCGGGCTCAGGTCACCTTGGCTAGGGCCAGTCCCAGGCGGCGCACCTGACCGGCCAGGCTTGCATCGATCACCTGGGAGCCGACGGCAACAATGAAACCGCCGATCAGGGCCGGATCGACTTGGTACTGAGTCTCCAGTTTGTCGGTGCCCACAACTGCCTGAATCTTCAAGGCAATCTCGGCCTGCTGCTCTTCAGTCAGGGCCGTGGCTGAGGTCACCTGGGCCAGGGAGATATGGCGCTGCTCGCGATACAGCTCGAGCAAACGATCCAGAACCGCATCCAGGAAACCGATGCGCTGGCGATCAGCCAGCAACTTGAGCAGGTTCAGGAACGATGGGGTGACCTGTTTAGCAAACAGGGCCTCAAGAGCCGCCTTCTTGGCCTCCACTTCGAGCACGGGAGAAGCCATCGCTTCGCGCAGTTCCGGTGACTGGTGCCACAGGTCCAACACCTGACGGGCCTGGTCAACAATCTCGTCGGTTTCGTTGCGGCCATCGGCCACCTGCAGAAACGCCTCGGCGTATGGGGTGGTGATGGAATTGAGGAGTGGCATCAGGCGTTCCCCAGGTTAGAAATGGACTGGTCGATCAAGCGAGACTGGGCGCCTTGATCAAGGCGTCCGGGCAGGCTGGCCAGGGCTTTCTCAATGGCCAGGCGAGCGGCCTCACGTCGAAGCTGTTCCCGCACGCGGGAGACCTCGGCATTGAGATCGGAGTCAGCACCCTGGCGGAGCAGGGCCATCTCTTGGATGGTGCGTTGCTCGCTGTCGAGGCGGATCAATTTGGCACGGGCCTTGCCATCAAGCCGGATCTGATCAGCCTTGGCCTGGGCACTGCTCAGCTCCTCCTGGGCGACGACGAGGGCTGCAGTGGCTGTAGAGAGGCCCTCTTCGGCATCTTGTAGATCGGCCAGGATCACCTCCCGGCGCTTCTGAAGAATGCCACCGAGAAAGCCCGGCAAAAACTTGAGCAGGATGGCGATGACAATCGCCAGGTTGATGATATTGGTCTGAAAAGGATCAAGATTCAGGCCAAAGGTGCCGTGGGAGGCAAAGACAAAAGCGGTCAGGGAAGTCATTGCACAGCCAGCAAACGGTCGACAATCAGGTCACCGAGCTTGTCGGCATCAGCCTGTATCTGGCCGAGGGCACCATCGCGCTGGGCATCGAGTTCCCGGCGGGTGGCTTCCCGAGAGGCATTGGCTGCCGCCGTGGCGGCGCCAAGGGCTTCGCGGTACAGCTGGTCGGTTTCCTGCTCGGCCTCGATGATCAGGGCCTGGGCGGCCTTGCGGGCTTCCTTGAGCTGATCCTTGAGGTCGGCCTGCAGCCGTTGGACCTGGGCCAGCTTCTGCTTGGCGTCGGCGCGACTGGTGGAGATGTAGCCCTCCCGCTCCTCCACGGTGCGACCAACCGGGCGGAAGAACAGGGCATTGAGAATCAAGGTGAGGAGCACCACCTGAACCGCCATCAGCGGCAAAGTGGCATCGAGGTCAAAAAGACCTCCCTCCGGTGCACCTGCTTCGGCAAGCAGAAGCCAGCTGGTCATGAGGCGGGGGGCGGGAGTGCGGGCGGGGTCACCGGATCGAATCCGGCGCGGGGAAGCAGGGAGCGGCGCGGGGCTGGCCAGGGTTCAAGCTGGCGCATCAGCCCCGACCGGACTCCAGGCTCAATCAGCCGGCGAAGGGGTTGGCGAACAGCAGCACCAGCGCGACCACGAGGCCGTAGATGGTGAGGGACTCCATGAAGGCGAAGGAAAGCAGCAGGGTGCCGCGAATCTTGCCTTCGGCTTCAGGCTGACGAGCGATGCCCTCGACGGCGCCCTGGGCGGCACTGCCCTGGCCGATGCCTGAACCGATGGCGCCGAGGCCGACGGCAAGGCCTGCAGCAACAACAGACGCAGCGGTAACGATGGAATCCATGGGGGGACGGCGGAGTTGGGGAGGCTTTGGATGTTGCGGTCGAAGACCTGACGCCTGGGACATCTCGGGGAGATGGGCCCGGATCGTGCCGGACCTGCGCGCAGGAGATCTAGCAGACCGGGGGACCCGGCCGGCTTCAACGGAACTCAGTGATGGTGCTCGTGCACCGCTTCACCGATGAAATAGGCGGCCAAGGTGGCGAAGATCAAAGCCTGGATCGCGCTGGTAAAAAGACCCAGCAGCATCACCGGAAGAGGCACGATCAAAGGCACCAAGAACACAAGCACTGCTACGACAAGTTCATCGGCAAGGATGTTGCCAAAAAGCCTCATCGAAAGCGACAGAGGGCGAGTGAAATCTTCAACGATCTTGAAGGGAACCATCATCGGGATGGGATCCACGTAGTACTCGAAGAAGCGGAGACCCTTGCGGCTCAAACCGGCATAGAAGTAGGCCAGAGAAACCAGCAGAGCCAAGGCGATCGTCGTATTGCTGTCGGCGGTGGGGGCACCCAGCTCACCATCAGGAAGGTGAATCAGCTTCCAGGGGATCAGGGCACCGCCCCAGTTGCTCACAAAAATGAACAGGAAGAGGGTGCCGATGAAGGGAATCCAATCGCGGTAGGCCTTCTCACCGATCTGCTCGCGAGCCAGGTTGCTGATGTAATCCCAGAGGAATTCCAGCAGGTTCTGGACGCCACGGGGATCGCGCTCCAGCTTGCGGGTGCCGGCGATCACCAGGGCCAGCAGGGCACCGATCAGCACCCAGGAACTCAGGAACACCTGGCCGTGGATCTTCAGATTTCCCAGCTGCCAGTAGAGGTGGTGACCCACCTCCAGTGCGGCAAACGGGAGAGCGAGAAGCGAGGAAAGCATCTGGCTGGAGTTTCAGTGCCGCTGGTTGCGACGGATGGGGAAAGGAAACCGGGGAACCCCGGTGGGAGTCAGGCGTCGGGTCGGGCCTGAAGAAAAAGGGCCGGCTTGTAGAGCAGGAAACCGAGCAGGGCCGGTAACAGCTGCAGCTGGGGCACTTTGGCAGCCATCAGCACAAGCACCACAGGTACAAGCAGCTGGGCCCGACCCATCTGCTTGGAGGCTGTCCCCAGTCGTTGGACGCTGCGGGCGAGCAACCGCAGATACAGGAGACCAGCCAGGGCCCCGACCAGAACGCTGCCTGCGGTGGGCAGGTCCCAGACCAGGGCGGAGATCGGCAACGCAAACGCTGAGATCACGACGGTGGCCAGAACCAGCTGACGCTGGCGCCGTTCAAAGTCAACCAGCTCACGGACCAACGAGGCATCCTCCCCGGGAAGGGTTGGCTGCGGATCAGTGGCGAGTGGATCAGTGGCGAGCGGATCAGAGGCGGGTGGATCGGTGGCGAGCGGGTTGCCATCCGCGTCCAGGGTGGACACGATGGGGGTCCCGGACTCAGCGGGCAGCACAGCCAAAACGTCGATCAGGTCAGTCCTGGACTCCGGTGAGGGGTCTGAAGAAGACCTGGCGGCGCTGGGTGCCTGCAAGGGCGCTGAGGCTCTGAAAAGGCGCGCGGAATCTATCACGCGGACTCGGCCCAAGGGGGGCGAAGCAGCAGGACCCGTTGGCTCAAAAGCGTTCTGGCCGTAGCCAGCAGCTGGGACTCGGACCAGCCCAGGGGCAGCTGGCCGAGGGCCGTGTCCGGCTCGGCCGCCTCAAGGGACTGAAGCAGGGCAAATCCATCGGCGCTGAGATCCAGGGGCGCCATGTCGGAGTCCAGCAACGCCGTGCCCGGCCAGCCCCAGAGACAGGGATTGCGCCTGCCCCTGGCCGCCAGTAGGGCGCTGTCGAGCCCCCAGTCCTGGTGGGGCTGGGGGCCGCAGCTGAGGAAGAACTCGAAATGGCTGATGTCGGGATCAAGCTCCTCAACCAGCTGCCACTGCTGGCGCTGGGGCAGGGCCAGGGCCCGCTCCAGCAGTTCCCCTTGCAGCAGGCGGGCGGGATCCCAAACCTGAGGATTGGAGAAGCCGGCAAACACCAGGTCCGCCGACTCCACAAAGGCAAACAGGCTGGCCAGGTTGTAGCTGGTCTCCTGAGGGTGGAGATACATGTCGGCGAAGTTGGCATCCGCCGCCGTATCCAGGGCCCAACGTTCCCGTTGGTGGCGGGCGAGACGGTTGCTTTCGGGCAACATTTCAAAGAGTTGGCGACCTAGGCGCAGCCCCTCCATCCCCGTGCCCACGCCCAGCAGGCCCAGGGCCCGCTGGCTGCGGTGGATTTCCCAGCGGCCGCCATCGGCATACAAGAAAAGATGCAGCAGGGCGCCAGGCTTGAGCAGGGCCGCCAGGGAGGCCAGGCCGGCTTGGGGCTGGCGCAGGTGGTGCAAAACCCCCACCGAATTGATGTAATCGAAGGGGCCTTCGCCTTGGAGCTCCAGCAAGCTGCGCTGCTCGATCCGCACGGCTGAATGCTGGCCGCCTCCGGAACGGCTCAGCCGTTCGCGGGCAACGGCCAGGGCGCCGGCGCTGATGTCTACCGCCAGGATTTCGGATCCGGGGTTGAGATGGGCCAGGTAATCGGTGCTGACGCCCGTGCCGCAGCCGGCATCGAGGATCCGCAGGGGCTCGCCGCCAGGGTGCTGGTGCGGCAGGGCGCCGCTGCAGGAGGCCACCGCCGCATCCACACACCAACGCCAGTTGTATCCAGGCGGCGGCCCGTCCTGGAGCGGGTCGCCGGGATAGGGAAAGCGGTCGTAGAAGGCGCTCACCACGGGGGTGGCGGCATCGGCGGGGGCCTGGGTCATGGGCTGGAGGGGCGCAGGGCGGCCTGAACCGCCGAGCTTTTCATGGCCCCCACCCGGCTGGACAGACTCAGCTCCCCAGGCTGCAAACATTTGTTCATGGGGCCCCGATCATCCCGCTGGCGAGCCGTAACGTGCCGAGGCCCGGTTCGCTCTCGTTCATGACCGTGACCGCAAGCAGCGGCAGCACCAGGGTTGCTCCCCAGCGCTACGACACCCTGCCGCTCTCCAGCGTCCGTCAAGCGGAGCAGCAGGATCGCTTCCCTGATGGGGGGGAACTCGACACCCTCACAACGTTCTTCCAGAGCGGCCAGCTCCGGGTAGCTGCTGCTAAGCGGCTCTCGGCCAACGCCGAGGTGATTGTGGCCCGCGCCGCCAACCGCATCTTTGTCGGTGGCACGCCCCTGTCCTATCTGGATGCGCCCCTCAGCCCTGCTGCCGATGACGCCACTCCCCTGGCCACCGACCAGGCCGCCTTCCAACGCTCGGTTAAGACCTTCGCCGGCGGCACGCCCAGCCGAGGCAACCTGATCTCGCGCCTGCTGGAAGGGGCCGGCGGCGATGCCGACGTGCGCGTCTTGCTGCCCACCGGCTTCAACCCCATCAGCGTCGGGATCTACGGGACCGAGCGGATGAAGAAATCGGTTCGCGACCTGGCCTGGTTCCTGCGCTACGTGGGCTACGCCGTGGTTGCGGGCGATCCCAGCATCCTGGCCGTGAACACCCGCGGCCTGCGGGATGTGCTCGAAAAGGGCTGCTCCCTGGCCGCCACCAACGTGGCCCTGCAGGAGATGCGCGCCGCCGCCGCTGACCTGCTCAAGGATCTGCCGGAAGCGCGCCAGCTGGTGATCGACAGCTTCAACGTGCTGATCAAGGAACTGGACGTGCCCACGCCGTCGGCCCGCCAGCGCCTGGGCAGCCCCGAAAACCAGGGCCTGCAGTTGCCGGCAACCTACGCCTTGGCCGCCGAGGGCGCCCAGCGCTTCATCATGCGCAAGGTGCTCACCGGCGCCCAGAAGGCCGAGGTGGTGCGCGCCGCCTACCGCCAGGTGTTTGAACGCGACATCGTCAAGGGCTATTCCCAGGTGGTCTGCCCGGTGGAAGCCACCCAGGTGCGCCAGGGCCAGCTCTCGATGCGGGAGTTTATCCGCGCCCTGGGCCACAGCAAGGAGTATCGCCAGCAGTTCTACGGGCGCTTCTCCAACAGCCGGGCCGTGGAGCTGGCCTTCCGCCATTTCCTGGGCCGGGGCATCAGCACCCGCGAAGAGTTCACCCGCTACTTCGACATCGTCAGCGCCCAGGGCCTCAACGGCCTGGTGGACGCGCTGATCAACACGATCGAATACGGCCGGGTGTTTGGCGAGGAAACCGTTCCCTACCTGCGCGACATCGGCGAAGAGGCCCAGGAAAGCGCCGGTTGGGGATCGAACCGCAAGCTGTTCCGCTTCAGCGCCCCCTTTGAGGGCGCTCCCCAGTACGTCACCCTCTACGCCAGCTACCGCCACCCCTTCGCCGACCAGCACCCCTACGGCGGCGGCAACGATCCCCTCGCCCTCAATTACGGCGCCATCTTCCCCTCGGGCACGGCCTCTGTCGCCACCCGTCCCGCCCCGTTCAGCTACGACAGCCGCCGGATTTTGGTGGGCAATGGCATGCGCCAGCCAGGCCAGATGAACAGTCCCCAATTCCGGGCCGCCAGCCCCCGCAAGGTGGGGCCCAAGGTGGTGAGGCTGCAGCAGATCGCCACCGGCGGCAACTCGCTGCCCCGCCGCAGCGGCCAACCCAGCGTGCGCAACACCGAATCGAGCACCCAGGGCGTGATTCGGGCCGTGTATGTGCAGGTGCTGGGTACCGCCGGCTATGCCGGCGAACAGACCAAGGTGGAGGAGATCAAGCTCGAGAACGGCGATATCAGCCTGCGCGAGTTTGTGCGCCAGGTGGCCCGTTCCAGCGCCTTCCGTCGCCGCTACTGGAGCGGTCTCTACATCTGTAAGGCGATCGAGGTGATGCACCGCCGCCTGCTGGGCCGCCCCACCTTTGGCCGCTGGGAAATCGACGCCTACTTCGATATGGCGGCCCGCAAGGGCTTCTATGGCGTCGTCGACGCCATGCTCAACAGCAACGAGTACGCCACAGCCTTCGGCGAGGACACGGTCCCCTACGAGCGCTTCATCACCCCCACGGACCTCAACACCCGTCGGGTGCCGGCCCTGAAGCGGGAGCTCGTTACCAGCGCCGTGGACCTGCTCCCCGGCAGCCGGCCCGATGTGCCCGTGCCCGCCGACTTCCGCTTCAGCGGCGAGCTCACGGCCCGCAACCTGTCCGGCCGCTCGGCTCCGATTCGCGGGGACTGGAGACTAAAAGTGGTCGACGACGACCATGGGTTCAGCAACAGCCAACCCGCGGTGCCCGAGGGGCCCGGGAGCATCAAGGCCGACCCGGAACCCAGCCGCCGCTGGAGCGCCCCCCGTTGGCAACCCGGCGGTGGCGTCACCACATCCTGGCCACCCAAGTCAGCCAAGGCCTAGCCAAGGCCATCGAGGAACTCCAAAGCAGTGCCGACTACGCCAACTGCTCTAGCCGCGATGGCGTCCCCTACTGGGGGGGCGCCTCGAGACCCAGGCCAAAAGCCTGGGTTTTTTGTTATTGAGCCCAACGGGGCAAAATATGCTGAATTGCAAGATGTCTTTACAGGCCAATCAAGCCCAAGAATTGTTGACAATCCCTTTCCTATAGCCCTATTCACAATTTCAGCGAAAAGCATTGCGGGCCAAGGACTTTCAGCAATCAGACAGCCGTGAAGAACTGTTACCAAGG
>CAMAPJ010000038.1 GCA_945860085.1 Synechococcus sp. UW140 | reverse complement strand
CCACCAGAGAGCTGGGCTGGATCAGCCGCGGCCCGGCCAGCCAGACCCACCTGTTCCAGATGATGTTCTGCCCGCTGCCGGCATGCGGCCAGGTCCAAACCCAACACCCGCCGAGGCGCCAACATCAGGTTGTCCAGCACCGTGAGGTGGGGGAACAGGTTGAACTGCTGAAACACCATCCCCACCTTCATGCGGAGCTGGCGCAGCTGACGCCAGTCCAGGCGTGGATCGGACAGGTCTTCACCCATCACCCTGAGCTGGCCTTGATGAAACGTTTCGAGCCGATTGAGGCAACGCAAAAACGTGCTCTTTCCGCAACCAGAAGGGCCAATGATTGACACCACATCGCCGGCTTGAACTGTGGTGCCCACGCCCTGAAGAACCCGCAGATCTCCATAGCTTTTGTGCAGGTCGGTGCACTCAAGCACCGGTTTTGCAGCAACCGCGGCGATCATGGAAGGATCAGCAGCCAACACCATGGGGATCGGGGATCCAGTCGTTCGACCCTGGTCAGTATGGGCGAACTGGCGGCAAATCTCTCGTCCCGACTTGGCAGGGCGTCCCAAAGGCAACAACAAACGCCCCTGGCCGCCCCGAAACACCACCCGGCTGGTAGGCCTCATTTCCCTGGTGCTGGCCGCGGCCTTGGGCCTAGGTCACTGGGCCATCCCGCCAACAGCGGCTGCCCCCAGCCCAACCCCGACGAGCCCAGCCTGGCGAGTGGGACTTGATCCCACCTTTCCACCTTTTGAATTTCGGGACAACAAAACTGGGAAAATAACGGGATTCGATGTGGAGCTCATCCAGGCAATCGGCCAGGAGGCTGGCCATCCGATCGACCTAGTGGCGCTTCCTTTTGATGGGCTGATTCCAGCCCTACAGGTCAAGAGTATCGATGCCGCCATCAGCGCAATCACGATCACAGCGCAAAGGGCCCGGGCGCTGGACTTCTCGCGGCCCTACTTCCACGCCGGCCAAGCGATTGTGATGGCCGATCAGAGTCCCGCAATCACCAACCTGGCCGACCTGAAGGGGCGCCGCATCGCCGTGCAGATCGGCACCACTGGCGCCATCGCCGCCAGCGGCGTGCCTGGGGCCAAGGTGACCTCATTCGATTCCACTCCCCTAGCCCTACAGGAGTTAGCTAACGGCAATGCCGATGCCGTGGTGAGTGACATCCCGGCAATCCTCTATGCGATCCAGCAGGCCCATCTAAAGGGGTTGCGAATCACTGGCGACAACCTCAGCACGGAGTACTACGGCATCGCCCTGCCGACCCGATCACCGCTTGCAGCTGAGCTGAACCAGGCACTCCAGACGCTAATCAACAATGGCCACTACGAAACCCTATATCGCAAATGGTTCGCCAATGAACCTCCCCAGCTACCCGAGGTGGCAACAGCCCTGAAGGACAAGACGTCAACCCTGGCTGGATTGGATCTTTCCCCTTTGCTCAGCAACCTGCTCAAGGGCGCCGCCATCACCCTGCTGCTGACGCTGCTGTCGTTCAGCTTCGGCCTTGTGGGCGGAAGCCTACTGGCCATGGCGCTCCAGAGCCCCTGGCCACTAGCGCAGCGTTTCTGCCGCATCTACATCGACTTTCTGCGCGGCACCCCAATGTTGGTGCAGCTATTCCTGATCTACTTTGGCCTCCCGGCCCTCTTACAGAGCCTGGAAATCCCCTTCAGCATCAACCGGCTAGCCGCCGCAGTCACGGCCTTGAGCCTAAACGTGGCCGCCTATCTGGCCGAAACCCTACGCTCCGGCATTGAATCGATCGAGCCGGGGCAATGGGAAGCTGCCGATGCCCTGGGCCTAAGCCCCCTAGAGCAGATGCGCTTCGTGATCGCCCCCCAGGCAATCCGACGGGTCCTACCACCGCTTGCCAATGAGTTCATCACCCTGATCAAGGACACCAGCTTGGCGGCCGTGATTGGCGTTGAAGAATTGTTCCGTGAGGGCCAGTTGATGGTGGCGACCACCTATCGGGCTTTCGAGATCTACATTGCCGTTGCATTGGTGTATCTTGTGATGACCACATCCGCCTCTCTATTTTTCAAACAACTGGAACGCAAGCTGAAGGTGCCGACCTGAATTGGAGGAAATCACCTGACTCTGCCAGCTCAAACAACGGCTAATCCATAGGCGCCGCGATTAAGGGGCAGCTAGCTCCCCAAGCCAGGCGGCCAAATCACTTCCCAGGCCATTAACCACCCCCGAGATCTGGCGCAACTTCGCCAGCGCAGCGGCCAATCCTAAACAGAAAGACCCTGCCGATTCAATCGACAGGGTCTTTCAAGGTCTTTGCAAGTGAAGGCAGTCTGGGCCCCGTTGGCAGGGACCCTAGCCTTTCAACAAAGGCCGACCGAAGCTCCTCAGCTTTCCTTCTTGATGTCCTGGAGGACCGTCACATCCACCTGGACCGAGGGGCCCATGGTGGAGGTGATGTAGAGGCTCTTCCAGTAGCGGCCCTTGGCCCCACTGGGCTTGTTGCGGTCGATGGTTTCCTGCAGGGCCTTGAGGTTGTCGAGCAGGTTGTCGCCCGTGAAGCTGGCCTTGCCGAAGCGCACATGGACGATGCCGGTGCGGTCAGCCCGGAACTCCAGTTTGCCGGCCTTGAATTCGTTGATGGCGCCAGCCAGGTCGGCGGTCACCGTGCCGGCCTTGGGGTTGGGCATCAAACCCCGTGGGCCCAGCACCCGGCCCAGCTTGGCCACCTTGGGCATCATGTCCGGGGTGGCGATCAGCAGGTCGAAGTCCATCTGACCGGCGGCAATCGCGTCGACCAGCTCATCATCACCAGCCAGATCGGCGCCGGCGGCCTTGGCGGCTGCCACCTTCTCGCCCCGGGCGATCACGGCGATGCGAATCGCCTGGCCGGTGCCGTGGGGCAGGGCCACGGTGGTGCGCAGCTGCTGGTCGGTGTATTTGGGGTCGATGCCGAGGCGCGCATGGGCCTCGAGCGTTTCATCGAACTTGGCGGTGGCGTTCTGCTTCACCAGCTCGATGGCATCGAGGGGCGAGTAGATGCGGTCTTCGACCGTCTTGAGCAGGCCTGAAAACCGTTTGGAAATTTTGGGCATGGCGGGAACGGGGTGCGGGCGACCGGTTGGGGTCTCCCCCGAATGGGGTGAATGGGGAACAGTTCGGCTTTTGGCTAAGCAGCTTTGGGCTAGTCAGCTTTTGGCTAAGCAGCTTTGGGCTAGTCAGCTTTGAGCTGGGGACTGGAGCGGGATCGAGACCGCGGCTCAAGGAGCCACAGGGTCGGTACCGGCGCTTCGGGGCCAGCGCTTTCAGTCGTTGACGGCGACGCCCATGTTGCGGGCTGTGCCGGCGATGATGCGCATGGCCGATTCAACGCTGGTGCAGTTGAGATCGGGCAGCTTGGTTTTGGCGATCTCTTCGAGCTGGGCTTGGCTGATCGCTCCCACAGAACCCTTGGCAGAGGTGGGGGCGCCCTTTTCAATTCCGGCGGCCTTGGAAATCAACACGGACGCGGGAGGCGTCTTGGTGATGAAAGTGAAGCTGCGATCTTCGTAAACGGAGATCTCAACCGGAATCACATAGCCAGCTTTCTCCTGGGTACGGGCGTTGTACTCCTTGCAGAAAGCCATGATGTTGACCCCGTGCTGACCGAGGGCAGGACCCACCGGTGGTGCGGGGTTGGCTTTGCCGGCATTGAGCGCCAGCTTGATAATGGCAACGACTTTCTTGGCCATCGGCAGTGTTACGGGACAGGACTCCCAAGCGGGAGTTCGGGACGGACCTCCCAGGGGTGGGAGCTGCGGATCGCCAATCCGGAAGGACTGACGCTGGAGCGAGCCACCCGCGGGGGGTGAGTCGCCAAGGGCCGCCCTCCGCAGGGAGACGGCCGCTATTGATCAGCTCTGTTTGCTGATCTGGGAAAACTCGAGTTCCACCGGGGTTTCCCGGCCAAAGATTGAGAGCAGGGCCTTGAGCTTGCTGCGTTCTCCCGACACTTCGATCACTTCGCCTTGGAAGTCCTTGAACGGACCGGCGGTGACGAGAATCTGATCGCCTTCGCTGAGATCCACCTTCACCACAGGCTTCTTCTCGGCAGCGCGGCGGAAGATGCGATCCACTTCCTGGCGGCTGAGGGGGCGTGGCTTGATGTGGCCCCGCACCTTGCCGGTGGCGCGCCGCTCCTCTTGACCCACGAAGTTGATCACGTTCGGGGTGCTACGCACCGCCATCATCGTGTCCTCATCGAGGATCATCCGCACGAGCACATAGCCCGGAAACACCTTTTCCTCGGTGGACTGGCGGCTGCCGTCCTTCTTCACCTTCACGGCCGGGGTCTGGGGTATCTCGATCTCCAGGATCCGGCTGTCGACTCCCAGGGTCACGGCCCGCTGCTCCAGGGTGGCCTTCACCTTCTTCTCGCAGCTGGAGGCCACCTGCACCGCATACCAGCGGGCCACCTGGGGCCGGGTCTCCTCGCCACCGGAGTCCGCCATGGCGCCCAGGTCCAGCACGGAGGGGGCGACCGGAGCAAGCGCTACGTCCTCATCAGCCCCTGGGGCGGCGGCGAGGGCCGGATCGGCGGTGGCGAAATCGACGTCAGACACGGGAGTCGGGGAAGGGGGATTCAGCGGAAGATCTGGCTGGAGGCCCAGCCGTAGAAGCGACTGACGGCGGCGATGGCAAAGGCAGAGAGCGTCACCATCAGAATCACCGCCACCGATTCACTGAAGAGCTGCTGGCGACTCGGCCACACGACCTTGCGCAACTCGGACAGGGTCGACGCGACGAACCCGTCGTCAGCCGCCTCGGCCCCGTCGCCATCGCTGGCCGTAGCCACGGCGGCAACCCCCTCTGCCTGGGGCAGGGAGTCGTCCGGGGCCTGGGGTGAGGGGGAGCGCTGATCCACGGCAGGGGGTCACACCGGTGAGGGTTGACACACCGGCAAACAATCACCCTACCGGATCTGCATCCCACCCCCCAGCTCCTCCGGCGGCAGACCCGTCGCCAGCACCGGCCCCAGCCCAGTCGTCCAGCCCATCGGCATGGGTCTCTAGGGCCTGGGGCAGGGGGTCGACTAGGGGCGTGAACTGCAGGGGCTCCAGGCCCCGGTCATCGCCAGGGGCCTCGCTCACCCGCACCCCCCAGAAGCCCCGGTAGCGCTCCTCAAGCAACTCGGTGGCCAGGGGGTTCTCGAGGCTGCGGCGCAGCAGACGCCGCAGCGGGCGGGCCCCATATTCGGGCTCATAGCCCTGGCGGGCCAGGCGGGCGACCACGGCCTCATCCACCTGCAACTCCAGCTGTTGCTCGCGCAACAGGGCCGCCAGTTCGGCCAGCTGCAGGCGCACGATCCGGGCCAGGTCCTCAGGCCGCAGGGGCCGGAAGCGGATCACCTCATCAATGCGGTTGAGCAGCTCCGGACGGAACTGCTGGGCCAGGGCCCGGTCCACCGCCTCGCCCAAGGCGGCGTCGCGCTCGGCCTGCTCCTGGGCCGAGGGCGGCTCGCTACCACTGGCGGCCCGGGCGCTCTCCAAGATCGCCCGGCTAGCCAGGTTGCTGGTCATCACCACCACCGTGTGGCGGAAATCGACCGTGCGGCCCTGGGAATCGCTGAGGCGGCCGTCATCAAGCACCTGCAACAGGATGTTGAACACATCCGGGTGGGCCTTCTCCACCTCATCGAGCAGCACCACCGCATAGGGCCGGCGCCGCACCGCCTCGGTGAGCTGGCCGCCCTCCTCGTAGCCCACATAGCCAGGCGGGGCCCCGAGCAGCCGGGCCACGGCGTTGCGCTCCATGAATTCGCTCATGTCGAGCCGCACCAGGGCCTCCTCCTCATCGAACAGGGCCGCAGCCAGGGCCTTAGCCAGTTCCGTTTTGCCGACGCCCGTGGGGCCGAGGAACAGGAACGAGCCCACCGGCCGGCGCGGATCCTTCATGCCGGCCCGGGCGCGGCGGATCGCCGCCGCCGCCGCCGCCACCGCCTCCGGCTGGCCGATCACCCGTTCGGCGAGGCGCTGTTCCAGCTCCAGCAGTTTCTGGCGTTCGCCCGCGAGCAGCCGCTGCACCGGGATGCCCGTCCAGCGAGCCACCACATCGGCGATGTCATCAGCCTCCACCTGCTCGCGTAACAGGGACAGGCCGCTGGCCCGATCGGCCTGGAGCTCCTGCTCTAGGTCCAGGCGCCGTTGCTGCACCCCATGGAGCTGGTCGTATTCGAGCCGGGCCGCCTCCTCAAGATCGCCCTGCCGCTCCGCCTCGGCAATCGCCTGGCGCAGCTCGCCGTCATCCACGAGCAACTGGCGCCATTCGGCCAGCTGGGCCCGCTCCGCCTGCCAGCGCTGCTGCAGGTCCTGGAGGGTCTCGATGGCGAGCTGGCGCCGCTCCTGGAGCTGCAAACGCTCCGCCATCGGGGCGGCTTCGGCCGCCAGCAGGGCCAGCTCCACCCGCCGCAGCTCAGCCTCGGCCTCCTCCACCAGCCGCGGCTTGGAGGTGGCTTCCATCTTGAGCTGGGCGGCGGCCTCGTCGATCAGGTCGATCGCCGAATCGGGCAAGCAGCGGTCGCTGATGTAGCGGTCGGCCAGCTGGGTGGCGGCCACCACCGCCCCATCGGTGATCGTGACGCCGTGGTGGAGCTCATAGCGCTCCTTGAGACCGCGCAGGATCTCGATGCTCACCTCCCGGCCCGGCTCCTTGATCAGCACCTGCTGGAAGCGGCGGTTCAGGGCCGGATCCTTCTCCACCGTGCGGCGGTAGTCCTCGGCCGTGGTGGCGCCAATGCAGCGCAAATCGCCCCGGGCCAATACCGGCTTAAGGATGCTGCCCGCGTCGGCGCTGGAGCGGTCGCTGCTCACGACCGTGTGCAGCTCATCGATGAACAGGATCACACCGGCGCCGCTTTCGGTGGCCTCGCTGGCCGCCACCTCCATCAACACGCTGCGCAACCGCTCCTCGAACTGGCCGCGAAACTTAGCTCCGGCGATCAGGGCCCCGAGATCGAGGGCGATCAGCCGCTGGCCCTTGAGCGAATCGGGCACCTCGCCGGCGACGATCCGCTGGGCCAGCAGTTCGGCAATCGCCGTTTTACCGACCCCGGGCTCGCCAATCAACACCGGGTTGTTCTTGCTACGGCGTGACAACACCTGGATCAGGCGGCGAATCTCGGTGTCGCGACCGATCACCGGATCCAGCTCACCGGCGCGGGCGGCGGTGGTGAGATCGCGGCCGTAGGCCTCCAAGGCGCCGGGCTCCCGCTCTAGGCGCAGGCCCTGGGCTGCGCCAGGTTCCAGACCAGACCCGGGGGCCGAGGCAGGGGCCGTGAAAGCCGCCAAGGCAGGGGCCGACGAGCTGGCCCAGGCGCTGGCGCCAGGACGGGACAGGGAAGCTCCCAACGCAGGGCCCCCTGCAGAGCCAGATCCGGAACCCACCGGCGCGCGGACCGGTCCAGCCCCGCTCGGCCGGCCGCTTCGTGGCGCCCCGCCGCCGTCGGGGGTATCAATCCAGTCATCGGCAGGCTGGCGGCCCCGCTCCCCGGCTGGCGCTCCCTCGGGGCGCCGGGCCGGCTCCGGCGAGCGCGGCGGCAGGGACGGCTGGGAGAGCGCGCGAGGGGGGGTGGGGTCAGGGCCCCGGCGCTCGCTGGAGCCTCCGGCGCTGCGCAGCTGGCGCAACAGCAGTTCCTCGCTCAGGCCTTCGGCGGCCAGCAAGGAGGCGCCGCAGCGGGGCTCATCGAGCAGGGCCAGCAGCAGGTGGGGCACATCCAGCCAGCGGGAGCCCCAGCTGGCGCGGCGGCGGTCGGCCGCCTCCAGCAGCTCCTCGAGGGCATCGCCAATGAACAGCTGGGCACCGGAGCCGCCGGGCTGGTCGGCGCAGAACGCATCAAGCCGATCAAGCAGGCGCTCGGGCTGCAGCGGCAAGGGATCGATCCAGGCGCCATAGCCCGGATCACTGAACAACACCTGCATCAGGTGCTCCACATCCAGCTGGCCATGGCGCCAGCGCCGGGCCTGGTCCTGGCTGGCAAGCAGCAGGTCCCAGGCCGCCTCACTGAAGCGATCCGGCTCGGAGGTGAGGCTGCCGCGGCCCGGATTGGCGCCCGGGTATGCGGTGGAAGTCAGTCCTGAAGTCATTGCCCCTGCCCGTTCCGAAGCTTTTTCATTGCCGAAGCCCTGTCATTGCCGCAGCCCTGCTATGCCGCAGCCCTCCTATGGCCGAAGCCCGTGCCACCGCCAGGTCCCCGGTCCTGTCCCGACCGAGAAGACAAGCGCCTGCCCCTGCCCCTCTAAAGAGCAGCTCGGGCTCAGGCAGCTCGGGATCAGGTGGCATGGGCCCGGGAGGCGAGCTGGATCAACTCCAGCTTGTAGCCATCGGGATCTTCCACAAAGGCGATCACCGTGCCCCCCTCGCTCATCGGCCCCGGTTCGCGCACCACCTTGCCCCCCTTGGCACGGATCGCCTCACAGGTGCCAACGATGTCGTCCACGCCGATGGCGATGTGGCCGTAGGCGCTGCCGAGCTCATAGCTGCTGGTATCCCAGTTGTGGGTCAGCTCCAGCACGGCCGTATCGGACTCCTTGCCGTAGCCAACAAAGGCCAGGGTGAAACGGCCGCCGGGATAATCGCGGCGACGCAACAACTGCATGCCCATCACCTCGGTGTAGAAGCGCAGGGAACGCTCCAGATCGGTGATTCGCAGCATCGTGTGGAGCAGGCGCATCGCTCTGGTCAGGACAGGCCCCCCATTCTGTTTGGCCGAGTCCCTGAACCGAGACAGGGGCGCCAGCCCAGATTCCCAGCCCGGATTCAGTGCCAACCGGCACAAATGACCGGAGGGGGGCGGCCCATAGGATCCATTCGATCCCTTTCCGCCTGTTGTGATCGACTCCCTCGACCTCGTCATCGATTCCATCGTGGCCCGGGAAGTTCTCGATTCCCGCGGCACCCCGACCGTCGAAGCGGAGGTGCTGCTGGAAGGGGGCGCCACGGGTCGGGCGATCGTGCCCAGTGGCGCTAGCACAGGCGCCCATGAGGCCCACGAGCTGCGCGATGGCGATGCCAGGCGCTATTTCGGCAAGGGGGTTCTCCAGGCCGTCAGCAATGTGGAAGAGAAAATCGCGCCGGCCCTGCTGGGCCTCAGTGCCCTCGACCAGGGCACCGTCGATGCCGCCATGCGCGAGCTCGATGGCAGCGACAACAAATCAGCCCTAGGCGCCAACGCCGTGCTGGCCGTGAGCATGGCCGTGGCCCGGGCCGCCGCCAATGGTGTCGGCCTGCCTCTTTACCGCTATCTGGGCGGACCGATGGCCACCCTGCTGCCGGTGCCGCTGATGAACGTGATCAACGGCGGCGCCCACGCCTCCAACAACTTGGATTTCCAGGAATTCATGCTTGTGCCGCACGGCGCCAGCAGCTTCCGTGAGGCCCTGCGCATGGGCGCTGAGGTGTTCCACACCCTCAAAGGCCTGCTTTCGGCGCAGGGGCTCTCCACCGCCGTGGGCGATGAGGGCGGATTTGCGCCGGATCTGGCCGGCAACGACGCCGCCGGCGACCTGCTGATCCAGGCGATCGAGAAGGCGGGCTACCGCCCAGGCGACCAAATCTCCCTGGCCCTGGATGTGGCCAGCACGGAGTTTTACAAGGATGGGCGCTATGCCTTTGGCGCTGGCAGCTACACCAGCGCCGAGATGGTGGACCAGTTGGCCCAGCTGGTCAGCCGCTATCCGATCGTCTCAATCGAGGACGGCCTGGCCGAAGACGACTGGGAAGGCTGGAGCCTGCTCACCGAGCGCCTCGGCAAAACCGTGCAACTAGTTGGCGACGACCTGTTCGTCACAAACACCACCCGCTTGCAGCGGGGCATCGACCAGGGCATCGCCAATTCGATCCTGATCAAGGTCAACCAGATCGGCTCCCTCACCGAAACCCTGCAGGCGATCGACCTGGCCGGCCGGGCCGGCTACACCAGCGTGATCAGCCACCGCAGCGGCGAAACCGAAGACACCACCATCGCCGACCTGGCGGTGGCCACCCGGGCCGGCCAAATCAAGACCGGATCGCTCAGCCGCAGCGACCGGGTCGCCAAGTACAACCAGCTGCTCCGCATCGAAGACGAACTCGGCAGCCAGGCCGTCTACGCCGGCGCCGAAGACCGGGGCCCCCGCGGCAAGGGCTGAGGGCCCATGGGGCGCCCCCCGGAATTTCCGTGGGGTCTAGTTCCTCAGAGCCTGGTGGTAGAAGTGCCTGGCGATTGGCTCAGGCAGGGTGGCTCAACCTTCACAGGACGCCTGATCGGGTAGCCCTGTGAGGTTTCTGTGCAAGTCAGATCTCTGTGGAATCCATCGGGGCAGGGACGCTCGCTCCGGGTAGCTTCTCCAGGCGCAGATCACGCTTGAGCCGGCCCTGCAACTTCAACCAACCCAAACCCACAGGTAGGCCCGCCACCAGCGGGATCGCCGCCAACGCTGGCCGAGTGCTGGCGCCGAGCAGGGCTGCCGCCACAGCGAGGGCGCCGAGCAGGAAGGATTGCGCTCCAACCTGCTGGGCCACGGCGAGGCGGCGCAGCAGCCGGTCGGTTTCGCCGGCGCGGATCTGCACCTGCAGATCGCCC
This sequence comes from Synechococcus sp. UW140, assembly GCA_945860085.1. GTDB lineage: Bacteria > Cyanobacteriota > Cyanobacteriia > PCC-6307 > Cyanobiaceae > BAIKAL-G1. Next base: position 16,041 of record CAMAPJ010000038.1, on the reverse strand, counting down.
TGCTCGATGCGAGCCAGGCTCTCTTCCAGGCGGCGCGGAATGCCGAGGGCGCGGCTGCCGACCTCGGCCGCCTGGCGGCCGAGCTGGTTGATCAGATCGTTGGGGCCACTGCCGCTTGCGGTCATCAGGGGAAGCAGGTAGGGGCGGGCGATGGCGACCAGGCTAAAGCCGGGATCGAGGCTGCGGCCCACCCCCTCGAAGGTGGAGAGGGCCCGCATCACGAAGATCAGTTCCGAGGGCAGGCGAAAGGGCTGCCCATAGACCAGGTCATAGAGATCGCCAGACAATTTAGACAGCACATTGGAACTGAACGGCGGCGTCAAGGCATCGGTGAGCATCACCCGCACCAGGCGCCGCACCGGCCCCAGATCAATGCCGGCGGCGATTACACCGGCCGCCTGCAACTCCGTCACCAGGCCACCGGCATCGCGGGCGGCGGCGGCGGTGACCATGCGTCCCAGGCGGCTGCGCAGGCGCTGGGAGATCTGGCCCATCATGCCGAAGTCGTAGTAAATCAAGGCCCCATCGCGAGCCACGGCCAGGTTGCCGGGGTGGGGATCGGCGTGGAAGAAGCCGAAGCGCACCAGTTGTTGCAGGTAACTCGCGGCCCCCTTTTCGGCCACCGCAGCCGGATCAATACCGGCCTCAATTAGGGCCTGGCGGTCGGTGATCTTGATGCCGGGCACGTAATCGAGACAGAGCACCCGCCGGGTGGTGAGCTCCCAGACCACCCCCGGGATACGGATGCCGCGGTCTTCAAGGAATTGCTGGCGAAAGCGGGCCGCATGTTCGGCCTCCAGGCGGAAATCCAGCTCCCGCAGCAACACCCGCCGGCATTCCTGGGCGATCGACACCCAGTCGCGGCCCTGGCCCCAGCGGGGATGGCGCTGCAACACGGCGGCGATCTGCTGCATCACCTCGAGATCGAGCCGGAACAGGCGCTCGAGCCCAGGCCGCTGGATCTTGAACACCACCTGGCGACCGCTGCGCAGGCTGGCCCGATGCACCTGGGCCAGGCTGGCAGCGCCTAGGGGGCTCTCCTCGAGATCCACCACCTCGACGCAGCGTTCACCCAGTTCCTGCTCCAGCAATTGCTGGGCCACCGCAAAGGGAAAGGCCGGCACCTGATCCTGCAGCCGGGCCAGCTCCTCGACATAGCCGGCCGGCAGCACATCGGGCCGGGCCGAAAGCAATTGACCCAGCTTGATAAAGGCCGAGCCCAGGCCCAATAGCTCGGCGGTGAGCCAGTGGGCTCGCCGTTGCTGCCGGGCGGCCCGGCGCTCCGGGGTCACCCCGCCGCGGTAGGTCCAATCGGCGCCATCGGCCCAAAGACCCGCCAGCAGGCGCACCACCGACAGCCAGATGCGCAGGGAGCGCCGGACGCTGCGCAGGCCCCCCAGCAGGCGCGCCATCAGGGCCGGTCCTCAAGTTGGCGCGCAAAAGAGGCCACCTGGGCCCGCAGCTGGTCGATCTGCACCTGGGGATCGGTGGCGGGCGGGCTACCACCCCTCGCGGAGGCCCCGGAGGACGTCTCATAAGCGGCGCCAGGGGAGACCTCAGGGCCATCGGCAGGCCAGGCCCCGTCTCCTGGGGCCTGGGAGGAGCCGTCTCCATGGTCGAGGCGCTCAGCCTCCAGCTCCACCTCCTCGACGAACAACTGCCATTCGCGGCGCAGCCGCTCAGGGGCGTCCTGGGCCAGCAGGGCAAGCTCCGCGGCCGCATCGGCTAGGCCGCTACCGACACGCACCACCAAGCGATTGAGAGCGGCCTGTATCAGGGACTGGGGCGCACGCATGGCGAGCCGGCCGGGCAAGGAAAAACGCTGTTGAAACTGTGGCAGATCAGGGCCGGCTCCCGGGGCTCTCGGCCGGGGACGCTGTTAGGGAGGGCGCCGTTGGGCTGGTCGGCGGTGAAGGCAGCTCCGGGGCGCTGGGGTTCTCCAGGTCGGCGCCCGGGCCGGGAGCCGGCTCAAGGGGGGCGAGATCCGGGCTGGCCGCCGAAGCGGCCCTGGACTCAGCCGCAGCCTTGGCGGCCTCCTCCGCCCCCAGGCGCTCCTGTTCCAGGGCTTCAAGATCGGCCCGGAGCGGCTCGCTGTCGGAGCCGAAACGCAACCTCAAGCGTTCCAGGCTGGAACCTGGAAACGGCTGCACATCAAAGTTGCGACCGAAGTGAACGAGCTCACCGACCTGCAGATTGAACAGGCGCTGGCTCACCCCATAGCCCAGGCCAAAGCAGACGCCCACCACCAGCGGCCCCACCCAGGGGCGAGGCCGACGCAGCGGCGCTGAAGCGACCTTGGCCATCCCTTCTATACCGATCGGTCCAGGCATCCTGCCAGGGGTATGGGGTCTTTCGTTGCCCAGCCCTTGGCCGCCCGGCCCCTGCAAGCAGCCAAACAGCCCCAATCAAACAGGCACGCAGTCCCTTGATCATCCCTCAGCCCTATAGGCCAGCCGGCCCAAAGCAGGCTGGATCAATAAACTACCCGTGGGAGCAAGTAACAGCACTAAACACACCTGGACGACCCACCACAAGGGCCCTAGCATGATCAATTAAGTCGTGTAATCGGCGTTAGTGCCGACGCAACCCGCAACTCCTTGCCACACTTGAGTTTTGAGGTTCATTGGTTACCGTAAATATGGCGTAAGCGTTGCCGAAATCCCTTGCCCCACCGTGACCGCTTGTCAGCGTTCCGAAAGCAAAAGGCGGGTTTTGGTGCCTTGCAAGGGGCAGGAGACGCCCCATTGACCAAGGTGCTCATTAAGCGTCCCATTGCCTACGCCCCCCACTGCTACGTCTTCCAAGACAGGGATCGAGGGGGTCGCTGGTATCTCTATTTTTATGACCAAGAACAGCAATCGAGGCATCACCACTCGCTGGGTCGTATCGCCCCCAACGACCTGCTGGAGGCGGAACGCAAGGGTCTGGCGACATGCATCGAGTTCAAGACCAAGAGCGAGCGGGGCGAGTAGATCCGAACCCTGACCATCGAGCAGATGGCAGATCGGTTCTTGGCGAAGCAAAAAAACGGATCAGCAGCATCCCCCACAACGGCATCAGCACCAAGCGCTACCTGCTGATGGAGCACCACGCCCGCTGGTTTCTGAAATACGCAGGGCAGAACCTGCGCCCAATCCACAAGACGCCGAGGAACTTCTTCGCCAACTAGGAGACCTGGCGCCATGAAGCAGCACACCAGGAAGGCAAGGAAACACCAAGGCAAACGACCATCAATGCTGAGATCAGCACTCTGGCTAGATCCGGCATCCAAGATCGTGACAGTGCAGAATTGAGGATCTACTTAAAGGAATTGAAGAGGGTCAGGAAGCGCCAATTATCTTATTTTTCTCAATAAAATATCTAAAATCTGGATAGAGTGACCTTGCCCCAAAGTTAGAGAGGTGCGTGGCATCACTGAAAAGCGATTTCCCGCTTTTATCGACAGTCAAGCAGGATGAAGACTCGGGACATAGCGAACTAAAAGGATCCCATACGAAAAGATTTCTGTGCCTAGACTGTATGTGGTAAATCTTCTCGACAAAACTACTTCTGTTTTGCAGCAACCATCCGCGACTGGCCTTGCATTCTTGACCAGATCCATTTAATCGGTTCAATGGATTAACGCATCTTGCGCCTGAGTAGGGGAACTCTGGAGGGGGTAAAATGATAATGGCATTTACACCTTTCTGGTCGATATGATCCAAAAATTCACTCAACCGCAAAGACCAATCCCGCAAAAATTCGCCGGTAGTGACTTCCATGTTGAGCGCTTTTGGCAATCTTCTGGAAAGGCGAAGTTGCCTTTGATGCAATGGAAGACTGGGAGAACCGAAGTATGCCGAATATCTGCCAGATAGAACAATCACATCTCCACTTTTAGCGCGACTACGAGTTTGCCTCACTATTTCTTCCTGGATTGCCGCTCGCTTTACTTGAACAGAAATACTCTCGCCGTTGCTTGCATCATAAAAGACGACTGGATATACAGTGGAGGTAACAGCGGCGGTTTGAACCCCCAATCCCATTTGCTTATTTACCACTTCTGCCAGACTTTTGAAATGATCAGACTGACTGTCTCCTATGAAAAATAAATTCTTAGTCTGACTTCCTTGTGGCGGGAGCGAGCATTTCTTGATTATTTCTTGTATAACGGCACGATCGGGTTGGGCGAGTGCAGCAGGATTTGAATATCTTCCCATGCAAGAGTCTTGGTTGATTGCAGTTCTCGAGATCTTGGGTTTCCCAAACTGATTTTCATAGTCTTTTACCGTAAAAAGATACAACCCACCGTTGTTTCTGTTGAAACCTGGCAGCGCCGCCAAAAATGACGCTGACAATGCAAGGGTAATAATGCCAGAAAATATTGCAATCGACCTGTCGAGGAACTCGCTTAAATGCAGAAAAGTAGCGCGCCTCGCTGGAGTCTCGATAAATCGATACGAGCAGGCTGCGAATGCAAGCATTAATATCACCTGAAAAGGCACTGACCACCAATGGATGCCTATTGACCAGCGACTGATCGACAAAATTCCCCAGTGCCAGAGATAAAGGGAGTAAGAAATTAGGCCTATATAAACCAATCTTTTGTTGGTGAAGGCGATAAATGCTGCCGTTCCACTCTTAAGGCAGGCAATCAAAATCGCCGAAAGAACAACTATTGAAATCGTCGTTGGCACTGCCGATGAAATCGGCAGTAACATAACGCCAACCATTGCTGCGACAACCAGTAGTGGTGGCACCTGCTCAAGCGCTTGCTCAAGCTTTGCTCGCTTCTGAAAACCGATAAAAACCAAGCACCCTGCTGCCATCTCCCAGAATCGGGGAGGCATCAAGAAATAAGCGGCGGGTTGGTTAGATTGATAGAGATAAATGAATCCTGTTAACGAAGCAACTGTCAGTGCCCCAACCCACAAGAAAAGGTTTCTAGCACCATTCTTCGCCTGCCTTCCGAACCCTGAAAACCAAATCAGGAATGGGAAAAGCAGATAAAACTGCTCTTCAACACCGAGTGACCATGCATGGGTGAAGGGATTTAGTTCGGTGGATTGAGCAAAGTAATCAGTCGATTGCTTAAAGAGATAGAGATTAGATAATCCGAAAAGTGATGTGATACCAGTGTTGAGCGCCGTTCTTGGGTCTGGATTAAACAAACAGATCAATATGCTAGTGACGAGAACGAAGACGACCAGGGCTGGAACCAGTCGCTTAATTCGACGCTCATAAAATCCAGTTATGAAATCCCAGAAATTTTTGCTTTCTCGATTTGCCAGAGACGATGTAATGACATATCCTGAGATCACAAAGAAAATATCAACACCCAAATACCCGCTTGGCAGCAGATCTTTGTTGAAGTGATTAATGATAACCGCAATAACCGCAAATGCCCTAACACCATCGATCTCAGGCCTGTATTTACTTTTAGTAGATGGAGATGCGTTATCGGATATTTGAGGGCCTGCACACGTTTCCGTTATTGCGCTCACCGACCCAACTAGCAATTCGCGTCAAACCTAGAACGAGAGGGGTATTTCGTCTATATCAGCTGAATTGCAAGAAATGCAACAAACCGGGCCGCCGCGGGGCTTCGCCTAGTGCCCCTGAGGAATGGGCGATCTCGCCAAGGCGTGTGGTCAGTGGGAGTCGCAACAGTGGGTCACTTCAAGCAGGTCATCCAGATCGCCCAGGTCTTCACCCGTGTCTTCGTCGTCTGCTTCTGGGGTGATGAAGGTCGTTGAGTCATTCACTGGCGTCTATTGCCTTGCCCCCAGTGTCGCTACTTAAGCAGTATTCTGCCTCCCTTATGACGAGTAGGGGGTCTATGCGGAAAGCGCAAAACCAGCGCCCTGAAAGTGTCAAAAGGGCATTACTTACGGAAAAATCTTCTGCCCTACAAGGGAGCTGAGCAAAAGACCTGAAGTTAAACGTAACGAGTTCCAGTTGAGCACTGGGATTTACGCCTGTCTCCTCCGTAAGCGTTGCGTAAGCGTCGAACTAGCACCCCTCAAATCCATTGCGGCAGAGGGGATTTCATGCTACGTCGTATAATCGGCGTTGATACGAATATATTGATCCGAGAGATCACAGCCCCAGGCGCGGCCATGGCCGGGACCCGCGCCGATGTGGAGGCGAATCAAAACGGTGTCATCTTGCAGATAGGCGGCGGCGGCCCGGTCCCGGATGTAGGTAGAGGCGGCAGGGCGATCGAAGGCCACGGGTTGGCCGGCGGCCATTAATTGGTGGTCCCCCAGCCAAAGGGCCACGGCGCCGGGATCGAAGGCCACCCCGGCCCGGCCTGCCGCCGCCAGGATCCGGCCCCAGTTGGGATCGCGGCCATGGACGGCGCATTTCACCAGGGACGAGCCACAGACGGTGCGGGCGACCGTAATCGCCTCGGCGTCGCTGGCCGTGCCCGACACCTGCACTTCCAGCAGGCAGGTGGCGCCTTCGCCATCGCGGGCAATCGCCCGGCCCAGCCAGATCGCCACCTCCGTGAGACCTACCTCTAAGGCCCCAAAGTGCTCGGGGTTTAAGGGCTCGCCGGCTGCAAAGGCCAGGAAGCAATCGTTGGTGCTGGTGTCCCCGTCCACTGTGATCGCATTGAAGGAGCGATCCACCGCCCGCTTCACCATCGCCTGCCAAACCTCTGCTGGCAGACCCGCGTCGCAGCTGAGCATGGCCAACATCGTCGCCATGTTGGGGTGGATCATTCCCGATCCCTTGGCCATGCCGCCGATGCGCACCCGCCGACCGCCCAGGTCGGCCTCAAGAGCCAGTTGTTTGTCGATCAGATCGGTGGTGAGGATCGCCCGGGCGGCGGCATCCCCCCCTTCGGGGCTGAGGGCGGCCACGAGGGGGTCCAGTCCCGCCAGCAGGATCTCCATCGGGATCGGCACACCAATCACGCCGGTGGAGCAGATCAGCACCTCCTCTGCAGCCAGGCCCAACCGCTCGGCCGCAGCACCGCTGGCCCCGAGGCTGTCGATCAGGCCCCGCTCGCCCGTGCAGGCGTTGGCCTGGCCGGAATTGGTGAGCACGGCCCGGGCATGGCCGCCAGTAGCGGCCAGCCGTTCGGCGCAGAGATCGATGCAGGCCGCCCGCACGACATTGGTGGTGAAGGTGCCAGCGCAAACCGCCCCTGGCGGCGCCAGCATCAAGGAGAGATCGGGTTTACCCGACGCCTTCAGGCCGGCCGTGATCCCGGCAGCCAGGAAACCCCTGGGAGCTGTCACGCCGCCGGGGATGGGGTGCCAGGAATGGGTCAAGGGGCGCCTTTGCTGCGACCCTGAGCATCGGACAGACCCGGCCCTGCCGGCCACGGCCCATGGCTAAGACAACCCGCTGGCAGGGTCCGCAACGGCGCATCGGCCTCACCGGCGGCATCGCCACGGGGAAAAGCAGCGTCGGCCAGTGGCTGGCCAGCGCAGCGGGCCTGCCCTTGCTCGATGCCGATCGCTACGCCCGGGAGGCCCTTGCCCCCGGCACCCCAGGCACGCGGGCCGTGCTGGAGCGCTACGGCGCGGTGGTGCGGAAGCGCCCTGGAGCCACCGCAGGCAGCAGCGAACCGCCGGAAGAGCTGGATCGGGCCGCCCTGGGGCGCCTCGTGTTCAACGACCCCGTCGAGCGCCGCTGGCTGGAGCAGCTGGTTCATCCCGAGGTGCGTGCCCGCTTCGACCAGGAGCTGGCCGCCCTAGCCAGGACATCGGTAATTGTGCTGATGGTGCCTCTGTTGTTTGAGGCGGGGCTCACGGGCCTCTGCAGCGAGATCTGGCTGGTGGACTGCGACGAAGAGCAGCAGCTGCAACGCCTGATCGCCCGCGACCACTGCAGCCAAGCCGAGGCGCGGGCCCGGATCGCCGCCCAGTGGCCCCTGGCGCGCAAACGCCCCCTGGCCGATGGTCTGATCAGCAACCGGGGCGACGCCGGCCAGTGGCTTGCCAGGGTGAAGGAGCTGCTTGAACAAGGGGAGCACGTGGCAGCCATAAAGCCCTGACCATCACACCGGGAGCGCAACCAAAATCACCCCTTGAGCTTCTCGATCAGGATCTGATTGGCCAGCTTGGGATCGGCCTTACCACCGGTTTGCTTCATCAGCTGGCCGACGAAAAACCCCTGCAATTTGGTCTTGCCGCCCCGGAACGCTTCCACCTCGGCCGGATGGGCCGCCAGCAACTGCTCCACGATCGCCGCGATCGCCGCCGGATCGCTGATCATGCCCAAGCCCTTGGCTTCGACAATTGCCTTGGGCGAACCGCCCTGGGCCAACAACTCGGGCAACAGTTCTTTGGCGATTTTGCCGCTGATCACGCCCGAATCAATCAGTTGCACCATCTCAGCGAGCTGCTCGGGCTTAAGCGGCAACTCGGCAATCGAGAGGCGATTAGCATTCACAAAAGCGGCAATGTCGCCCGTAACCCAGTTGGACACGGCCTTGGCATCGGCCCCGGCGGCCACAGCCGCCTCAAAGTATTCGGCCATGGCCCGCTCATCGGTCAGCACTCGGGCGTCATAAACCGACAGGCCCATTTGATCGGCATAACGATGGCGCTTGGCGGCGGGCAGCTCCGGCAACTCGGAGCGCCAGCCCTCGCGCTGCTCGGCGCCCACCTCAATCGGCCCTAGATCCGGATCGGGGAAGTAGCGATAATCGCTGGCGCCTTCCTTGCTGCGCATACTCTTGGTGAGCTGCTTGCTCTCATCCCAGAGGCGGGTTTCCTGCACCACCCGTTCGCCGGCCTCGTAGGCCTTGATCTGGCGTTGGATTTCGTAATCGCAGGCCTTCTGAATCGCCGAGAAGGAATTCATGTTCTTGATTTCCACCTTTGTACCAAAGGGGGCATCGGGGCCGCGCCGCACCGAAATGTTGACGTCACAGCGCAAAGATCCCTCCTGCATGTTGCCGTCACTAACACCTAGATACCGCATGATCCGGCGAATCTCGGAGGCATATTCCGCCGCCTCCCGGCCCGTGCGCAGGTCAGGCTTACTGACAATCTCGGCTAAGGCCACCCCGGCGCGGTTGTAATCCACTAGGGAATGGGTACTACCGGCTAGGCGATCACTGCCGGCATGCACCAGCTTGCCGGCGTCTTCTTCCATGTGCAGCCGTTCAATGCCGATGGTTTTGAGATAGGTGTCCTTGCCTTTCTCAGCCACCTCCACCTCGATCCAGCCGTTCTCGGCGATCGGTTCGTCAAATTGGGAGATCTGGTAGTTCTTGGGCAGGTCGGGATAAAAATATTGCTTGCGATCAAACTTGCTGTGTTCGGCAATTTGCAAGTTGAGGGCTAGGGCTGCCTTCACCGCATACTCCAACACCTTCTGATTCAAAACCGGCAAGGTGCCTGGCAGGCCACACACCACCGGGTCGATGTGGGTGTTGGGTTCATCACCGAAGGCCGTAGAGGCATTGGTGAAAATCTTGCTGTCTGTCCCCAGCTGCACGTGGGTCTCAAGACCGATCACGGCTTCCCAAGCGAGCAGGTCGCTGCTGCTGGAAGCGATTGGAACCGCTGCACTGGCCGAGGCCATAACCGTGATCTCCCTGTACCGATGCCTAGAGCGATCCTATGGGTCCCGCCAACCGCCCTTGCGCCGGCCTCGGGTAAGCAAAACGGTCGGGCTTGGATAGGTTGAGCCCATGGCCGCCTCCCCTGACCCGATCCTGATCCTCGGTGGCGGCCTGATGGGTCTTGCCGTCGCCCACCAGCTGGCGCGCCGCGGTCACTCCGTGCTGCTCCTAAGCCGACGCCGCAGTGAGGCCGCCGGCTTTGTGGCCGCCGGCATGCTCGCCCCCCATGCCGAAGGGCTCTCAGGCCCGCTGTTGCAGCTGGGACAAGCCAGCCTCAAGCGGATTCCCCATTGGGTGGCCCAGATCGAGGCCGACAGCGGCCTCAGCTGCGGGCTAAGGCCCTGTGGCATCGTCGTGCCGTTCGAAACGCCCGAGCAACGGGACCAGTTCCCGACGGCCCCCTGGGGCCTGAGCCTGGATCGACTGGAGCTGGAGCGGGAGGTACCGGGCATCGGCGACGCCTGGCGAGCAGGGTTGCTGTTCAGCCAGGACGGTCAGATCGACAATCGCCGCCAACTGATGCGAGCCCTAGAGCGGGCCTGTGTTCAGCTTGGGGTCCAGTTCCAGGAAGGCAGCGAGGTTCAGGAGCTACTCCAAGACGCTTCAGGACATCTCAAGGCTGTGCGCCTGGTCAGCGCGGAGGGCGAAACCCTAACCATGGCCTGCCAGAGCGCTGTGCTGGCTGGTGGGGCCTGGAGCGCCCAGCTTCTACCCGAGCTGCCGGTCTTCCCCGTTAAGGGCCAAATGCTGTCGCTTCAGGCGCCCAAGGGTGCCCTTGAACGGGTGGTCTTCGGACCCGGCACCTATCTCGTCCCTAGGGAAGACGGCTTGCTGGTGGTGGGGGCCACCAGTGAACCAGAGGCAGGCTTTGACGAGGGGCTAACTCCAGCGGGCCAACGGACCCTGCAGGAAGGCATTGCCTCCCTGCTGCCCGCAGCCAACAGCTGGCCACCAATGGAACGCTGGTGGGGCTTCCGGCCCTGCACGCCGGACGAAGGACCACTGCTAGGCACAAGTCCGGTCCCGGGTCTCTGGCTTGCCACAGGTCACCACCGCAACGGCGTGCTGCTGGCGGCGATCACGGCCGAACTGCTCTGCCTACAGATCAGTCCCGAAACCGGGGGGGGCAAGGAGACGAACAACGCAGAAGGCACGCTCCTGGAGCAATTCCATTGGAGTCGCTTCCAGGGCAGAGCCTGAACCGTGGTCCTGGTTCAGGCTCTGCCGATCCCCAAGAGAGCCTCAAGCCTCAACGCGCCAGTCCTGGTCAGAAGGAACCCAGTCACTGAGCTCGGAAGCATCAAACCAAAGGCCGATCTCAAAGGCGGCCGTTTCGGGAGCATCAGAGCCATGAATCACATTGCGGCCAATATTGACCGCCAGATCGCCACGGATCGTGCCGGGCTCAGCCTCTAGGGGCTTGGTGGCGCCAATCAGCTTGCGGGCACTGGCTATCACGCCATCGCCCTCCCAAACCATGGCCACCACCGGGCCACTGGTGATGAAATCAACCAATCCGGCAAAGAAGGGGCGCTCCTTGTGGACGCCGTAGTGGCTCTCAGCCAGGTCCCTGCTGGGGGTGAGCTGCTTGAGGCCAACCAACTTGAAGCCTTTGCGCTCGAAGCGACCGAGGATCTCCCCAATCAGTCCGCGCTGGACCCCATCGGGCTTAATGGCGATAAAGCTGCGTTCGACGGCCATGGCAAGGACATGAAGGTGGGCCCATCGTCTGTGGCGGCCCTGCCCCTTGGCAAGCATCGGACAAGCGCATGGGGCTAGGAAGCAGGCAAAGCAGCCTGGAAAACGGCACAAAAGGGGTGCAGGCCAGGCCAGCTCCGTAGATTCCAAGCGATCGAGGTGCCCAGCCATGTCAACCCCAGCTGCTGCTCAGACATCAACCAGCGACGCCGCTGAGCTAGCTGGCTGGTCTGTGGCAGACAGTGCGGCTCTGTATGGGGTCAACCGCTGGGGAGACCCCTATTTCTCAGTGAACAGTCAGGGGAACGTACAAGTCAAACCCCAGGGCGAGCGGGGCGCGGCCCTAGATATGGTTGAACTGGTCAAAGGACTACAGGGACGCAATTTATCCCTGCCCTTACTAATCCGCTTCGACAATATCCTCGAAGACCGGCTCGAACGACTGCACCAAGCCTTTGAACAGGCGATTGGCACCTATAACTACCCAGGCAGGTACCAGGGAGTCTTCCCTGTTAAATGCAATCAGCAGCGCCATGTGGTGGAGCAGTTGATGGAAAGTGGACGCCGCTGGCACTTCGGGCTAGAAGCCGGCAGTAAGGCTGAATTGTTAATTGCCCTGTCCCTGCTCGACGATCCGGAAGCCTTGCTGATCTGCAATGGCTACAAAGACCAACGCTATATCGAAACAGCCATACTGGCGAGACGGCTAGGCAGGCAACCGGTTGTAGTGATCGAACAGCCCGATGAGGTAGACCGCATCATCACAGCCAGCCATGACCTGGGAGCTGCACCCCTGATCGGCATTCGCGCCAAACTATCTGCACGAAGCACCGGTCGCTGGGGAAGCTCGGTTGGAGATAAGGCTAAATTTGGACTGGCGATTCCGGATGTACTAGCCACAGTTGAGGCCCTCCGCAACGCCAATCTACTCTCGGAGCTAAGACTTCTACACTTCCATATCGGCAGCCAAATTAATGATATCGCCGTACTCAAAGACGCTCTTCAAGAAGCTGGACAAATCTATGCGTCACTCAGCCAGTTAGGCGCACCCATGGGCTATCTCGATGTGGGAGGTGGACTGGGGGTTGACTACGACGGCAGCCGGACAGCGACCTCAGCCTCAAAGAATTATTCACTGCAAAATTACGCCAATGATGTAGTCGCCACTGCAAAGGAATGCTGTGAACCCTGGGGAATAACCGTGCCAACCCTCGTCAGCGAAAGTGGACGGGCCATAGCCAGCCACTTCAGCGTTCTGGTTTTTGATGTGCTGGGAACGGGAACGGTACCTAGAGGGGTTCCCATCCAAGCCGATTCAGAATCGCTCACAGTGCGAAACCTAAGGGAAACACTGAACAGCTTGTCTGTCCTGGAAAGCCAAGTCGACCAAAAACTTGAAAGCTCCTTGACAACACAGCGCAAGCTCGAAAAACTACAAGAAGCCTGGAACGACGCCGTCAAGTTCAAGCAGGATGCACTCGCTGCATTCCGCCTTGGTTACCTGAGCCTTACGGAACGGGCTACCGCGGAACAACTGACCTGGGCTTGTGCCGATCGAATTGCCAACTTGCTGCCGGAAACGGTGATCCCAGAGGAGCTCCGGGCCTTACGCGCAGCCCTAGCCAAAACATATTACGCCAACCTTTCCATTTTTCGCTCCGCGCCAGACACCTGGGCCATTGATCAGCTGTTTCCAGTGATGCCAATCCACCGACTGAATGAAAAGCCGGAAGAACTAGGCAGCTTCGCCGATCTCACCTGCGATTCCGACGGGAAACTGGAACGCTTCATCAACAGTGGCCAAGCAAAGACATTGCTGGAGCTACATACATTCAACCACAAACAACCCTATTGGATTGGCATGTTCCTAGCCGGAGCCTATCAAGAAGTAATGGGAAATCTACACAACTTATTTGGCAGCACCAATGCAGTCAACATTCGACTTAACAGCAAAGGCGGCTATCAGCTCGATCACGTTGTCAAGGGAGACACGAATGCACAAGTTCTCGAAGCAATGGAGCACAACCCTAGCGAATTACTTGAGCGACTACGCATGGCAAGCGAGGCCGCGATCAGCAGCGGCCAGTTGAATATTAAAGATGCAAGCAGATTGATGGATCACCTAGAAAGCAGCTTAAGGCAAACCACCTATCTAAACAATTGCTTGCAAACCACAGACCAACAAAATTAAGACTTTGTTTTAGCAGTCATTGGTTTAGGCGCAAAGATCATCACCACTCCAGCAAGCAGTTGAAGCACCATGATCTGCCCAAGGCCATGAGCACCTAAACCGATGAAAGCAAAAGTGAAGGCAGGATTAAAAATACCGACAGAATCAGCGCAACCCAAAAACAACAAGCAAGTCAGGGCGGCACCAACGACGAATCCGGATAACGGCCTAGCCTCAGGACAAATGCGTCCCTCCTCGCTCCAGGCATGGATCAACCAAAACAAAGCCAAACTCATTGAGACTTCAACAAGAGTTGCTCTTAGCCCAAAAGGACCTGTTGGCGGCAAAAAAGGACGGGTATGAAAACCCAGCCAGATACCAACAGTCTGAGCCAATGCATAACCAAAGAATGCCAATAAATTGGCCCAGAAACCCGTTGGGTCAGCCAAGGTTTTTTGGCCAAAAAACATCAGGCTTACAGAGGGATTAAAATGGGCACCACTGCTCCTGCCAAACAAATGAATCAGGAAAGCTAGGGCCAACCCGATTGACAGGAAAGTGCCCAAATCAGGCGCAGCATGCAACGCGAATGAAGTTACAACCGCATAAGCAAGGGAAAAGCTTCCCAGCAGCTCCAAACCGATTCGCGCTGACAAACTACGCATTCACAAACTCAGAGCGGCTTAACACTATAAGCGCCAGTGATCACATCAGCATAAAAGCGGTAAGGCCCTGTGTGAATAGGCGTAAAACTGAGAGCCGGTGGATTGCCGTGAGATGTAAGTTGACCGTATCGCTTCAGGGAACTGACGCTGGCATCGCCAGGGCTAGGGTGAGAACCAGTAAAATCGGTTCCATGGCAATCAAGCTCATAATCAGCAAAAACCATTTGCCAGGGCGTCCGATTACCTACAAATTTATACGTATAGGTTTCACCAGCCGTTAGTAATACACAACGCTGAAAGCGACCGCCACCGATCACTTCCATCAAGTTAGCTGGTGATTCTGGGTCCCATGCCTTGAGAGGGGCAGGGAAATTGCCGACTAACGAAAGTTCCCGTAGCTGGGTCGTAGGCGTAAGTGTGCCACCGGAAAGAACATCAATTCCGAACACATCATCCTTAAGGCTGTAATGAAAGCGCAGGCGACTATCAACATCCAGTTCGAAAAGAATATTCCACTCTTGAGGTTTGCCATGCCAAGCAACGCCACGAAGGGACTGCGTTGGCTTACTAGCATCAACATCAAGCCAACAACCAAATCCCATCGTATCTAGAAAAAGCTCGGCACCAATGCCAAAGTTAATGCAGTGATGCCCAGCCTTGACATCCAGATCAAGAATCAAGTTGTCATCAGAATCAGACGACACAAGGCTTCGCCCTGATACAGTTGGATCAAATTGATTATCTGCATGAACAGTGCCGAGCAATTGGATTGAAGAACGAATGTTCAGCAATTCAGGATCGCTAGCGGTAAGCCCCGTAACCTCGATACGTGGAAACTCAGGATTACTATCTAACTTAAAGCGATAAATGCCATCTTCCTTAACCTTAATCGTACAACCAGAATGCATGGAAGAGCCATGGCTACTACCAAAGCCAGTACCTCGAACGAGCCTGCCAGTCCCGTCGTTCAAACCAGAAAAGCCATAGTCCTCTTCACCATCGGCTGATATCAAAAACTGATAAACACCATCAGCCCGAAAATCAATACCGCCAGTGGACTTAAGCGGAACATCTAAGCTCCATAAGCCCGGCGAAACCTGCTCAAAAGAACGGCCAGGCCTCTTACATTGAAACTTATCAAACATAGAAAGATCGTCCCACACGAAACCATTAAGTTGATACCCTGACAATTTCACAACAGGTTGCAGAATTTTTGAAGTATCTGACACTATCGCCATAGGGACAATCTGCAGTTGCTGCGTACTAGTGTCATAGCGGAAAAGAATTTCGGCATCAAGCAAAACCTTAAAATTAATATTAGAGTAATTTTGCCCTGCCTGATCCTCAGCCAACGTCCATGAAAGCGCTGGTACATCCACGGATAAAGTCTTAAGATGCCGATGTGGATTATGATTAATCACAAGGCGGCAAGAATAACAACCACTATGTTCGGGTCCCTTCGGGCCCTCCAGGAAGAAGGTCCGCTCCCAAACAGTGTCAGAAACAGCAGTAAAATCCTGATCCGAGATAAATGGATTCCAACGCCAACGCCGGGCGCCCAGATTACCAACCATGGTAATTGACTCGATGGGGTCAGCATTAAAATGCTGACTGGTGTGAGCAGGAAGTGATTGAACCATTACTAGAAGATGACTGATCCAACCATCTCTAGCGCCTTACAACAGACAACGCAATCATTAATGGCAGATTCGCGAATAACATCACAAATCCCACAGAAAGCAATAAAAGAGTTAGGGAACCCTGACGCAAGGCGCTCCAGCGCTGGAGCAACGGCAGGGCTGATTCAAAGTGTGTCACAGGCACTCTTGCCGCTCCTGTCAGCATGGGTTGAGGTTGGCGGAATCGCCTCCTCCTTGTGTCTGACAGCGCTTTTGCTGCAACCGATCTCGATCTGATCAGCTATCTGAGGTCGATCCCGG
>CAMAPJ010000037.1 GCA_945860085.1 Synechococcus sp. UW140 | reverse complement strand
TCGTGAAGCACCTGGACCCGCAGCCAATAGCCATCGCTCAAGCCAAAGAAACGACAGAGGCGCAAGTCTGTGTTGGCCGTAATCGAACGCTTGCCTTTGAGGATCTCGCTGATCCGGGTCTGGGAGACCCCGATCTCCTGGGCTAGGCGGTAAGGCGTAATCCCCATCGGATCTAGGAACTCTTCGCGGAGCAGTTCGCCAGGGGTAATCGGTGGTAAATGGACCATGGTGCCCTCCGCGCAGTGCGTCGAATTCAGTGGTGAAGTAGTGGTCAGTAAGGGGTCAGTTAGTGGTAATCAACGATCTCCACGGCCTCGGCGCCGGCATCGCTCCACAGGAAGCAAAGGCGCCATTGGTCATTGATGCGGATGCTGTGCTGGCCGGCCCGATCCCCTTTCAGGGCTTCGAGGCGGTTTCCCGGGGGGACCCGCAGATCCTCAAGCCTGGTGGCGACAGCAAGCTGTAAAAGCTTGCGGCGGGCCACCCTCTCGATGGCGACAAACCGCTTGACGCGCTCTCCGCTAGCGAGGGCTTGGGTGTCCGCACAGCGGAACGAAAGGACCATGGCCCAATACTAACGCCATGCGATAGGGTTTGGATTGTTGGGCTGGTTCAGGCCGCCCCAGCTACAGCGACACTGCCCAGGTCCCTGGTTGCCGCTTTGGTGCCCTCCCCCCTGCTGTCGATCACCCCAGAGCTGGAGGCCCAGCTCGCCGCCTGGCTGGCCGAGGACCTGGGACGCGGCGACCTCACGGCACCGGCCCTGGTGGGCCAGGCCGCCCGCGCCCACTGGATCGCCAAGCAGGCCGGTGTCTTCTGCGGGGGCGTGCTGGTGGAGCCGTTGTTCCGGCTGCTTGATCGGCAGGTGCAGGTGCGGTTGCTGGTGGCCGAGGGCGAGCGGGTGCAGCCGGGCCAGCGCCTTCTGGAGCTCGACGGGGCGGCCACGGCCCTGGTGGCGGGCGAACGCACCGCCTTGAACCTGGCCATGGGCCTGTCCGGCGTCGCCACCGCCACCGCCACGCTCGTGGCCCAGTTGGCGGGCTCGGGCGTGGGTCTGGCCGACACCCGCAAGACGACGCCGGGGCTGCGGGTGTTGCAGAAATACGCCGTGCGTTGCGGCGGCGGCCTCAACCATCGCCTGGGCCTCGATGACGCGGCCATGCTCAAGGAAAACCACCTGGCCTGGGCGGGGGGTGTCGAAGCGGCGGTTGCCGCGGTGCGGGCCGGGGCCCCCTGGCCGGCGCGGTTGATCGTGGAGGCGGAAACGGCGGCCGAGGCCGAGGCGGCGATCGCGGCTGGAGCCGATGGCGTGTTGCTCGATGAATTCAGTCCCGGGGATCTGGTCGCGCTGGTGCCGCGCCTGCGGGCCTTGGCCTCGGCCCGTGGCTCGTCGGTGGTGCTGGAGGCCTCCGGGATACAGCCTGAGCAGCTGGCCGTCTACGCCGCCACTGGCATCGACCTGATCTCCACCAGCGCCCCGGTGACCCGCAGTAGCTGGCTTGACCTCAGCATGCGCTTCGAGGCCTGAAGCCAGAGCTGCCGCTCGGCCTGCTCCTGGTGGCCCATGAAGAAACCCCCACGCTGTGCTGCCGCGATGGGCACGAGGCGCCGTGTGCGATCACAGTGCTACAGATTCCTAAAGTGGATTCCTGGGCCCGGGAACTGGGGTTTCCAGTTTCATTTCGACCCTCGCTCTGTCCCCCTTGCCGCAAACCGCCTTGCCGCGAACCCCCTTGCCGCGACCTGCCTTGCCAGCTTTTTCATTGCTGCGCCGCCAGCTTCGCTTTGGCTTGACCAGCCTGGTGCCCGCGGGTCTCAGCCTGGTGGCAGCCCTGGCGCCGATGGCCCAGGCCCGCGCTGAAAGCGTGGTCGAGCGGGTCGCCCGCAGCGGCGAGCTGGTCTTGGTGGGCGCCCCTGACACGCCGCCCCTGCTCAGCCTGGATGCCCAGGGCAAGCCCCAGGGCTATGGCGTGGAGGTGGCGCGCCGCATTGCCGACGCCTTGGCCGTGGCCGTGGGCCGCCCCGTGGCGTTGCGCTTTGAGCCGCTCGGCGATCCAGGCGCCCTCGGCACCCGTCTGGCCGAGGGCAAGGCCGACTTGGCTTGTGGGGTTCCCTTCTCCTGGGAGCGGGACATGACCGTGGATTACACCCTGCCGATTGGCCTCTCCGGCCTGCGCCTGCTGGCGCCTGTGGGTCGCTTTGATGGCTCGCCAGCGGGCCTGGCCCACCACCGCATCGCCGTGGTCAAGGAGTCCCTCGCTGAGACCGAATTGCGGGGCATGCAGCCGGCCGCCGTGGTCGTGGCTGTTCCCAACTTGGCGGCGGCACTCCAGGCCCTGCGGTCCGGCCAGGCGGAGGGCGTGATCGGAGACAGCCTGCTGCTGGCCCAACGGGGCGGTAGCGATGCGGCGCGGGGCCTGGCCTTAACGCCGAAGCTGCCCTATGAGCGCTATGCCGTGGCCTGCGTAGTGCCGGAGAACGACTCCGCCTTCCGCAACTTGGCCAACCTGGCGATTGCTCGCCTGCTGCAGGGCTACGTCGATGGCCAGCCTGCCGCCGTGGCCGCGATCGACCGCTGGGTGGGTCCCTCCAGCACGATCAAGCTCTCCCAGCAGCAGATCCGCGCCTACTTCGAAACGGTGTTGTTGGGCGTTGAGGCGATCCGGCCCCTGCCCGTAGCCCCTGCCAGCAGCAAGGCCCCCTAAGGCCGCAGGCCAACCGCGCCAGGACAGCCCTGCTGCCTTTGGCCCCTTGAGTCCCTGTTCCGATCCTGTTCTCTTCTCGGTTCCGCTTCGATGGCGTTCTTTTCCCGCTCCCGACTGTTTGGCCTGCTGTTGATCGTGGCGGCCTTGCCGATGGATCTCGGCAGTGCCATGGCCACCGGCCTAGTCGACCAGGCGACCTCGCTTGGTGATGGCGCCGCTGGCGCGGCTGCCCAGTCGGCTGGCGGCGAGGCGCCCTTGCTTGGCACGGTGGAGTCGCGCTTGCAGCGCATCGCCCTCGCCGTGCAGCAACGCCAGCGGGCCGGCGAGGCCTCCAGCCTCTCGGTTGCCGATGACGCCCTGGCCGTGATCTTCGTTAATGGCCGCGGGCTGGGCTGGTCCAATGGCGGCTTCCAAAATGGCGGTTTCTATAACGGCGGCTTCCAGAATGGCGGCTTTCAAAATGGTGGTTTCTATAACGGCGGCTTCCAAAATGGCGGCTTCTATAACGGTGGCTTCCGCAATGGCGGCCTGGGCAACCGCTGGTGAACCCGGTGAAGGGCCCCCCTGCGAGTGAGACCCTGGCCCAGGGCTTGGGGCCCGTGCAGGGCTACGGCCCGGTGCGCCTGCTGGTGGTACAGCCCACCCCCTTCTGCAACCTCGACTGCGACTACTGCTATCTGCCCAGCAGGGATGACCGCAGTCGCCTGTCCCTAGAGATCCTCGAGGCGGCGATTGAGCGGGTGCTGGAGAGCCCCTATCTGGAAGGCGGTTTCACCCTGCTCTGGCATGCGGGCGAACCGCTCACCATGCCGATCTCCTTCTATGACGCGGCCACGGCCTGCATCCAGACGGTGTTGGCGCGCCATGGCCTGCCGCCTGAAACGATCCGCCAGTCGCTGCAAACCAACGCCACCGTGATTGATGGGGCCTGGTGTGATTGTTTTGAGCGCAATACCATCCATGTCGGCGTCAGCATGGATGGGACGGCTGACCTCCACGACCGCCACCGCCGCACTCGCACGGGCCTCGGCAGTCATGCTGCCGTGATGCGCGGCATTGGCTGGTTGCAGCGGCGCCAGATCCCCTTTCAGGTGATCAGCGTGCTCACCGATGACGCCCTAGCCCATGCCGATGGCCTGTTCGACTTCTTTGTTGACCATGGCATCGTTGACGTCGCCTTCAACATGGAGGAAACCGAGGGCGCTAACGCTGCCTCCAGCCTTGAGGGTGCCGGTGTTGAGCAGCGCTATCGCGCCTTCCTAGAGCGGTTCTGGCAGCGTTGGCGGGAGCAGCCCGATCGCCTGCGGCTGCGCGAATTCGAGGGGATCATCAGCCACGCCTGCAGCGAACTGCGGCTGGAAAGCAGCGACATGAACAGCCCCTTTGCCATTGTGAATGTGGATGCCCGTGGCAACCTCTCCACCTTCGATCCGGAACTGCTCTCCGTGGCCACGGCTGACTACGGCGATTTCTCCTTCGGCCATGTGCTCACAGACAGCCTTGAATCCGTGCTGACGAACGAGAAATTCCAGCGGGTGCATCAAGCGATCCGCTCCGGGGTGGAGCAATGCCGCCAGGGCTGCGAGTATTTCGGCCTCTGTGGCGGCGGCGCTGGTAGCAACAAATACTGGGAACACGGCACCTTTGCCTGCGCCGAAACCCAGGCCTGCCGCTTCCGCATCCAGCTGGTGGCTGAGGTGGTGCTGGCGGGGATGGAGCGGGAGCTTGAGCTCACGGCCCACTCCTTGCGGTAGAGCAGCAAGGTTTGCGAGCAAAATCTTGGTGCCAGCGCCAAAAATCTGTTGGGCAAAGACAAGCCTAGGTGCCATCAGTTTCATCGGTCTTCACGCTATGCACCCAGGGCGCCCTCCAGTTGACTTGGACCTGCCCATAGTGGTGGCCTTAGTCGGCGGCCAGCTCGATTGAAATACAGGTGGCTGTCCTATTAACACTTGCTGGCTAGATGTTTGCGCTTCGTTGCACTTGTGTAGGAGCTTGAAAGATCGCTGATGGCCGCCCTTGTTTCTTGATCACGATTCCCCTCATTCCCAGGGAGTTCTTGATGTGTGACCTCCAAGACTTTCCTGGTAATCTCGAAACATTTCACGGCTATTTTAGGATGATTCTGGAATCATCTGCAATGATTTCCTCTTTCCTCTTTCCTCTTTCCTCTTTCCTCTTTCCTCTTTCCCCTTTCCCCTTGCCTTCGTCTGAGGCTCTCTTTTTGAGTCGGCACCCCTAGTCTTCGCCATGGCTGGCTGATTGGAAATGGCCTCAAGGCCCAGGCGCCGCTGTATCAGGTGGCATAAATTTAAAAGCGTGGTGATGCAGAAATGCCTTGGACGGGAGTCAGGCAGCGGGGGCCTGCTTCTGATCAATTGGTCCCGTACTCGCGGGGGCCCGCCTATCTCGCCAAAACGGTTATGGCACGGCTGGTTTAGGGAATCAAGGGGCTGGCACGCTAAATAGCGCCTGCGGCACTTGAGCTGCATAGGTCATGCAAGAGCCTCTTCCTGCGATGCCAAGGGTTAGAACTTCCCTGGTCCACATTTTCTAATCTCATGAGGTTCCTAAAAGCAGCGATCGTCCTTGGCCTGATTGCGGCTCCATCCCCGTTGTTTGCCGCTCAAAGTGCTGACATTGAAGCAAAAGGGAATTCCCCTGCTTTCTGCAACATTAGCAATGATGGAGGCTCCATTAAGCTGGAGGTCTCGTCAGACTTCGATCAACTAAGCGGCAAAGGGAAGTACAGCTACGTTGCCAATGGCAGCTCAAAAGTCGTACTTAGCGCAGTTTCCCTGATCGCGCCCAAGGGTGCTGAGGCGTCAATACCAAGCCTTGAGCTTGTTGATCTTGTCGCCAATGCTTCGAGCAGTGCTGATGCATCCAGCAAAGCATCGGATGGCGCTATCCGCCAGGCGGGTTACATCGATGCTGCGATTACGCAGGACAATGTAAAGCGTCTTCTGACGACTGGAGATTACGCTCTCAGCGCAACTGCAACCTGCACTTCCCTCTGATTTCATGCGCTTTAATCTGCTGCTACTTGCAGTTTTGTGGTCTGGGCCGGAGTTGGCCCAGACCGCTTTTCTTGCGAAAAGAGAATACAGCGCTAAGAGCGGCTCTGTACGCGTGAAAATGACTGTTTCCCATACGCGCAAAGAGGCCGTTGCGCTAACCGTTCGCCTCAAGGGATCCGGCAAAAACGATGAGACGCCCGGCCCTATTCTGGTCGAAGGCGTCAGCATTGTGCCAAGTGAATTTAAAATCCCCCCTGGAAAAACTCGGAAGTTGACCATCCGCTTTCAGCCCGATGTTGCCAAACGCACTCCCTACTTTGCATGCGTACTCTATCAACCAATTGTAGAGCGTCCCGAAAGTGGTCTCCGAGCAGGTGGATCCATGCTTTTGGCTACGGAATCATGCTCTCGCTTTTGGGTTACCCCGTAAGTGCGGGCGAAAGACTTGATCTTGACACCTTCTCTGTCTATCCCCCACAGCCAAAGATCGACCTGGATCTTGATGATGGCAGCACATGCTCCGTCACGGATCGAGTTCCCCCCACCCTGGTTTTTTATGGTCGTCAATTAAATAGTCTCGATCAATCCAGTAGCCCACAAGGTGGAACCAAAAGCGATATTGGTGGAGGGGTTGCCTTAATGATTCCATTGGGCGGTTCAGACTTCACCCAAAAATGCACCACCTTGCTCAAACTGCAAGAAGGCAGGGCCAAGATCGCCTTGGCTAATCAGCTGCTCGAAGCAGGTCAAATCAGTGAGTCTGACATGAAGAAAATCATCTCCAAAATGCGTGGGGTTTTGGGGCTTTGATATCAACGGTGGGTGGCCTGATTCACTGTGCGCTTATGGAGGCGCTAGTCCAAAGTAGGGTTGATTCGTTCTGGTCAATCCTGCTGAGTTAGCCCACAGCACCTTCGCCCTGACTGCCTAAAAAATCCCTTCAAGGCCCCATGAATGCTTGGGGTGATCGTCATCAACCAGGGCTTCTCATGGAGGGCTCAGGGGCTGACTGACGCGGAAGGAGCGGGTCGATCAGTAGTTCGGCGCCCCATGCTGAGCACTGAGGGTCCCATTGCTAGAGATTTTGTCCCTCCAGGCAATCGTCGTTGCGCTGGAGATCAGTCCGATGGGGTTGCAGCGAGCCTGGGAAAGGTTCTGCCGCTTTGCGCCCCAAGCCCATGGGGCCGGCCCAGCGGCGGCCTTGCCATGGCAGAAGCGGGCAACGGATCGCTCAGCCAGGCGCGGCGCGGACAAGGGGCGTGGAGCGGCTTGCCTCAGCCCTTGGCTAGCCAGGCAAGCTGGGGAGGCGGTGTGGATCAACCTGCTACCCCATTGAGCTGCCACCAGAAACCGTTTCGGTGGCTGTGGCCGCTAGATCAAGGGCAGGGGCGTGATCGGTCCAGGCACTCACCGGGAGGGATGATCAAGGGCACTGCCAGCCGCTCTGCCGCGGTGTCCCGCTGCTCATGCTGACCATCCTCCAAGCCCTAGACGGCCAGCTGCGCGCCGCCACCGAGCGGGCTTTTCCGCAAGCCTTTGCGGCGGCCGAGGCCAGTGGCAAGCCCCTCGATCCGGCCCTGGGGCCCGCCAGCAAGCCCGAATTCGGCGATTTCCAGGCCAATGGCGCCCTGGCCCTGGCCAAGCCCCTAGGCCAGCCGCCCCGCAAGATCGCCGAGGCGATCGTCGCCCAGCTGGCTGCCGATGCTGCTTTCCTGGCTGAGTTTGAAGCCCCCCAGATCGCCGGCCCCGGCTTCATCAACCTCACGCTGCGGCCCGAGCGCCTGGCCGCTGAAGTGCAACGGCGCCTGGGCGATCCGCGCCTGGGGGTGCCGACGGTGGCCGTTGCTGCTGGGGCAGCTGTTCAGGCCCCAGGCGAGCCGGCTCTCACACCGGTGATTGTCGATTTCTCCAGCCCCAACATCGCCAAGGAGATGCATGTGGGGCACCTGCGCTCCACGATCATTGGCGACTCCCTGGCGCGGCTGCTGGAGTTCCGCGGCCATCCGGTGCTGCGCCTCAACCATGTCGGCGATTGGGGCACCCAGTTCGGCATGCTGATCACCCATCTCAAGCAGGTGGCGCCTGAGGCCCTCGACACCGCCGATGCGGTGGACCTGGGCGATCTGGTGGCCTTTTACCGCCAGGCCAAGCAGCGGTTCGATAGCGATGAGGCCTTCCAAACCACCTCCAGGGAGGAGGTGGTGAAGCTCCAGGGCGGCGATCCGATCAGCCGCAAGGCCTGGACCCTGCTCTGCGACCAATCGCGCCGCGAATTCCAACTGCTCTACGACCGGCTCGATATTCGCCTGAGCGAACGGGGCGAATCCTTCTACAACCCCTACCTCGAAGCGGTGGTGGCCGACCTGGCGACCGCCGGCCTGCTGGTGGTCGATGACGGCGCCGGTT
Source organism: Synechococcus sp. UW140 (assembly GCA_945860085.1). GTDB lineage: Bacteria > Cyanobacteriota > Cyanobacteriia > PCC-6307 > Cyanobiaceae > BAIKAL-G1. Next base: position 19,486 of record CAMAPJ010000037.1, on the reverse strand, counting down.
GTGTGTTCCTCGAGGGCCTGCAGGGCAAGGATGGCAAGCCCCTGCCGGTGATCGTGCAGAAGAGCGATGGCGGCTTCAACTACGCCACCACCGACCTGGCGGCGATTCGCTATCGCTTCGCTGCGGCCCCCCAGGGCGATGGCGCCCGCCGGGTGATCTACGTGACCGATGCCGGCCAGGCCAACCACTTCGTCGGCGTCTTCCAGGTGGCGCGCCGCGCCGGCTGGATCCCCGAGGGCGCCCGGCTCGAGCATGTGCCCTTCGGTCTAGTGCAGGGGGAGGACGGCAAGAAGCTCAAGACCCGCTCCGGCGACACCGTGCGCCTCAAGGACCTGCTCGATGAGGCCGTGGAGCGGGCCGAAGCCGACCTGCGCCGCCGTCTGCAGGAGGAAGAGCGCCACGAAGACGAAGCCTTCATTGCCCATGTGGCCACCACCGTGGGCCTGGCGGCGGTGAAATACGCCGACCTCAGCCAGAACCGGATCACCAATTACCAGTTCAGCTTTGATCGCATGTTGGCCCTTAGCGGCAACACGGCCCCCTACCTGCTCTATGCGGTGGTGCGCATCGCCGGCATCGCCCGCAAGGGCGGCGACCTGGAATCCGGCGGCGCTGACGACACCGCTGAGCTGCAATTCAGCGAACCCCAGGAGTGGGCCCTGGTGCGCCAGCTGCTCCAGTTCGATGCGGTGATCGCCGAGGTCGAAGAAGAGTTGTTGCCCAATCGGCTGTGCAGCTACCTGTTCGAACTCAGCCAGGTGTTCAACCGCTTCTACGACCAGGTGCCGGTGCTTAAGGCCGCCGGCCCCGCCCGCCGCTCCCGCCTGGCCCTCTGCCGCCTCAGTGCCGACACCCTCAAACTCGGCCTGGGGCTGCTGGGGATTCCGAGCTTGGAGAGGATGTGAGTGGGGGATTAGGGGAATTCAGGCTGCGGCTTCTTGACCCTTAGGCTGGAATCCTGCCCAATCCGTGCTTAAGGTTTACTCCTGATCTCGGCACTGCGTTGCCCATGCTGGGCATTGTCTGGCTGCAGACAGTTGTCTCACACAGTGCGCCATGGCATCGGTTTTTCTGGTGGCGGTTCCGGTATATGGCTGGATTAGCGGTTGTCGATCCGTGAACGCCAGAATCCTGGCCTTCGAGCTAGATGGGCAATCGCATAAACCATGATCCCAGTCTTGTCGTTGCGATAGACAACTGCGAAGGGAAAATCCTTGATGAGCAAGCGTCGAGTATTTTGCGTGCATGGCGAGCCGGTCAGCGGATAGAGAAGGGCACGCGCTACCGCTTCTTGCACCGCAGCTAAAAAGCGTCCACCCAATTCAGGCTCTTTGCTTTCGTAATAAGCAACTTCATCAAGCAGCTCAAGTTTTGCAGTCTCAATAAAGCGGGCGCTTCTCACGGAAGAATCGTCTTGGCTTCAGCAAAGACATCTGCGGCGCTGTGGGTTGGTATTAAGCCGCGATCAATGGCGTCAACACGACGCTCAATTTCTTCCGCCCATGCACAATCAATCTCAGGGATTGAAGACTGCAACGACTCCAGCATCGTCTCGGCAAGTCTGGCTCGCTCCTCGGGGGAGAGTGTGCGAGCTTGCTCCTCTAGTTGCTTCAGGAGGGGAGTCATGCGGCTTGGATGCATGGTCGATCCATTCAGCCTAGCTCCGGCTGCCTTGGCTGTCATAGGCGGCTAACTTTTATAGGCAGGTTTCGAGATCTGCGGCCATAGCCGCTGTGTCTTTTCGAGTCATCTCCAGGGTTGTTTGGGAACCCCGGTAAAGTCCAGTGTCATATAGGGATTTGACGCCAATAATGTTTCACATTTGGCCGAAATTGCGGGTCTTAGAAACACCTATGCTTCGCGCTCTTTCGGACTGGCCGGGCGAAGGGCTTCGATGGGGCGGTGTTGAGAACGGGGTTTAGAGCATGGGGGTGGGTGGTCACAGCCTTGGGGCCCAGACGCTTCATCGTCGGTGAGCCCGTGCTCAAGGCCGCCGGCCCCGCCCGCCGCTCCCGCCTGGCCCTCTGCCGCCTCAGCGCCGACACCCTCAAACTCGGCCTGGGGCTGCTGGGGATTCCGAGCTTGGAGAGGATGTGAGTGGGGGGGGTAGGCGAGGCGGTGCCTTGGCTTGCGCCCGATCCAGGGCTGCAGCGCCCCAGACCTAGGCTGACCCTGGCAGTCGCGCCACCCCGTTTGACCCCCTTCCTCCGGCTTGATCCCAATGGCAGCCAGCCTGGCGGGCAGGGGCTGGGGGTGGTGCGACGGGGCGGTCTTGATGCTGGCTCTAGCGAGTGGAGCGAGTGGGCCCTGTGACCGATCCGGCCCCTGGCGAGAACGCCGTTCCCTTGCCATTCCCCCAGGCGCGGCCTGAGGTGGAGGCACTCACGGCCTATAGCGCGCCCCTGGAGGGGCGGCGGGGGCTGTTGCGGCTGGATTTCAACGAGAACACGGTGGGGCCCAGTCCCCAGGTGGTGGCGGCGATCCGGGCGATGCCGGCCGATCACTTCGCCATCTACCCCGAATACGACGGCCTGCGCGAGGCGGTGGTGGGCTCCCTGCTGGCGACCGCTGGCGCTGAGGCACCCCAGGTCCCGGGCGCGCCAGCGCCGGCGGGCGTCAGTGGCTTGGGCCCCGACCACATCGGCCTGTTCAACGGGGTGGATGCGGCGATCCATGCGGTGTTCCACGCCTATGGCGACCGGGGCGATCGGCTGCTCACCACCAGTCCCACCTTTGGCTACTACACGCCCTGCGCCCAGATGCAGGGTATGGAGATCGAGGCGATTCCCTACGCGCTGCCCGATTTCGCCTTTCCCTTGGAGGCGCTCACCGCCGCCCTGCTGCGGCCCGGGGTGGCTCCGCCCAAGTTGCTGTTGATCTGCAACCCCAACAACCCCACCGGCACCCGCCTGGCCCCAGACCAGATCCTGGCCTTGGCGGCGGCGGCGCCCCAGACCCTGGTGGTGGTGGATGAGCTCTATGAGGCCTTCACCGGCGACAGCCTGATGCCAGGGCTGCTGGGTGGCAGGGATCCCTTTGCGGCCTACCCCAACCTGGTGGTGTTGCGCTCCCTGGCCAAAACGGCGGGGCTGGCGGGCCTGCGCATCGGTTTTGCGATTGGGGCTCCGGCCGTGGTCGACCGCATCAGCCGCGTCACCGGCCCCTATGACATCAACAGCCTGGCGGTGACGGCCGCCCTGGCCGCCCTGGCCGACCAGGCCTACGTGGATGCCTACGTGGCCGAGGTGCTGGGCGCCCGCGACTGGCTGGTGGCCCAGTTGGTCCAGGCCGGCGTGCGTCACCACAGCGCCGGCGGCAATTACCTGCTGATCTGGCCCCAGGGCGACCCCCGGGCCGTGGAGCAGGCCCTGCGCCAGGCGGGGATTTTGGTGCGCTCGATGGCGGGCAAGCCCCTGATCGATGGCTCCCTGCGGGTGAGCCTGGGCACCAAGGCGCAAATGGAGCAGTTTTGGCGGGCCTACGGGGCGATTGAGGGGTTGGCCTAAAGCTCCGCTGCGGCCCGCAGGCCCGAGAGGTAGGCGCCGTGGACGGTGCCAAACAGGTTGGGGTGGCTGGCTTCGCCGGCAAAAAAAAGGCGCTGGGCCAGGGGTTTGGCCAGCACCTGCCGGTCGGCTGGTGTGCTGCCGAGGGCGTTGAAGGAATAGGCGCCGCCGCTGAAGGGATCGGCGTGCCAGCGGCTGATTTGCACGCCAATGGGCTCGGGAATCCCAGGCCCATAGAGGCGCCGCAGGCTGGCCATGGCGCTGGCCACCACGGCAGCGTCGTTGAGGGCTTCTAGGGCTACGGCCGAGGCGCCGGCGTGGAAGCCAATCAATACCGGCTGGTTCAGGGGCTTCGCCAGGCTCACCCATTCCATCCAGTCGCCCGGGCCCGGGTCGATCTGGCCGAGCCAGTCCACGTCCGTGGGCCAGAAGGGGCGTGCAAAACGCAGGCAGCACTTGTTGAGCGTGCCCATGCCCAGGCGCTGGATCGCGGTCTGTTTGGCGGCTGGCAAGGGCGGGTTGAACTGGATCGAGCCGGCCTTAAGCACCCCCAGGGGCACGGTGAGCACAAGCTTGTCGGCCTCAAAGCGGCGCGGTTCGCCTCCGGGCCCCGTCTGGCAGACCACCGTGACGCCACCTGATCCGCCAGCTGCCGCGCTGGGGCCGCCCCAAATCACCTCCTGAACCCGTTGGCCGCTGAGGATCGTTAGCCCCTGGGCCAGGGCCTCGACGATGGCGCTAAAGCCAGGCACCAGCAGGGCTTCGCCGCCGCCGTAGGCCCCATCCATGTCCAGCCAGCGGCTGGAGAGGGCTAGGGCGCCGGCGCCGTACTCCTGTTCATAGCGGTTGTTGACTAAGTACCTGAGCCGCTGGCGGTCGTCGTTACTCAGGCGGTCCCAGCCGAAGGTGCGGGCTACCAGGCCTTGGAGGGAGAGGTCTGGCCCCTCCTGCTCCTGGGCCTGGGCGACGGCGGCCACCAGGCGCCGGTCCAGGCGATCGAGTTGTTGCTCCTGGCTGGCGCTGAGGGGCTTGCCATCGGCGCCATAGACCAGGGCGTTCTCGAGGCTGGTGTCTACCAGCTGGGCGCCACTGCTGCGGGCTAGGGCGGTGATCGGGTTGCCGCTGGTTCCATGGATCCAGCCGGCCCCCAGGTCCATCGGCAGGTCCGGCCAGGCCCGGCTGGTCCAGGTGCGGCCGCCGAGGCGATCGCGCCCCTCAAGCACGGTCACCTGATGGCCCTGCTGCTGCAGCTGGCGCGCCGCCGCCAGGCCGGCCAGGCCGGAGCCCACCACGATCACCCGCAGCCCCCGGTTGCTGGAGCGGGCCGGGTTGGACGGTTTCAGCAGGGCTGCCCCTAGGCCGGCCAGGCCCAAAGTCAGGAGCTCGCGGCGGCGGAGGGTGGGGATCAAGGGAGGGGGTGTTGGAGGTGAAACGTGGGGATGGCTGGGCGGGATTGGACCCAGAGCAAGGGTGCACAACGAAACTCCCGCCGTGCCAGTGCCTTAGCCCAAGACTTCTTGCGCAGCACTTTCAGCGTATCTAGTTCAGCGCATCTGGCTCAGCGCATCACTTTGAGCGCAATCGGCCATCAGTGACCAGCTTCAGCGCAGTACGTCGATCTGGGTGGCGTCCGAGAGCTTGGCGGGCAGGGTGATGCTGCTGCCGCCCCGTTTGACCGGGGTGCCGGCCATGGCCTTGAGGAAGGGCTCCAGGCTGCCCTGGTCACAGTCCTTGGGGGTCTTGCCGCTGACGTACTGAACCGGGATGACCCGCCGAGGCGCTAGGGCCCGGACCACCGCAGCGGCCTCGTCGCCGTCATAGACCTTGGCGCCGCCGCCCACGCCGATGATCAACACATCGGGCCGGCCCAGCAGCACCCGGTCGGCGGGGAGCAGTTCGGCGGCGGTGCCACCTAGGTGGGCGATGTCGAGGCCGCCCTGTTTCCAGCGCCAGAGGGTGGCTTGGCCGAAGCGGCGGCCAGCGACGCGGTCGTGGGGCGCGGCGATGCCTTCGATCGCTAGGCCATTGATGCGGTAGGAGCCTGGGCTCACCAGAAAACGGCCGCCGGCGCCAGGGGACCCCTCATCGGCCAGGCGGCTGCTGGCCAGGACCACGCTGGCGGCTGGCCGCGGTGGGGTCAGACCAGCCGCACAACCCACAGCCTTGAAGGGATTGAGCAACACACTCACGCCGCCGCCCTGGATCAGCAGGGCGCTGTGGCCGTAGCTGGTGATTGTCACTCCCGTTTCGGCCCTTGCCATCGGGGCGGCCAGGCCGGTGAGCAGGCCGCAGGCGGCCAGACCACTGGCGAGGTAAGCCGGGCCCAATGCCATGGTGCCGTTGCGGCGAGGCCGGAAGGCCGGCCCTCCGGCCGCGGGCCGGTCTGCGGCCAGGTGGGACGTGGGGCGCCGGAAAGGGCCAGGAAGCAGGGCCATGGCGGAGGGGCGCCCGAAGCGGTGACGGTGGCGCGAACCTAGCAGCGCTGGCCGGACCCGCCAGGGTGCTGTCCATAGAGCAGTCCCCAGAGCAGTTCAAATAGAGCAGTCCCCAGAGCAGCCCCCAGTGCAGTCCAGGGAGCCATCGCTGGTGTAAGCGGGGGCCGCAAGCCCTGGGATCAGCCCAGGAGCGAAACCGCCGCAGGGGCCGCAGTGGCGGCCTGGCGCAGGAAGTTGGCCAGCAGCTGGTGACCCGCCTGGGTGAGCACGCTTTCTGGGTGGAACTGCACCCCCTGCAAGTTGGGGTAGTGGCGATGGCGCAGGCCCATGATCGTGCCGTCGTCCAGCCAGGCGGTGATTTCGAGGCAGTCGGGCAGGGAGCTGCGCTCAGCGATCAGGCTGTGGTAGCGGGTGGCGGTGAGGGGATTAGGCAGGTCAGTGAAGACCCCCTGGCCGGCATGCAGCACCGGCGAGGTCTTGCCATGCATCAGTTCAGCCGCTCGCACTACCTTGCCGCCGAACACCTGGGCCAGACACTGGTGGCCTAGGCAGACCCCCAGGATCGGCAGCTCCGGCCCCAGCTCCCTAAGAACCTCCAGGCAGACCCCGGCCTGGTTGGGATCGCCGGGGCCGGGGGAGATCAGGATCGCGTCAGGAGCCAGGGCCCGGATCTGCTCCAGGGTCAGGGCGTCATTGCGCTCTACACGCAAGTCGGCGGCAATTGGATGGTCTGCTGCCAGCTCGCCCAGGTATTGCACCAGGTTGAAGGTGAAGCTGTCGTAATTGTCGAGCACGAGAAGCATGGGTCCCCAACGCCTCTAGGGCGCTCACCTGGTCTCTATTCAAAGGCCGAGCGGGTCCCAGCCGAGCCGCGTCACAGGCCGAGCCGGACGGCCAGGGGCGGCAGCAGCAGCAGCAGGGCGATTAATAGGGAGGAGAGGGAGGCCACCAGCACGGCGGCGGCGGCGCAGTCCTTGGCGATGCGGGCCAGGGGATGGAAGCGGCGGCCGATGGCCAGGTCCACCACTGCTTCGGTGGCGGTATTGAGCAGCTCCAGCACCAGCACGGCGGCCACGGTGAGCACGAGCACGGCCAGCCGATCGGCGCTGAGCCCAAGCCATAGGCCCAGGCCGAACACGATCACGCCCGTGCCGACGTGAATGCGGAAGTTGCGCTGGCTGCTGAAGGCGTAGCTGAGGCCCTGGGCGGCGTAGCGGAAACTCACCCCCAGGTTGCCAGCTACTGCCCAGGCCCCGTAGCGCTGGCTGCGCCGGCCCGGGGTGGTTCGCAACGCTTCGGCTGGCTTTGCCCCTGGCTGCTTCTGACCCCACCCCGTTGCCATCGGCTTGTCCTCTAGGGGCTGCTGGCCTGGGCCTTGCCCAGGGCCGGCAGAGGCACGGACACGATTCTGAGCCTTGCTCCTGCCGGCCAAATAGGACACGGCACCTGGATGGGGATCCTCAGGAACAAGCATCGCCATAGGCGCCCAAAGGTCTGCCGCTGACCTGAACCTTATCGCCGATAGGCCGGGGCGAAAGCCACCCTGGCCACTGATTGATCGCCACTCATCGCCACTCATCGCCACTGACGGCTCTAGGGGCGCCCTGCTGGGGGAGCTGGACCGTCCAGGGGTCTCAGGGGCGGAGAGGTGCGGCGGCGAGCAGGCGTTCCTGGCGGGCCAGCATCGCCGCCAGGCTGGCGTCATCGGGGTGATCCCAGCCGAGCAGGTGCAGCAGCCCGTGGCTGGCCAGGAACAGCAGTTCCTGCTCCAGGCTGTGGCCGTGCTCCGGTGCCTGGCGGGCGGCCGTGTCGAGCGAAATCACGATGTCGCCCAGCTCTAGGGCCTCAAACGCCGGGCCCCAGCCCTCGTCACTGTCATTGACGTCGTCATTGTCATTGACGTCGTCACTATCGCCGAACTTGTCACCGTCTTCATCACCGTCTTGGTCCTGGTCCCCGTCGCTCTCTCCGCCCTGGGCCTCGCTCCCGTCATCGCCGTCTGACTCGTCGTCCCCTTCGTCGTCCCCTTCATTAGCAACTTCGTCAGCTACTTCGTCCTCGTCGCCCTCTGGCCCGTTCTCTCCGTCCTGCTCGAACTGGGGCGGCAGGGGCATCAGCGGCGCACCTGAGAGGTCCGCGTCCTGGGCGGCGAAGGCCAGCACATCCGTGGCGCCGCTTTTGCCTCGCCAGTCCAGGTTGAGTTCGGCGATGCTGGCGTCGCTCACCAGCTGTAGTCCTAGGCAGTAGGCCCCTGATCGCAGCGCCTCGGGCAGTTCCGCCTGCAGGTCGTCCAGCCAGCGTCCCAGCTGGTCATGCCAGAGCTCAGCGCCAGCCAGGGGATCGGCGAGTGGGCCGGCCTGGTTCAGCAGTGCGTCGCCTAGGTCGTCGTCGCTGCTGAAGGCCAGATCGAGGTCGAGGCCTGGGCCGCTGGCTTGACTCCCGGGTTCAGGGTGCTCGCTGCTGTTGAGGTTTGGGCCGGGGGGCTGGGGGCTCATTGGGGCAGGGTCGGGCGGCCGAACCAGGCCACCAGCAGCAGGAAGCCCATCAAGCCCACGGCGGTAAGACCGAAGTGCAGCAGGCTCTGGCGGCCCTTGCGCACCATGTTGCGCATCGCCAGTTTGACAAAACTGGGCGGCGGCTCGTTCCTTCGGCTGGCAGCGCCAGAGGGGGGTTGGGCTGTTGTGGGGGTGCCCAAGGGGTCGCTCAGGGCTGCTGCATTGGCATCCGGGCTGGTTTCGGGGCTGGTTTCAGTGTTGTTTTCACTCATCAGAGGCGGCTCCCACCTCCACACCCTGGCGCAGTAGCGACTGGATGAAGGGATCGAGGTCGCCATCCATCACGCCCTGGACATCGGTGGTTTCCTCGGCCGTGCGCAGGTCTTTCACCATTTGATAGGGGTGGAACACGTAGTTGCGGATCTGATTCCCCCAGGCCGCTTCAACGATGTCGCCGCGGATGTCGGCGATCTCAGCTGCTCGCTGCTCCTGGGCGATCACTAGCAACTTGGCCATCAACAGGGCCATGGCCTTCTCCTTGTTCTGCAGCTGGGAGCGTTCCTGGGTGCAACGGACGGCCAGACCGGTGGGGAGGTGCTGAATGCGCACCGCCGTTTCCACCTTGTTGACGTTTTGGCCACCGGCGCCGCCGGAGCGGGAGGTGGTGATCTCCAGGTCTTTCTCGGGAATATTGAGCTTGACTTCCTGCTCCAGTTTCGGCATCACTTCGACGCCGGCAAAACTGGTCTGGCGTTTGTCGTTGGCGTTGAAGGGGGAGATGCGGACTAGCCGGTGAGTGCCCTTCTCATTGCGCAGGTAGCCGTAGGCGTAGCGACCGACGATTTCGATCGTGCAGCTCTTGATCCCTGCCTCTTCCCCTTCTGAGAGTTCCGCCACCGTGACCCGCATGTTGTGGTCTTCGGCCCAGCGGGTGTACATCCGCATCAACATCAAGGCCCAGTCCTGGGCATCGGTGCCGCCGGCGCCGGCGTTGATCGAGATCACCGCCCCCTCCTTGTCGTAGGGGCCATTCAACAGGCGCTCCAGTTCCCAGCGGTCCAGGTCGGCCTTGAGGCTCTGCAGGTCCGTGTTCGATTCGGCCAGCAGTTCTTCGTCCGGTTCGAGGTCGTAGAGCTCCAGGGTGGCCTGGCCATCGACGATCGCGGAGCGCCAGGAGGCGAGTTGCTCCAGCTGGGCCTTGACGTCATCGAGCTGGCGCATTTTCTGCTGCGCCTCCTGCTGGTCGTCCCAGAAATCGGGTTGGGAGGCCAGCTGTTCGAGATCCCGCTGGCGGGCGTTCAGGGCAGGGACGTCAAAGACAGTCCTGGGCATGGCCCAGGCGGTCAGTGAGCTCGGAGAGGTCGCGTTTGAAGTCGGTGAGGTCGAGCACCGGTGGAGCCGATCAGTGGTTCTGACCGTATCAGCGGGGACTGTCCTGGCGAACTGGTGCCAGGGGCTTTCAGCCTTGAGCAGGCCGGCAGCCCAGCGGCGGACCCCCTGACCGCTTCTAGGATTTAGGCCTACAAGTCGAAACCACCGTGGCCGCAGCCGGCGCCAACTCCACCGCTAACAGCCTGTCCCCCCAGATCGAGATCTACACCTGGCGTGCCTGCCCCTTCTGCGTGCGGGCCAAGGCCCTGCTGGATCGCAAGGGTGTCAGCTACATCGAGCACGCCATCGATGGTAATGAGGCGGCCCGCATGGCGATGGCGGCCAAGTGCGGCGGCCGTCGCAGCGTGCCCCAAACCTTCATCGGTGGCCAGCACGTCGGCGGTTGTGATGACCTGCACGCCCTCGAGCGCTCCGGTCAGCTCGACGGCCTGCTGGGGGCCTGAGTCTTGAACCAGCCCCAACTGTTCATCGTCGATCCGATTGCGCGGCTGCGGCCTGCCAAGGATTCGAGTGTGGCCCTGATGCAGGCGGCCCAACGGGCCGGGCAGCAGGTCTGGGTCTGCACCCTCGGCGATCTTTCCGCCGCCGGTCAGGTCGCCACCTCTAGAGATGCCACCTCTAGAGATGCCACCGCTCAAGCCGCCACTGCTCAAGCCGTCACTGCTCAAGCCGTCACCGTTGCAGCCCCCGAGCTCTCAGGCCATGGCGCCTGGGTGCGGGCCCAGCCCGTGCGCTTAGCCGAGTTCGCCCCCAGCGAGGCCGGCTGGCAGGTGCCCGAGCCCTGGTTTTGGCTTGAGGAACCCCAGCTCCTGCCCCTAGACCACTTCCCCCGGGTGTGGATGCGCAAGGACCCGCCCGTCGATGAGGCCTACCTCTATGCCACCCACCTGCTGGATCTGGGCGAACGGGCCGGCGTGCGGGTGCTGAACCGGCCGGCGTCGCTGCGGGCCTGGAACGAAAAGATTGGAGCCCTGCGCTTCAGCCACCTGATGGCGCCGTCTCTGGTGAGTAGCAACACCGACCAGTTGGCCGCCTTTGCCGCCAACCACGAGGAGGTGGTGCTCAAACCCCTGGGGGGCCGGGCCGGTCAAGGGGTGGTGCGCAGCAGCGCCAGCGCCCCGGGCCTGAGGGCCCTGTTCGAACTGGTCACCAACCAGCAGCAGATGCCCGTGATGGTGCAGGCGTTTCTGCCCGGGGTTAGCGCCGGCGACAAGCGCATCTTGCTGGTCGATGGCGAAGCGCTCGGGGCGGTCAACCGGGTGCCCAAAGATGGCGACTTCCGCAGCAATCTGGCCGTGGGTGGTGCCCCCCAGGCCACGGAGCTGAGCGCAGCGGAACGGCTGATCTGCGTCGAGATCGGGCCTGCCCTGCGGGAGGCAGGCCTGTTCTTTGTCGGCATCGATGTGATCGATGGCCGCCTCAGCGAGATCAACGTCACCAGCCCCACGGGCGTGCGCGAGATCGAATGGCTGGGCCGCCAGCCCCTAGCCGATCTCACCATGGAGCGCCTGCTGGCGGCCTGAGCCCCAGTTATTGCCGCCGCTTGTCCCGACAGTGCCTGGGCGGCTGATTTAGGCGGGCTGGACCTCAAGGTTCCATTGTTGCTGCAACACGCCCAGCTTCAGGGCCACTTCCTGCAGCTCCTTCTCCACATCGGAGCCGCGCACGAGGCCGGCGCCGGCGGTGAGCTCCAGCCGGCTGCCGGACACGGTGCCGCTGCGAATCGCCACCCGCAGCTCGGCGTCGCCGGCGCTGTCGATCCAGCCGATTGGGGCGGCGTAGGGGCCCCGTTCAAAGGGTTCGAGGCTGCGCAGGGCCGCCATCGCTTCGCGGCGGGGCAGGCCGGCCACGGCCGGGGTGGGATGCAGGGCGGAGGCCAGGGCTAGGGGATGGTGGTCGCGCAAGGCGGCTGTGATGGGGGTGTGCAGATGCACCAGCTGGCCGTGGATGGCCAGGCGGGGATGGCGGGGCCGGCGCGGCTCCAGGCCGGCCTGGAGCAGCTCGGCGGTGATCGCCTCCACCACCAGCTCATGTTCGTGGCGGTCCTTCAGCGACGCGATCAGCTGGTCAGCGGCGGGCCCGAGCGGGGCGGTGCCGGCTAGGGCATCGCAGCGCAGTTGTTGTTGACGCACGCTCAGCAGGCGTTCCGGCGAGGCGCCGACTAGGGCGGAGCCGCCGGCCTGCTGCCAGAGGAAGCGGCAGCTGCCCGGCTGGCGCAGGCGCAGCTGGGCCAGGAGCTGGAGCGGATTGAGGGGCGCCTCCAGCTCGATCTGCTGGCGCACTGCCAGTACCAGCTTGAGCAGAACGCCGGATTCCACCAGCTCCAGGCCCCGTTCGACGGCGCTGCGGTAGCCGGCCTGCCAGGCGGAGCGGCTGGCCACTCCAGGGCCGCCGACCTGGCCCCCGGGGCAGCCCAAGTCGAGTTCGTAAGCGCTGCCGCTGGCTGCGGCTGGGGCTGCTGTTGGGGCTCCGGCCAGCCCCCGGGCTTCGGCCTGTTTTGCGGCGAGGTTGTCTAGGTGCCGCGCCTGCTCCCAGAGTTCTTCGGCCACGGCCCGGGCGGACACCTCGCCGCCGAGGTTGCGTTGCAGCCGCAGCCAGCAATGGCGGCCTTGGCGGCTCAGCTGCCAGCGGGGCAGCACGGCCCGCACGCCGGCGACGCCGCTGCCCTCCTGCAGGGGGCTGTCAAAGAAGGCAAAAGCGAGCAGCACCCGGGGCCGGGCCAGGGGCGGGCAGGCCTGGGGGGCGGCCAGGCGGCTGAGGCAGACGGAGCTGAATCGCTGGGCCAGCTCAAAGCGGCGTGGACCGCTCAGTTCCAGGGCGTTGGTGCTGCCGCTGGCGGCCATACAGAGGCCCGGGGCGCTGTCCCAGAGAAAGCGAAACCGATCGCCCTCGGGTAAGGCGCTCAGTAACGCCAGGGGATCGAGCCCCGCCAGGGGCAGGGCCAGGCTGAGCACCCCGTCACCCTCGAGCTGGCGGGCACCCTCGGCGGCGGCGTCCAGGAGTGCCGCGAAGCCCAGGGGCTCGATTCGGGTGGCGCTCGGGAGGTCGATCAGCGGTTCGATCGGCGGAGGGCTGGCAAGGCCGCGCCCAGGAGCCCTCTCAGGAGGCCCTCATGGGGGCCCTGACCCAGGGGGGGGTGGGGTCGGCTGCTCAAATGTATGGGCCCTTTTGCGTCTGATGCCGCCGGCCCCCATGTCCGAGCCCCAGGTCGTCGCAAGCCTTCATGCCTCGCAGGGGTCTCGAGAGGGTTCCCCAGAGGCGGCGCCTGCCCCAGATCGGCGCCGCCTCTGGAAGGCGGCGATCAAGTGGCCGATGTATGCGGTGGCGGTGATGCCGGTGTTGCTGGCGGCGGGCTGGCGGACCAGCCAGGGTCTGGTGGTGCGCCTCGACCAGCTGGTCATTTTCCTGGTGGCGGCGGTGCTGCTGCTTGCTTGGGAAAACCTGGCCAATGACGTGTTCGATGCCGATACGGGCGTCGACCAGGAGGGCAAACCCCATTCGCTTGTGAACCTCACCGGCCGCCGAGACCGGGTGGCCTGGATCGCCCATGGCGCCCTAGCCCTGGGACTGCTGCTGATGGGCCTGGTGGCGGTGCGCAGCAGTCCGGCGGTGCTGGCCCTGGTGCTCGCCTGCTGCGGCATCGGCTATGCCTACCAGGGGCCGCCCTTCCGGCTTAGCTACAAGGGCCTGGGCGAGCCCCTCTGCTGGATCGCCTTCGGCCCCCTGGCCACCGCCGCTGGCCTCATGGCCCTGGCGCCTGCGGCTGAAGCCCAGATCGTGCCCTGGCGCACGGCGATCGGCCTGGGCAGTGGCCCGGCCCTAGCCACCACCTTGGTGCTGTTTTGCTCCCATTTCCATCAGGTGGAGGAGGACGCCCGCCACGGCAAACGCTCGCCCGTGGTGCGCCTCGGCAGCGGCACCGCCGCCGGCCTGGTGCCCTGGTTCGTGGCCGGCACTCTCTCGTTTGAATGGGCGCCGGTATTGGTGGGCCACTGGCCGCTCACGGCCCTGCTCGGCGCGGCGGGCTTGCCGGCGGGCCAGGCCCTGATCCAGTTATTGCGCGAGCACCACCGCGAACCAGAACGGATCAGCGGCAGCAAGTTCCTAGCCCTGCGCTTCCAGGCCCTCAACGGCCTCGGCCTCGCCGCAGGCCTGGCCCTCGGCCCGTTGGTGGCGCCCGCCATAGCCCGCCTGGGTAGCGGCTCCCTGCCCGGCCTCCACTGATGGGCCTGCTGATGGGGCTTCCGAGCGGTTTCCAGTCGTGGACTGACTCCGAGCGGGTCCCGCCGATGGGCTGGCCCCCGCTCGGGGCGCAGCTAGCTGGGCTGGCTAGCTGCAGGCGGGCTTGGCTGCGGGTGTGGGGTGGCCGCAAGCGGGTCTCTGTGATGGGGGTGCCCGACGCTCGCAGGGTTGTGGGCGCGGCTGGCTGCGGGCGTTCACCCCTGCTGGGGTCGCCCTAATGGACGACTGGCTCGAGCTGGCCTGGCGCCCCTTCGCCTTTCGCTTGCCCCGCCAGCTGGTGACGGCCCAGGGGGCCTTGGTGGAGAAGCGCGGCTGGCTGTTGCGGCTGCAGGCGGCCGATGGCCGCCTGGGCTGGGGTGAGGCGGCGCCGCTGGAGCCCCAAGCCCTTGGTGCCGGGGCTATCCAGCCGCCGGGCTCCCAAGGCCAGGGCTCTCGAGTTCAAGGTCATCAAGGCCAGGACTCGCAGAGACAGGGCCCCCTGAGCCAGGACGCCGCTGTTCAAGCCCCCTTTGGCCTGCGCCCAACGGCTGTCCCCGCCGATGGCCAGCCAGGGGATCGCCGCGGAGCCCCTGATTCCCAGGCCCCGGCAACGGGGTTACCCACCACTGAACGGCAGCTCCCCGCTCCGGGGTCGCCCACCGCGCCTTTGACCAGCCCCGATGGCTTCGAGGCCTGCGCGGCGGCGATTACGGATCTAGGGCCGCGGCTGGAACGCAGGGTGCTGGAGCAGGCCCTACCCCAGCTGCCCCGGCCCCTCGCCTTTGCCCTCGGCCTGGCCCTGGCCGAACTCGATGGCCTCGGCAGCCCCGCCCAGAGGGGCTGGCTGGCCGCGCCCCCTTCTGCCGAATTGCTGCCGGCTGGAGCAGCAGCCCTGACGGCCTTGGACGCCCTGCTGCAGAGGCGGCCGCCAGGTCAGGCCACCAGCCCCGCGCCCGCAGAGGCCGCAGCCCAGATGGCGTGGGACGCCCTGCGGAACGGGCAGCCCCCGGGCCAGGCCGCCAGCCTTTCCGCCGCTGCAGACATTCAGGGGTCGGCCGCAGAGCCCCTCCGCCAGCCGATCGCGCCGATCACCGTGAAATGGAAGGTGGCCGCCGGGCCTGATGCCGAAGAGAGGGCCGTGCTGGAGCAGCTCCTGGCGCGGTTGCCCGCCGGCTGGACGCTGCGTCTCGATGCCAATGGCGGTTGGGACCGGGCCACCGCCCAAGCCTGGGCCGAACGCCTGGCCGGCGACCCCCGCCTCGACTGGCTGGAGCAACCGCTCTCGGTGGCGGACCCGGAGGGCCTGGAGCGGTTGGCGGCCCTGGTGCCGGTGGCGCTGGATGAATCCCTGATGGCCGATCCGGCCCTGGCCCAGCGCTGGAGCGGCTGGCAGGTGATCCGTCCGGCCAGCGCAGGCGACCCCCGGCCCCTGCTGGCGGCCCTCCAGGCGGGAACGCCAAACCTGTGCCTGAGCACGGCCCTGGAAACCGGCATCGGCCGCCGCCTACTGGCCCACCTGGCGGCCCTCCAGGCCCAGGGCCCCACGCCTACGGCGCCTGGATTGGCCCCAGGCTGGCGCCCCCGGGGGGATTTGTTTGCTGGGGATCCTGAGCGGGTGTGGCAGGCGGTGGGGTGATGGGTTTGGGGGATTTGGGGGGTGGAGATGTAAGGGAGGCTGGGGATCTAAGGGAGGGTGTGGATCGGGAGAGTTGGCTGGATGGACGGAATCCATGGAACCGGGGAACAATCACTGGGCATTGATGGAGTGGGCCTTGGAATCTGCTGAAGGGACAAGCCGCGAGCATGCTGCGAAGCGCATTCGCCTAGATCGAAGAGCAGCAAAAAATACTGAGAGCCATCTAATGTAAAGACTTGCAACGCTATGGCAGCTTGTCTGCAAGGTGGTGCATTAATCATTATTGCTTCCCAAGCAGGGGTTGTTGTCGCGCCGCATTAATTTCGCGCCAGCTCTGCTTTTTGGGAACTCAATTCAGTGGTTTAACGCAGTCGTTGCCCTTTGCCAGGCTTCCCATGGTCTGTTTGATGCCTTATTGGAGATCAATTGAGTTTTGGTGGCCGAGGCTGCCAAAGATGCAACTGTGGATAGCCAAGACCTTTTTGGACTTATCGAAATTGCCCAAGCTTTCTTGGACGCAAAGTGCTTAATCGTTGGTGTTTTTAATTCTCAGGAGTGGAATAATCATTGGCCCAAGCATTCCCTGTGGATAGGGAATAAGGATGATTGTCTCATTGAATATCTTGCACTGTTGTCAGGAGCTTTCTTTGTCATGAAGAATATTGCGAGGCTATCAGCCATTCATCCTT
Organism: Synechococcus sp. UW140; assembly: GCA_945860085.1. Classification (GTDB taxonomy): domain Bacteria; phylum Cyanobacteriota; class Cyanobacteriia; order PCC-6307; family Cyanobiaceae; genus BAIKAL-G1. The sequence continues at coordinate 3,115 of CAMAPJ010000037.1, read as the reverse complement.
TGCCGATGACCCTATGGGTGCTTTTGTTGCTCTCTGGCTTATTGGTTGCTTGCAAAGGTGGAATTATTTCTGAGGCTGATGGCCTTGGAAAAGGCTTTTCATCAGCTAGTAGGAAGGCAGTTGAAGCTGGCAGAAACTTTTTTTCCTGCGGGCAATTATCTGCTTGCCCTCGTAATTATGTAATCGAGAATGGCCTTGTTGCCGCAAAGAAGAAGGCTATCGCAGTCGGTTTGAGCTCTATTTCTGTTGATCTTAATCAATTTACCCATCGCAAAATCAAAAAAATCTGCCTACAGACTTACGCGATGTGGGGGATAGGTTCCGAAGAACAGCAGCAGCAGGAATTTGAAAAAGATGCAGGTGAAAGTCTCGGGAAATCTAGCAATTGGCATAAAGAGGGTGAAATAGATTCTCGCATTGTCATTTTCTTTATTCGAGGAGAGCCTTTATGGTTTGAAATTCCAGATAGAGAGGGTCTGTATCTAGGGAAACTCAAGTCTCTTTGCACTATTTCGTCTTTTGTCCTTCTTTCTGAGTCTAAAGAACCGCCTTTCCTCGGATTGACATCCCATACGGGGAGGCCTGGTATTCGCTCTGATTGGACGATTCAGTGGAGTGAAAGTCAATAGTTTGCGTAATTCCTTTTGCTTATCCTTCACTCTTCATCAAAATGGCAAATCCACAAGCTCATGCTGAGATCTTCACGGATAATAATTTCCTTAGCCGCATGACCAATAGCGAGGCTGACCGGCTAGCTCAAAAGCTCGGAGCATTGTCTCGTAACACTGATCCCTCATACGCAAAAGACCCATTTGCTGATTGCGAACTTGATGCCTATCGGCATGCCCTGTTCAGCGCTTGGGTGACAAGAAGTTTGTATGAAGGGACCACACACACCCCTACTAGATTTCCCGGCTTAATAGACGAAATAATGAGGGAAAGGGCTTTGTCAGATGCGAAGCTTCTAGGTGATCTCAATGAAACCAGATCAGATTATCGGACGGACAAGAGCACGATAAAGAATCATTGGATAAATGCGCGAAATATGGATCTTCATAATAATGATGTTGGTAGGCGTGGGTACTTTGAATGGTTGGATGCAAGTTCTACTGGGCAAGCTAATGTTTCTCTTGAGGAATGGATCTACCTTAAAGTCCAAAGGGGCGAAACAATCAATGATTTAAAGGCTTCAAGGTTGCGTCTAATAGATACCAGTCTTATCCCTGGGACAATTGAGGAGATATTGGGTGGGCTTGCTCGTATCCCGATGGAGTTTTTCAGGCTTGGGCTGAATGCTTTGAAAAATCCTAAAGATAAATTGCTTGACTATTATCAGTACTTGTTTGATTTTGATAAATTTATTAACCCCTTTAAAGATGCGTTTCACAACGCCGAACTCTGGCAAAGACGCGACCCCATCATCCTCGATCTCGATGGCGATGGCGTCGAAACCCTAGCCCAAGAATCGGGCCGTCATTTTGACCATGATGGCAATGGCTTTGCCGAGCAAACCGGCTGGGTGGGAGCCGATGATGGCCTGCTGATTCGGGATCGCCAGCCAGGCGCTGCGATCACCTCCGGCTCCCAGTTGTTTGGCGATTTCACCCGGCTGAGCAACGGCAAAACAGCCGCAAATGGTTTTGAGGCCCTGGCTGATTTGGATGACAACCACGATGGTGTCATCGATCAAGCCGATGCCGCCTGGTCTGAATTGGCCATCTGGAAAGATGGCAATAGTGATGCCTATTTCGATCCTGGCGAGCGGCTCAGCCTCGAGCAGGCCGGGGTTCGTCAGCTTCGTCTGTCCTATCGCCATGGCAGCGAGGTTGATGGCCAAGGCAACCAACATCTGCAGCTAGGTAGTTACCTCACCAGCCAAGGGGAAGAACGGGCGATGGAGGACATCGGCTTTAGTGCCGACCTGGCCCGAACCCAAGAGTTGGAACTGCTTTCGCTCGATCCTGATGTTGAGGCTCTCCCAGACCTTGCTGGCCTTGGCAATGTCCACAGCCTCCATCAGGCGATGCAGCGGGATCAAAGCGGTGCCCTCAAATCGATCGTGCTCCAGTGGACCCAGGCGTCTGAAGAGGAGCGCGCCCAGCTGATTCACCCCCTGATCTTCCGTTGGACTGGGGTGTTTGAGCAATCGGCTACCCCCCTTCCTGGCCTGTCAGATGGTCGGATCCTTGCGGCGCTAGAGACCTTATTTGGCCAGCGCTATCGCAATGGTGCCGGGATCCAAGGAGAGATCCCAGGGCAGCAACTCGAGAAGGTTTTCAACGATTTCGCAGAGGTTACCTCAGCCCTATTGGAGTCCAACAAACTGCTGAGTCCAATCATCCAGCGGCTCGACTTCAGCTGGGATGAAGCCTCTAAAAATTTTGTTATTAACGTTGAAGAAGTCGCCCAATACCTTGTCGAAACACAGGCTGCCACTCCTAGTGCAGCCCATCTGAAGAGGCTGCGCATCGCCCTTCTTGGTACTTCGGACTTTGGCTCTGAACTTTTAGATGCGTTGAAGAAATTCGCACTTCAATCCGATGACAGGATGCGGCTAGTTCTGCTCTCCATTAGCATCGAAAATCTTATCCTAGGCACTTCGCAGGCGGATTCAATTTCTGGCACGGCCGGCAACGGTTTCATTGATGGTCTAAGTGGTGATGACAGAATTCAAGCCGGAGAAGGTGCTGATTATCTCTTTGGCGGAGAAGGGAATGATGTGCTCTATGGCGAGAGCGGCGAGGATGTGCTGGATGGGGGTAGCGGCGATGATGTGTTGTATGGGGGAGCTGGGAATGATTTGATTTTGTTTGGCAAGGGAGATGGGAGGGATTTGATTGGACCGGAGTGGTGGGATGGCTATGCGGGCAAGTTGAATGTATTGGAGTTCAAGAGCGGGGTGTTAGCAGAAGAGATTGTCGGTCGACGGCTAGGCAATGAATTGGAGCTAGCGATAGCAGGGACTGCGGCAGGGCTGATTCAAAGTGTGTCACAGGCACTCTTGCCGCTCCTGTCAGCATGGGTTGAGGTTGGCGGAATCGCCTCCTCCTTGTGTCTGACAGCGCTTTTGCTGCAACCGATCTCGATCTGATCAGCTATCTGAGGTCGATCCCGG
>CAMAPJ010000036.1 GCA_945860085.1 Synechococcus sp. UW140 | reverse complement strand
GAGACGGCGGCAACAGGGTGGTTTGCTCCGGCTGCCAGGGGCGGAAGGATTTGGGCTTCTGCATGGCCCATTCTATCGCCCAGATCCATTGCAGTCACTGTGATCTGGGCAGATTTAAGGTCGTCTGTGGAGAACTGGAGAGCTGTTCTCTGCGCAACAGGTTCCTAGAGATCTTAACCGATATCCACGAACCTGATCAAGCCAAAGAAGTTGCAACAGTCGTTGATATCATTCAAATTCCGGCATTCCTCTGCCGCCAGAGCGACCTGCTGCTAGCTGCCACAGCAGCTGCGTTGGCAACAGGCAAAGCCATCAACATCAAGAAGGGACAGTTTCTGGCTCCTTGGGACATGGCTGAAGTGGTTAAAAAAGTCTGCCAGGCAGGCCTTGATCCAGCCACTGATCGCCTTTGGTTGACGGAGCGGGGCACCAGCTTTGGCTACAACAACCTAGTCGTCGATTTCCGCAGTCTTCCCCAGCTCCGTGCCCTCGGCTGCCCGGTCATCTTCGATGCCAGCCACTCCGTGCAGCAACCCGGTGGCCGGGGAAGCAGTAGCGGCGGACAACGGGAATTCATTGCTCCGCTGGCACGGGCAGCCATGGCTGTCGGTGTCGATGGCTTATTTCTAGAAGTCCATCCTGATCCGGACCATGCCTTAAGTGATGGTCCCAATATGTTGCCACTGGATCAAGTTGAGCCATTGCTATCGCAGCTGCTTACCATCCACAATGGGCAGCTTCTTTAAAACGATCGATATCTTACAAACCGGGCAAAGCAGCGACGACGATCAAAGGATGCAGGAAAGGGCTGGGACCTACCTAGGCCGAATTTGAGAAGATCACATCTCCTCGATCCCTTTGCCAACGCTTCACCCATCCACCGGCTTGGCCGGAGCCCCTTAGGCTTGGCCGGAGCCCATCAGGTTTGGCCGGAGCCCAGCTTGATGGGCTCCATTGGCAGTAACCCGAAGGCCTAAATCAACCTTGAGCCACTGGCCTGCTGTCGCTGGGCTGGATCAAACACCGCTGCGATCGTACGGATCAACCAGCGACCATCGTGGGTGACCTCCACTAGGCCGAGGTCGCCGTTCTGGCTGAGGCTGACCAGGCCATCGGCGGCTAGGGCCTGGAGATCGGCCCATTCGGTCGCAAACCTGGCCAGCTCCAGCTCCACCCGGAAGTGACACATCACCTCGCGGATCAGGGCGCGCCGCTCCAGCACCTCTGGATCCAGCACCGCCAAGCCCCGCTCCACCGGCAACTGGCCCGCCACAAGGGCGGCGTTGTAGCCCTTGAGCTGGCGCTGGTTCTGGCTGAACAGATTAGGGAACTGGCTGATCGCCGAAGGGCCCACCCCGAGCAGGTCGTAGTCGCCTCCAGTGGTGTAGCCCTGGAAATTGCGATGCAGGCGTCCTTCTCGGGCCGCGATCGCCAGGCTGTCGCTAGCCAGGGCGTAGTGGTCCATGCCGATGGCGTCGTAGCCCGCCGCGGCCAGCAGCTGGCTGGCCTCATCGAGCATCACCAATCTCTGCCGCTGGCTGGGCAGGTCAGCGGCAGCGATTTTGCGTTGCAGGGGCAGCTGCTCCGGCAGGTAGGCGAAGGAGAACAGGGAAATGCGCTCGGGCCGAAGCTCACGCACCAGCTCCAAGGTGGTGCGGAACCGCTCTGGGGTCTGGCGCGGCAGGCCGCAGATCAGATCGACGTTGACACTCTCAAACTTGGCCTCCCTGAGCCAGCCCATCACCCGCCGCAGCTGCTCCACCGGCACCACCCGGTTGACGGCCTGCTGCACGTCGGGATCGGCGTCTTGGATGCCGAAGCTGATGCGGTTGAAGCCAAGGCCCCGCAGGTGGAAGGCCTGCTCGCGATCGATGAATTCCGGATTGACCTCAATCGAGGCCTCCAGATCGGGTTCCAGATCGAAATGGCGACTCACCAAATTCCAGAGCTGGCTCTGCTCCTCGGCGTTGAGGTAGTTGGGAGTGCCACCGCCCCAGTGCAACTGGGCCAGGCGACGCCGCTGGGGGAGCAGGCCGGCGATCAGCGCCAGCTCCTGCGCCAACGACTCCAGGTAGGGCGCCACCACCTTTGAGCCCAGCTGGGTGGTGATGCGGTTGCAGCCGCAGTACCAGCAGGCATGGCGGCAGAAGGGCACATGCACGTACAGCGACAGGGGCTCTTCGCTAGGTCGGGCCAGCTGGCCGGCCAGATCCACCGCCCCGACGCCGCTGTGGAACTTGGCCGCCGTGGGATAGCTGGTGTAGCGCGGCACGGGCTTGTCGTATTTGAGCAGCAACTCCAGGGGGCTGGTCGGGGCCCCCGGGGGTGGGAGAGGGCTGGGGGTGGCATGGAGGCTGGTAACGGGGATGCTGGTGGCAGTGGGCATGGGGCGAACCGGGGGAGGGGGAACGGAGCAGATGCGGCCCAAGGACCAGGCCCCCCCGAAGGGCGCCCCGCAAGACGCCCCTGGAGGGACTTGGCGGCCTTCCCTAGGCGAAGGCGGCCGATCTACGCGGGGGCTTGGGCAGTGGCAGGGGCAGTGGCAGTGGCAGTGGCAGTTGCGGGGGCTAACTCCGCCAGCTCAGCCAGCAGGCGCTGGGTGGCGCGGAAGGCGACTTCGGCTTCCTCCAGCAGCTCTTCTTCTTCGGCCTCAGAAAGATCGAGCTGTTCAAAGGCTGTATGCAGCTCCTCCTTGAGCTCGCTGATCGGCCGTTCAAACGCCCAGAAGCTCACCAGGGGCAGGCCCCGGCTGGCCAGGATCGCGTTGGCCTGCTCGGCCAGCTGCTGGCCGCCGGAGAGATCGCCGCCATAGCGCACATAGACGTGGGCCAAGAAGCGGTGGGGCGCCTGGCGGGCCAGGCTGCGCAGCTGCTCCAGCCAAACGGCCGCCGCCGCTGAGGGCCGGCCGGCCGGCATGGCCGCCAGCTGGGCAGCATCGCGCTCGAGGGCGGGGGTACGGGCCAGGTCGTTCCAGGGGAACGCGGTGGCGCCCAGGGCGGCAGCCAGTTCGGGACCCGCCTGTTCGATCAGGGCGTAGCCGGGCGCCAGGGCCCGCAGCAGGGCCACCAGTTGCAGCGGTTCGACCTTACCCTCCAGCAGGGCGCGGGAGAAGGCCATCCCTTCCGCCTGGCGATGGGCCTTGCCGATGCGGGCATGCAGGCGCCGCAGCCGGGGACCGAGCACCGAACGCTGGGCCAGGCCCGCCCCAGGGGCGTGGGTGGAGATCGCCTCATCGGCTTCGGCAGCAGGACCGGCGGCGGCATGGCTGGCTGCGATTGGGCTGCTTGCGGTTGGGCTGGCTGCTAGCGGGTTGGCTGCTGCCGGGCGCTCGGCGGTCGGGACCTGGCCCGGATGGCCATGGCCTGCGGGGGAATCAGGGCTGGTTACGGGGGTCGAGAGGGTAGTCATGGCTTGGGGAGCGAAGGGACAGACCGGGGCTTGATCGGCGTGCCGGAGGCAGAGGCCAAACGATCCGGTGAACTGGGCTCGAGCGGCGCGTCCAACCGCGCTAGAGAGCGGCGGGGAGGGGGCTGCGGCGGGCGCATGCGCGGGATTGCGCAAGACACCAGGGGGGTGGGCCGGCGGCGATGGGACAGGAGGGGCCTCGGCAGGGGCGCAGAAGGGGGCCAGCCCCGCCTCAAGCGAACCCAGCAGAGGCCCTGCAAAACCAGGGACCCTGCCTTGCGCCAGGACACCGCCAAAAGGCAGGAAGCCTGCAACAAGGCCTTGAAGGGGTGCCCTGAAGGGGGCGCCGGGCAGGAGCGCCGAAGCGCATGGAACGAATCAATGGTATTACGCTATCGTTGTCTCGTTGTCCGATGGTTTCAAAATGGTTGCAAACCAGTCCCAGGGCTCCACCGGCGCCCAGGCCCTGACCAACCCGCTGAACGCCAGCTCCCCCAGCGCCAATCCCCTCAGCCCCAATCCCAAAATGCCGCTCGCCCAGGCGCCGCGCCGCCAGACCCCGCTTTTGTTGCTGGCTCCCCTAGGCCAGCTCAGTGGCGATGGACAATTACGGGAACTGATCCAGGAACGGCGGGGCCACATCGGCTGCGCGGCACATGGCGTTGCAAATGGCGCTTCAAGTGGCACTACCAGTGGCACTACCAGTGGCGCTGAAAATGGCAGGGAAAGGGGCCACGACAGTGGCGGCGAAAGCGACGGGGCTGGGCTCTGGTATCTGCCCCCGTTCCTGCTGGTCAGCCTGGGCCTGGGCAACCGGGACCAGGAGGGGATTGTCGCCCTGGATCCTGGCGTGATCACCTGGCTACAGCTGCGCTTCGGCGGCCTGGTCAGCGCTGCTCAGGGGCTTGAGATCGCCACCCTGGCGGCCAAGGCCCAAGCGCTCCCGTCAGCTCCCCCCCTCGCGGCCCTCGCCACCGGCGGCTCGAACTCCCGCAGCTGAGCACACTTCCTTGAAGAAGACGCCCAGGGCCGGCTTCTTCAAGGAAGTGCGGCCGGCCCCAAGCAGCAATCCCCGTTAGACAACAGGTTTCAAACTTGATATTCAATAGCAGCTTTTAATCCCAATTGGCAATAATGGCTTTTAACACAAATTCACACTACTTTTCAATGCTAATCAACGATACCGCTTGCTATCCGGTCAAGGATCCAGTTGGCGAACTAGTTGGCGATCAAGCTAAAATCCGAACTCCAGTCTCATTTAGAGATCGCAGCAGAGATTCACTCAGAGCTGCCATCTAAAGATCACAGCTGAGATCTTGTCTGAACAGCTTCCGCAATCCAATGGCCCAAAGCGGCGCCCGCTTGCTTACCCACCATGACACTCCTGAATCCCCGTCAGGCCGCTGGCCTGACGGCCCATAGCCCCAGGCCCGACGACCCGAAAGCCCCACTTGCGGAGCCCCCTTCCAAGCTGGGCCCCATGCGATCCCTAGCGGGCCACAGTGCCATCGCCGTAAAGGACATCGACCGCTCGATCGCCTTCTATGCCGACTTAGGGTTTGAACCCCTCTGGCGCGATCCCGACTGGGCCTTCCTACGCAGTCCAGTGGGCTGGGGTTTGGCCCTGCTGGGCCCCAGCTACCGGGGAGCCGGCCCCCACCTGGGCTTTCACTTGGAGGCTGGGGAAGCAACGGAGGGGCTCAAGGTGTGGCACGAACGCTGCCAGGCCGCCGGGGCCCGGGGCCTGGGCCATATCCACAGCCATCGTGATGGCAGCCGCTCCTTCTATGCCAGCGATCCTGATGGCAACACCCTGGAGTGGGTGCAGGAACCGGCTGGCGGTCTGCTGGCGGCGATTGCCGCCTCAGCTCAACAGCCCGACAGCCCTTGAGATCAGCACCACATTGATATTGAGAACGACAAACAACTGGGTAAGAATCAACAGCTTGCTAGTGGATTTGATCGGCTCAACACTGGGGTAAAAGGAAAAACTGACCACCGCCGCCAGATAGAAGGTATCGAGAACGCCAGGCTGCCACTCCTGGGAGCTGCCCGTGTAGCTCGGCGGTGGCACCCACCAGAAGGCGCGGCCACTGGCAGGGCCCTCATCGATAGACCAGTATTAAAAAGCCCAGAGACTCTGGACCGACAGATAAAAAATCACGCCCTCATAAAGAAGCACTAAACCTTTAACGTTGCCGTTGGAGAGATGCAGGTTGACGTCAATCAAGTTGAGCATCAGGCTGAACCCAAGCAGCCCCCCCAGCAGGTTCAGCTCAAGGCGCATCGAGCGCCAATGGTGGGTGATCGCCGCAACAGTGCAACCAAGCAAGACAACCCAGGCACTCCCATACAAGCCCCAGCACAAGGCCAGAAAACTGCTGAGGGTTTGAGGCGGCAGACCAAACGGCACACGCGTGGGCGAAATCACCATGGGACCAAGGGCCAGATTCGATAGCCCCAAGGCTGCAAAGGTGAGTATCAACAGCAGCAAGTAAGGCAAGGCGCTGCCGATTCTGCGCGGCGCAGACGGGGCCATGGAGATCGCGAGGCAGACCGGCTCACCAAACTACAGTTTAGTTGCAGCGCACGGAGCGCCCATTCGACCCAGAGCCGTTGAAGGGACTGACAACCAAGCCCGCCCAGCAAAGCCGCCAGCCACCATGGCCATGGCGGGCCCTTGGGGCTAGACCCTCCTTAGCAGACAAGCTAAGGGAGCAACCCTAACCAGCGCCTTAAACGCCTAACCAAAGCGAAGCGACTCAACGGTTTCAACCCCTAACGGCGCGCAAACTCAACCAACATCCCAGCATTCGGGGATTCGGGGATTCCGGAATTTTGGTAGTTCGATGTTTCAATATTTCAACATTCCAGTGCCCGAATCTATTCATTCAATCATCACCAAGGGGCCAAGCAGTAGGCGATGATTGAATCAATCGCCATGGCATCAAAAGCCAGGCAGTAACTATCTATCCTATTAGCCGATAAGGGCGCAGGCCGTGAAAGAAGGCATAGCAGCAAGCTTGCTTTTCAGGAAATCCATGGCACCAGATTGATCCCTGAATTGAATGTAGTCATTCCAAGCCTCCTTGCTTTCCCATTTTTCGTAAATTCGAACCGTGTCCGGATCAGCACTTTCTGTCAAGACATCAAACTGAATGCAGCCCTTGAAAGCGCGAGTAACCGCGAGTCCACTAGGGGATAAAAAGAAGGCCGCCAGATCCATCCCACTGCCAGCTTGCATTTTGAATACAGCTATATTCACAAATGTTGCTTCCATGGCAAGCTATCCGATTTTCAGATAGACAATCGCACACATCCAAAGACTCCGGTGGGGCGCTTCCCTGTCTTTGATAGAGTTGTTAACAATCAGGCCGCAACACGCCCCATGGGCTCCCAGCAACTGGATATCTTTGGACTGATTTGTGTTGCCATCACCCTGCTGGCCTACGCCCTGGAAGAACGGGGTCCGGTGTGGGTATTGATTTTTGCGGGCGGCAGTTTCAGCTCCGGCATCTACGCCGTAATGCAGGGGGCCTGGCCGTTTGCGATCGCTGAAGCGGCCTGGACCGTGATCGCCCTGCAGCGCTGGCGCCGCCAACGGCTACTTCGCTTCTGACACTTGCTTCGCCAAGGAGCCAGGCAGCCAAGAGCGACACCTTTGGCCGCCCCAGCAGGCAGGGCCTGACCTTAGGGGTAGGGCCTGCCTGCTGGGGCGGCCGCTCAGGCCAGGGCCGACACGGCCAACTCGGTGAGCACCTGGCGGGAGCGGGCGGGACTGAACCCAATCGCCTGCAGAGACTCCTGGAAACAGGCCATGAATTCACCGACGAGCTCGACCGGATCGATACCAATCGTCTCGAGATCGGGCTTGAGCCGCTCCAACATCGACAGGGCCACCGGCACAGCCCGCTGGCAGCAAGCCACCACGCCAGCGGCCACCTGCTGGAAGCGGGGGCGCAGCCAGTCTTCGCCGTAGCTGAGATGCAGGGCCTCATCCTTGAGCACCTCGGCCGTGATCGGCCTGGCGTAGACATCAGCCACGGGCAAATAACAGCGATAGGCTGCCACGGCAAAACATTCGACGATCAGACACTGGATCACCAGGCAGGCCACCCGGTCACCGGCGCGGTTCGCCTCCAAAAACAGGGCATGCAAGGGCGCAAACAGGCTCCTAGCCAGGGGTGTATCGGGCTTAACGCCCAGGTTGGCGCCACAACCAACAAAATCACGGGCATGGCGCCCCTCCATGGCGGCCAAAACCTGGAGGGTTTTCGCATCGGCAGGGATCGCTGCGGCAAGCAGACGGAAATGGCGATCCGCCAAGCCTTCGCCCACGATCACCATGGCATTGATGCGGCTGTAGGCATCCAGGTAGGCGGCGCTGCTGTGATCCGGGGAAGTGATTGTGTCGGTCATGTCTATGCAGTCAGTGGGGGGGCAGATTGGGGCTGCCAAAGAGGTGTGGCCAGAGAGGGATTGCCAGTTCAAGAGCGAGTGCCTCAAGCGCCCTCCGTTCAGGTCGCCTGACGGGATTTGATCAGGGGTCTGGCCAGGTGGATGTGGCTAGCCAGACCAAGGCGCTGCAGCAACTTGATATGCAACCAGGTGAGATCGAGCTCCCACCAGCGGAAGCCCATGCGGGCACTGCTCTGGTAGGCGTGGTGGTTGTTATGCCAGCCCTCGCCGAAGGTGAGCAGGGCCACCCACCAGTTGTTCTTTGATTGGTCGTGGCTGTTGTGGCTGACATAGCCCCAGCGGTGGGTGGCGGAGTTCACCATCCAGGTGCAGTGATAGACCAACACGAGTCTCAGGGGGATGCCCCAGAGGACCAGGGCCAGGCCGCCAGCGCCCGTCGTTTCACCGAGCCACCAGAGCAAGATCGCCAGGGGCAGTTGCAGCAGCAGGAAATTGCGATTCAGCCAGCGGTAATAGGCATTGCCCTGCAGATCGGGGGTCAAGCGTTTGATATGGGCTTTGGCTGGAACCTCCTTAAGCATCCAGCCGAAATGGCTCCACCAGATGCCCAGATGGCTGTTGTGATGATCGCTGGGATCATCGGAATGGAGATGGTGGTGGCGATGCAGGCCGGCCCAGTCAATCGGCCCATGCTGACAACTGAGGGTGCCGCAGGTGGTGATCAGGGGCTCCAGCCAGGCCACCACCCGAAAGGAGCGATGGGCCAGCAGGCGGTGATAGCCCAGGGTGACGCCGATGCAGGCGGTGAGCCAATAGAGCACCAACAACACCACCAGGGCCAACGGGCTCCAGAAGCGCGGCAGCAGGGCCCAGATCGCCAGTCCATGGATCAGCAGCATGAAGCCCACGGTTCCCCAGCTGGTGCGCAACTGGCGCGGCACCACCGGGATCACCTGCGGCCGCTGGCGAGAGACTGCCATACTCATGCGTTCACCTCAAATTGCACGCCAGTCGCCAGCATTGGTTGACAGAACTGGCGCAGCAACAGAGCCCCAAATCGCAGCTTCAAGCCGAGGGACTGAAGCAGGCGAGTGGCACCGGCCGGCTGCGCGCTGAGGGCTTGAATCTGGCGGAAGGTGTCAACCAACTTGTCGCGCAACTCCACATAATGGCTGCTTTCAAAGCTAAACACGTAGGGGAAGGCCCGGCGCGCCGTGCGGTTGGTTTGCCGCATCACCTCCTCATCGAAACGAGCCGGATCAATGCCGAGCAGGGTGTAGAAGCTGTCGCGCTCACAGACCGTAAGACTATGGGTGAGAAACACCGACCAGAGAAAGAAGCGGCTAAGCAGGCGACCGCGCAGGCCCTGGCGCAGGTCCGGCCAGCAGCGAATCAGCATATTGAAAATATCGCCGTGGCGGTTTTCGTCCTGACACCAGGGCTCAAAGAAATCAAAGAGGGGCGCGACGCTGTTTTGCGGATGGGCCTTGAGATGCCGATCGATCAAGATATAGCGCCAGTAGCCAATTTTTTCGGACAGAAAAACGCTGTACAACACCCAGCTGAGCGGAAACCAGGTGATCGGTCGCTTGCCACTAAGGCTGGGCAGGTCGATTTCGATGCCTTCCGCCACGAGGGCCCGGTTGAGGAAGCCGGCATGGCGAGCCTCATCGCGGGCCATCAGCTGGAACAGGCGGCCGAGCTCCGGGCGACTGGCCTTGAACAGGCGGCGGGAGAGCTCCTTGAACAGCAGGAAACCGGAAAACTCCGACACGCAGGAGCGCACTAGGTAGCTCTCATAGGCTTCTTTCTCCTGGGCGGACAGTGCGCGCAGCCGGTCGAGCGGCACCTTGCGATCGAAGTGGTCGCGGTTGTAATCGGCCTCCATCTCAGCGAGCATGGCCTCGAATTCAGCCCGTTGACCGGCCAGATCCGTGCTGGCGGCCTTGGCGATCTCGGTGGTGTAAAAGCGCGGCGTCAGCAGATCTTCGCGCAGGTGGGGAGCGGGGCCAGCGGCGGCACTGGCAACCTGGGGCAAGGTGGCGGTCATGGCGAAGCGAGGCGAAGGAGAGTTCGGGGCCGGTTCAGTTGAGCCGGTTCAGCTGGGGCGCGTCAGGGGAGGGATACCAGCTGAGCCGGGCTGGGCCAACCGCTCAGGACTGGACCCTGGCCAGGGTCCTGGCGCTGGCCTCGGTCCTGGCTCTGGCCGGGTCCTTGGCGCTGGCCTCGGCGCGGCGATAGGCGATCGCATCGGCACCATGGCGGTGCTGGTGGAACCACTCCTGCAAATCCAGCAGCCAGGGCAGGCGCGCTGCCCGCAAGCTTTCGCCCACGGTCCAGCCCTCGGCGGCCAGGGTCGCCGCCTGGCGATGGGAGCTGCGGTGGCCGCCACAGAGACTGTGTAATTGCGACAGCCAGCGCTCCTCCAGCCGCAGGTGCAGGCCGAGCTTGCGCAGCAGCAGCTGACAGTCCCGTTGATCGAGAGCCAGCTGCTGGGGGCTGCGGCAGGCGTCGGCGATGGCGTGGCGGTCGATCAAGTCGTCGAGTAGGGCCCCGAGCCGGTCGTGCTGACGCTCCAGCAACTGGGATTGCTGCGCCCATTGCCGGGGCATGGCAAGGGATCGGGCGGCCAGGACCAGGGCGGGCATGGCAGAAGGCGGCGAACTGACGAAATCATATCATCACAGCAGCGTGATACCATTAATCAATGAATCAATATGACTGTCGCAGTCTGATTCCGTGTTGACCTCGCTACGATTGCGTTCGGCGCAACTCCAGGCTCCCTTCAGGCCCCAGAACCACCCCAGCGCCCCGCCTCTCGAACGATGGAAGCCCTCGCCGAATACCTCAAGGTCTTTTCCGAGCCCAACCGACTGGCGGTGTTGCAAGCCCTGCGCGACGGCCCCCTCAACGTCAGTGCCGTGGTGGACAAAACCAGGCTGAGCCAGGCCCTGGTGTCCAAACACCTCAAATTGCTGACGATTGCGGGGGTAATCCTGCGCCGCCCCGAAGGCAGTCTTGTCTTTTACGACGTCATTGATGGGCGCATTTTCCAGCTGCTCGATCGGGCCGACGAGCTGCTGCTCGCCACCCGGCGGCAGCAGCTTGATGCCCTCGTGGCTGCCCTCTGATGTCACCCCTGCCCGCCTCCCTGGAGGACCTGCGGCAGGCCCTGGCCCGGGGAGAACGGCGGTTTCCGGGCTTGCGCCTCGATGACCTCGACGGCGTTGATCTTGATCTCTCAAGCTGTGATCTGAGCGGCAGTTGTTTCAAGGAGGCCCGTTTCGGCCATGCCCGCCTGGGCGGAGCCCTGATTGAAAGCTGCTCTTTCCAGCAGGCCCTGCTCTGGGGCGCTGACCTCTCGGAGGTGCGCGCCGCCCGCTCGTTCTGGCATGAGGCCGACCTCTCCGGCTCGCGCCTGCAGGGGGCTGATTTCCGCGAGGCCTGGCTACACCGCTGCTGCCTGCGGGGGGTGGTGGCGGCCGGCAGCTCCTGGCAGAACGCCCGCATGGTGGAGGCGGACTTCCGCTCGGGCCTCGACCAGCTCACGGACTTGGGCAAGGCCGACTTCCGCGGCGCCGACCTCAGCTTTGCCCTGTTCCAGGGGGCCCAGCTCAGCGGCGCCAACCTGCGGGACACCTGTCTCTATGGCGCCAACCTGGCCGCCGCCAACCTGGAAGGGGCCGACCTGCGTGGCTGCGACCTGCGCGACTGCCGCCTCAGTGGCGCCTCCCTGGCCGCCGCCCAGCTGGAGGGCAGCCAGTTGAGCGAGCAGCAGCTGGCCGAGTTTCCCCTGGCAGCGCCCTAGCCAGGGCCCCAGAACGCGGCCGCGCTTGAGCCGGCAGCCGCTCCTAACGGCAAGCTCCAGGATTCAACATCAGGCGACATAGGTTGAAGCGATCCCCATCCCCTTGCAGCCCCTGACCATGGCCTCCCCCTTTGACCTAGTGGTGCTTGGCGCCGGCTCCGGTGGCCTAGCCGCCGCTAAGCGGGCGGCCTCCTACGGGGCCAAGGTGGCAATCATCGAGGGGGATCGGGTCGGTGGCACCTGCGTGATCCGCGGCTGCGTGCCCAAGAAACTGCTGGTTTACGGATCGGGCTTTCGCCACAGCCTCAGGGATGCCGCCAGCTACGGCTGGGAGGTGGGTCCGGCCCGCTGCGATGCGTCGGTGCTGCTGGCCAACGTGGCCGCCGAAGTCGATCGGCTCGACCTGCTGCACCGGGAGCTGCTCGCCAAGGCGGGCGTCAGCCTGATCCAGGGTTGGGGGCGGTTTCTCGACGCCCACACCGTTGAAGTGTCAGGCGGTGAACTGTCAGGAAGTGACGAGACGGGGGGTGTTGAGACTGGCGGAGCCGAACCGGGCAGCACCAGCCAGCAGCTGGTCGGCGAGCGCATCTTGATCGCTGTCGGCGGGCGGCCGAAGCGCCCCGACATTGCCGGCGCCGAGCTGGGCTGGATCAGCGATGACCTGTTCCTGCAACGGCAGTTGCCCAGTCGCGTGGTGATCGTGGGCGCCGGCTTCATCGCCTGTGAATTCGCCTGCATCTTGAGGGGCCTGGGCTTGGCGGTGACCCAGCTGGTGCGCGGCGACCACCTGCTGCGCGGCTTCGACCGAGAACTCTCAGCCGCCGTGCAGGAGGCGATGCAGGCCGACGGCATCGAGATCCGCTTCGCCCACAGCCCGGCGGCGATCAGCGGCGAACCCGGCGATCTCACCGTGACCACCCAGAGCGGCGAACAGCTGGCCTGCGGCGCTGTCATCTTGGCCACCGGCCGGCGCCCCTTCCTTGCGGGGCTGGATCTGGAGGCCGCCGGCGTGGCGATCGAAGGCCACCGCATCCCGGTGAGCCCGGACCAGGTCACCAACGTGCCCCACATCTATGCCGTAGGCGATGTGACCGATCGGATCAATCTCACGCCGGTGGCCGTGGATGAGGGGCGCGCCTTCGCCGATACGGTCTATGGCCTCAAACCGCGGCGGGTCAACCACCAGCTGGTGGCCAGCGCCGTGTTCAGTGACCCGGAACTGGCCAGCGTGGGGCTCTCAGAAGAGGAGGCGATCGAGCGCTACGGAGAAGAGTCCATCCGCATCCACCGGGCCCGCTTCCGGCCGATGGCCCAGGCCCTGCCCAAGCGGGGACCGAGGGTGTTGCTCAAGCTGGTGGTGGAGGGCCGCAGCGACAAGGTTTTGGGCTGCCATATGGTCGGCGACCACGCCGCTGAGATCATTCAGATGGCGGCGATCGCCATCGGCATGGGCGCCACCAAGGCGGATTTCGATCGCACCATGGCGCTGCACCCCACCGTGGCCGAAGAGTTCGTGACGATGCCCTCCTGACCCCTGAGCCGACACAATCGGGTACGGGGAGCCTGACTTGAGGGTTCCGCCAACAGCGACTTCACCGGAGAGAGGCCCGGAGAGCTCCGGGAGATCGGCCCGAAAACAGCAATGGCTGGCTGATCTCAGCTTTGCAAGGCCCTAATGCTCCTACCCCGGCCAGCTGGAAGCGAGACGATCGGATTGGTCCGTTGGCCTGATCGCTCGGCTCGGCCTGATCTAAGCCGATGCCTAAAATCCAACTCACTTCCCAAACACCGTGTCGCTCCCAACCTTGATGAGGCCAGCGGCCGTTGGGCGCAGCCGGGGCAGGGCCTTGAGGCCGGGGCGTCTCATGGCCCTGCCCCTAGCTGGCTTGGTGATGCTGCTGCTTGTGGCTTGCGTCGGCCGCCAAGGTCCTCCGCGCAGCAAGCAGCTGAAGCCGGACAGTTCGAGCCACCACCACAACCTCAACCGCGGCCGGATCGGCTCCGACGATTCGGGCAACGACCTCAACTAGCCGGCTGGACTGCTTGCAGGAGCAGGGGTGTCAACAGCGCCGCCTGGAGGGAACGGCACGAATTGGGGCTCGACCCACTTAGGAACTGAGACCCACATCAAAGGCGATCAGTGGCGATCAGAGGCGATCAGTGGCGATCAGAGGCCGTATTTCGCAGCTGCCATCTGTTTGCAGATGAGCTTGGCCTGATCGAGGCTGCTCCTTTTGTTGAGCTGGGTGACCACACAGCCGCAGGTCTCCTTGACCATGCCAGCTGGCGCTGTCTTGCCCGCCAGAGCCAGTTCACTGGCCATGGCCTGGGAGCAGGCGCCCATGATGATCTGATCCTTCATGTTGGCGGGGGTCTCGGAGCCGGGCTGGGCGCCCGACGAGGTGGCCCGCGACGGCGTAGCCGGCAGGGCCAGCGAACCGCAGAGAAGGAGCGCTGCAAAGAAACGGCTTGGCATAGAAAGGGGCAGGTTTCGTCTTCACTCTCCCACGCCCAGCCGTCAGTGGCCAGATCGGCCAACCGGCCAGATCCGGGTCGGTTTCGGTGGCGGCCCGGACCCGTTTCAGATCCAGGCCAGATCCAGCCCAACCCGGCTCAAACCGGACTCAAGCCAGGGGCACTAGGGCCTCAAAGCGGAACACCTGGCTGCCCGCGGGCGTGTCGCCGAACGCTTCGGTATCCACCTGACGCTGGGCCAGCACCCAGGGACCGCCCTCGACAAGGGGCACAAAGGTATCGGTGAAGCGGCTCAAACCGCCCTTGCTGTCCCCGGTGGCCGGGTCGTTGTACTGGCTGGTGTACTGGTGGCTGAGGTAGCCGCTGCCCGTGTCGGTGGTGCTTTCGGTGAAGATCGTCACGACCGTGCCGTGGATATGGCGGTGCACCATGGTGACCACATCGCCCTTGATGCGATAGCGGTCACCCGTGTTCTTGCCGCCCACGATCACCTCGACGCCGACCGCATCGGTGTCGCCGGCGCTGAAGGTGTTCTCGCCGTGGGTCTGCTCAAAGCCGCGCCGCACCCGGTGGATCGCCACTTCCCAGAGCTGGGAGGCCACGGCCTTCTTGACGGACTCATCCTCAATTCCCTCCAACTGGGCCTTGAGGTCGGCTCCCACCTGGAAGGTTCCCTCGACCCTCTGGCCGTCCTGCTCCCAGACGCAACGGCCGCCATAGCCACCAAAGCCCGGCTCCCAGGTGTAGCGGTTCTCGTAGGCGGCGCGGAAGGCGGCCCTCAGGTCGCTGCCTGGGGCATGGATGCTGGCGACGGGGGCGGCGACGGTCATTTGGAACAGGTGAGGGAGGCCAACCTTAACGAGCCGCCGCTAACGAGCCCCTGGGGAGCGGGCTGCTGGCCAACGGGACCCAGCATCACCATCCGGTCTCAGGCCGCCGGGCTGGCCTGGGGGCGATGGACGTCTTGGAGGGCGTGGATGGTGAGGCTCTGGCCTTGGAGGGCAGCGATCCCTTCGACGGCGGCGCGGGCCGCGGCCAGGGTTGTGACGGTCGGCACGGCGTAATCGAGGGCGGCGCGGCGCAGGTAGCGGTCGTCGTGGGCGGCCTGGCGCCCCACTGGCGTGTTGATCACCAGCTGGATCTGGCCAGAGCGGATCGCATCCTCGATGTTGGGGCGCCCCTCATGCACCTTGAGGATCGATTGCACCTCCAGGCCAGCGGCAGAGAGCACCGCAGCGGTGCCACTGGTGGCGATCAGGGCAAAACCGAGCTCGGCCAGGCGCCGGGCCACGGGCACGAGGGCCGTCTTATCCCGGTCGTGGGTGGAGAGGAACACCACCCCCTGGGTGGGCAGGGCCTCGCCGGCGGCCAGCTCGGCCTTGGCATAGGCCATGCCGAAACTGGCAGCGCTGCCCATCACCTCGCCGGTGGAGCGCATCTCCGGCCCCAGCAACGAATCGGCGCCGGGGAAGCGCTTAAACGGCAACACCGCTTCTTTCACCGCCTGCAGGGGCGGCACCGGCTCGCTGGTGACCCCGAGCTCGGCGAGGGTGCGACCGGCCATCAGCTGGCTGGCAATCTTGGCCAGGGGCACGCCAGTGGCCTTGGCCACAAACGGCACGGTGCGCGAGGCCCGCGGGTTGGCCTCAATGATGAACACCTCGCCCTCGCGCACGGCGAACTGGAGATTGATCAGACCGTTGACTTTGAGGGCCAGGGCCAGGTCCCGGCTCCAGCGCCGGATCGTGGCGAGGGACCCGGCATCAAGCGACACGGCCGGTAGGGCGCAGGCCGAATCGCCGGAATGGACGCCCGCGGGCTCAATGTGTTCCATCAAGCCGCCGATCACCACCTGGCCGCTGTGGTCGCAGAGAGCATCAACATCAACCTCAATGGCATTTTCTAGGTATTGATCGATCAGCACCGGGTGGTCTGGCTCCACCTGGACAGCCTCGACCATGTAGCGGTTGAGTTCCTCGCCATCAAAGACCACCTCCATGGCGCGGCCGCCGAGCACGTAGCTGGGGCGCACCACCACCGGGTAGCCGACCCGATCGGCCACAGCCCGGGCCTCGGCCTGGCTGCGGGCCAGGCCATTGCGGGGCTGGCGAATCTCGAGGCGGCGCAGGATCGCCTCAAACTGCTCCCGGTCTTCGGCGCTATCGATCGATTCGGGCGAGGTGCCCCACAGGCGGGTGCCGGTGGCCAGGCCCTCAGGGCTGGCCAGCCAGCGCAGCAGGGGCAGGGCCAGCTTCAGGGGCGTTTGGCCACCAAATTGAACAATCACGCCCTCGGGCCGCTCCGCCTCGATGACGTTGAGCACGTCTTCGAAGGTGAGGGGCTCAAAATAAAGGCGGTCGCTGGTGTCGTAGTCGGTGGACACCGTTTCCGGGTTGCTGTTGAGCATCACCGTGGCGAAGCCTTCGGCCTGGAGGGCAAAGGAGGCGTGCACGCAGCAGTAGTCGAACTCGATGCCCTGGCCGATGCGGTTGGGACCACCGCCCAGGATCAGCACCTTGCGGCGGCTTTCCGGCTGCACCTCCGATTCGGCTGGCACCAGCTCAAGCCGGCCATCTGCGGTGAGGCGCTCGCTGGGCCGTTCGTAGCTGGCGTAGTGATAAGGAGTACTGGAAGCGAATTCGGCAGCGCAGGTGTCCACCGTTTTGAACACGGCATTCACCCCCAGGCCCTGGCGATGCCGGCGCACGGCCAGTTCGTCGCTGCCGGTGGCCCAGGCGATCTGACGATCGGCAAAGCCCAGTTGCTTGAGCTGCAGCAGCGCCTCTGCCCCGAGATCGGCCAGCTGGCGGCCGCGCAGCAGCTGGGTCTCAACCTCAAGGATGTGGCGCAACTTGGCCAGGAACCAGGGGTCGATGGCGCTGAGGGCATGGATGGCGTCATCGCTGCGGCCGGCCACCATCGCCTCGCGCACGGCAAAGATGCGATCGGGGGTGGGGATGCGCAGCAGGGCATCGAGATCGCCTGGCTCCATGGCGCCATCGGGCCGGTCACAGCCCCAGCCGGCATGGCCCGTTTCTAGGGAGCGCAAGGCTTTCTGGAACGATTCCTCGAAGCAACGGCCGATCGCCATCGCCTCGCCCACCGACTTCATCGAGGTGGTGAGAACCGCCGGGCTGCCGCGGAACTTTTCAAAGGCGAAACGGGGAATCTTGGTGACGACGTAGTCGATTGTGGGCTCAAAACAGGCCGGTGTTTTGCCGGTGATGTCGTTGAGGATTTCATCGAGGGTGTAGCCCACGGCCAAGCGGGCGGCGATCTTGGCGATCGGAAAGCCCGTGGCTTTTGAGGCCAGGGCCGAGGAGCGGCTCACCCGCGGATTCATCTCGATCACCACCACATCGCCATTGGCGGGGTTGATCGCAAACTGGATATTGCTGCCGCCGGTTTCGACCCCGATCTCGCGGATAATCGCAATCGATTGATCGCGCAGGCGCTGGTATTCGCGGTCGGTGAGGGTTTGGGCCGGGGCGACGGTGATCGAATCACCGGTGTGCACCCCCATCGGATCGAGGTTCTCGATGCTGCAGACAATCACAACGTTGTCGGCTAGATCGCGCATCACCTCCAGCTCGAATTCCTTCCAGCCGAGCAGGGATTGCTCGATCAGGATCTGGGAGACGGGGCTGGCCTCCAGGCCGCTTTTGCAGAAGGCCCGGAACTCCTCCGGGTTGTAGGCGATGCCGCCGCCGGAGCCTCCCAGGGTGAAGGCGGGGCGAATGATGCGGGGGTAGGTGCCGATCTCTTCGCCCACCGTTTCGGCCTCGGCCAGGCTGGTGGCGATGCCGGAGGGGCAAACCGCCACGCCGATCCGCTCCATCGCCTGTTTGAACAGCAGCCGATCTTCCGCCTTTTGGATTGCTTGCAGATTGGCGCCGATCAGTTCAACGCCATAGCGCTCGAGCGTGCCGTTTTCGGCCAGAACAACGGCCAGGTTGAGGGCGGTCTGGCCGCCCATGGTGGGCAGCAGGGCATCGGGCCGCTCCAGCTCAATCACCCGGGTCACCACCTCGGGGGTCAGGGGCTCGATGTAGGTGCGATCGGCCATGTCCGGATCGGTCATGATCGAGGCCGGGTTGGAATTGACCAACACCACCTCAAAGCCCTCGGCCCGTAGGGCCTTGCAGGCCTGGGTGCCGGAGTAATCAAATTCGCAGGCCTGGCCGATCACGATCGGACCCGACCCCAGCAGCAGGATGCGACGCAAATCCGTGCGACGGGGCATGGGGGGAGGGGAGGGCGGCCAAACCTGGCTAGCCTCTCATGGCAAGCGCCATCCGCATCCGCGGTCGCTACGCTGAACTGATAGTCCCGTTTCAAGACCTCCATGAGCGAACTCCAGCGCCTGAAGGGGCTGCTGCCCCCAGAGATGCAGAGCTGGGTGTTCGTTGAAGCTGCCGCCTCCGCCGATCCCGCCTTGATCACGCTGGAGGAAATCGGGCGCGATGAAGTGGAAATCCAGCTCGATCTGCAGGCCTGGGACCAACTGGCCCTCGACCACCGCAACCTGCTCTTCTGGCATGAGGTGGGCCGCATCCAGAACGATGCGATCCCCCGGGATGGCTGGGAGATGGCGGCCTTGGCGATCGGCCTGGGCGGCGCCATCGGCGAGCTCTGGGTGCAGGACGGCCTGCTGCTGTTGATGGCCCTAGGGCTTTCCGGCTTTGCCGGCTACCGGCTGTATCTCAAGAACAACCCGGAAAAACGGCTCCAGGACGCGATCACCGCCGATGAACGGGCGATCGACCTGGCCTGCCGCTTTGGCTACAGCCTGCCCAATGCCTATAAGAGCCTGGGCGGCGCCCTCAAGGAGCTGGTGGAGCAGACCCGCAAGAAACGCAAACGGTCTTTTTATGAAGACCGGCTCGAGGCACTGCGCAAGAGTGCCGGTAAGGCCCGGGCCGAAATGGCCCAGCAGCAAGGCTCCCGCGAATCAGTCACCAGTGAGAACGTCTATGGATAGTCATGCCTTGGCCCTGCTGGCCGCCGATGCCTGCGACGACCGCAAGGCCGTCGACATTCTCCTGATCCGGGTGGATGAGGTGTCGTCTTTGACCGACTGGTTCGTGATTGCCACGGGCCTCTCGGATGTGCAGGTGCGGGCCATCGCCCGCTCGGTCGAAGACCGGCTGGAGGCCGAAGCCGGTCGCCTGCCCCTGCGCAAGGAGGGCCAGAGCGAAGGCCGCTGGGTGCTGCTCGACTACGGCGAAGTGATCGTGCATGCCCTGACCCCGGCCGAGCGCCGCTACTACGACCTGGAAGCCTTCTGGGGCCACGGCGAGACCGTGCCATTCCTAAGCTCCGAGCAAGCAATTCTGGCTACGGGTCAAGCCCTAGTCGGCTGATTTCGGGAGCCAGCCCAGGCCGGTCTGCCCAGATCCGTTCCGCTTGCCTGGCCCCCCTTTGCCTTCTGCGGCCCCATGTCCGAGTCCCCGGTCAGTGAGCAGCCCTGCCCGGTGCCGGAGGCCCAGCGCCCCCTGAGCCTGTATCGGGAACTGGTGCAGTCCTGGTTCTTCCGCTGGCCCTCCGGGGGGGCCTGGTCCCTGGGCCGGGCCCTGTTGCTCAGCTGGCTGGTGGTGTTGCCGATCAGCCTGCTGGTGGCCAGTGGCAGTGTGCCCCTGCGTCACGACCTACCCCGGCTGGTGGCCGCAGCGGCCGTGGCCGCCTTGGTAGTGCCGCTGCTGATGCTGGTGCGCCAATGGCTCGGTTGGACAACCGTGCTGCAGCGGCTCCTGGCCGAACGGGTCGAGTACGAGGAATCGGGCTGGTACGACGGCCAGGTCTGGGAGAAACCCCTGGCCTGGCGCCAGCAGGACTGGCTAGTGGCCAAGCACCAAGTGCGACCAATTCTGGAGCGCCTGCAGCGCGCCATGGCCCTAGCGGCCGTGCTGCTGCTGGGGGGGGCCAGCCTCTGTCAGGCTTTGTGAGCGCGGCCTGTCGCCGCCTTCAGGATCACCGCCCGCAATGAGCTTCTCCAGCAGCTTTTCCGCCAGCCAGCGCCCCGGCGTGCCGCCGTTGGAGGTGCGCCTGCTGCGGGGTGGCAGCCTGGAATCGGTGCACCGGGTCCATGCCGTGGTCTGCGACCAACGGGGCCGGGTGTTGATGCGAGCCGGCGATCCCCAGCTGCTCAGCTTTGTGCGCTCGGCGCTAAAGCCCTTCCAAGCCCAGGTGTTTGTCGCCACCGGCGCCGCCGACCAGGCCGGCAACGATGGCCGCAGCCTGGCGATCGCCTGCGCCTCCCACGCCGGCACAGCCACCCACGCCCGCGAAGCCTTCAAGCTTCTCTGGAACGCCGATCTGGAGGCGGACCAGCTGCAATGTCCGATCCCGGCCGGCGGCAGCAGCCCCCTGGAGCACAACTGCTCGGGCAAGCACGCCGCCTTCCTGGCCAGTTGCCGCCGCATGCATTGGCCCCTGGAGAGCTACCTGCAACCGGACCATCCCCTGCAGCAGCAGGTGCTCAAGCAGGTGGGCGATCTGCTGGGCATGCCCGGCGCGGAACTGGTGACGGCCCGCGATGACTGCGGCGCGCCGACCCTGCAGTTGCAACTGGCCCAGATGGCCTTGCTCTTTGCCCACTTGGGCGCCTCCGAACAGGCCGACCTGGAGCGGCTCAGCCGGGCGATGCTGGCCTATCCGGAGCTGGTGGCAGGGGTTGGCCGTTTCGACACCGAGCTGATGCGCCGCGGCCACGGCCAGGTGATTAGCAAAGGGGGCGCGGAAGGCATTCAATGCCTGAGCCGGGTGGGCGAGGGTCTGGGCCTGGCGATCAAGGTGGAGGACGGCGCCAGCCGGGCCAAACACGCTGTGGCCCTACACCTGCTCAAGCAGCTGGACTGGCTGACCCCGCTCACCCTCGAAGAGCTGTCCCAGCAGTATTTGGTGCCAAGCGAGGGGGTGAGCCTGAAGGTGAGCGGCGCCCTGCGCTTCGACGCCGCCACTCCCTGAGCCGCCAGGCCGGCTGCCGCCGCCCTAGCCGCTGAGGCGGGCCTGGCGGCGGCGATGGCGCAGGGAATCAACCAGGGCCAGCACCAGGAAAACCACGCCGATCAGACCGCTGAGCCATTCGGGCGTCTCGATGTGCATCGGCGAGAGCACGACGCCCGCCAACATCACCAGGCCGAGGGCGCCGATGGCGTAATGGGCGCCATGTTCGAGATAGATGAGCTCATCGAGGGCGCGCTCGCGCACCAACATCAGGGTGATCGAACGGATGAACAGGGCCCCAAGGCCCAGGCCCGTGAGGATCAAGGGGAGCTCGCTAGTGATCGCAAAGGCTCCGACCGTGCCATCGAGGCTGAAGGAGGCATCAAGCAGCTCCAGGTAGATCAGGCTGGCGATGCCGCCCCCGGCAGCAGCCCGGCCGACGGCCTCCTCCTCGCTACCAAAGGCTTCGGCCAGGGAGGTGCAGACGATCTGCAGCACCAGGCCGATCACCCCAGCGATCAGCAGCTCGCCGCGGTTGGCCGGTGGAATCCAGATCTGCAACAGCAGCAACACCACCAAGGCCAGGGCCACCTCCAGCGATTCGATCCGACCGGCGCGGCTGAGCCGGGACTCGATCGCCCGCATCCAATGGAGGCTCTTGGCTTCGTTGAAGAAGTAACGCAGGCAGACCATCAACAGGAACATGCCGCCGAAGGCCAAGATTCGCGGCTCGGCCAGCTTGAGCAGCTCGTGGTAGGCCTCGGGGTGATTGAAGGCGTCATCGAAGGCGGTGGCCAGGCTGACGCCACCGGCCAGGCAGACCAGCAGCAGCGGGCCAAGGAAGCGCACCCCGAACACCGGAATCACCAGGCCCCAGGTGAGGAAAAACTGTTGCTGGCGGGGGGTGAGGCGATCGAGCACGCGGGCATTGACCACGGCGTTGTCAAAGGAGAGGCTGATCTCCAAGGCCAGCAGCACCGAGGTGATCCAGACGGCCTGCCAGCCCCGCACTACCGCCACCACCGTGAGGCCGATGAGGCACAGACCAATCGGGAACTTCAGATATCGGAGGTATTTCCCCATGCCAAAAACCGCCTGGAAGCCCAATGGTCAGACCATCTTGCAGGCCTGGCGGCCGCTTTCAAGCCCCTTGGGCCAAGCCGCCATTGCGGGGGGGGCAGGTGATGTCCTATGGTCCAAAAGGCGCCGCGGGGTAGAGCAGTCTGGTAGCTCGTCGGGCTCATAACCCGAAGGTCAGGAGTTCAAATCTCCTCCCCGCCACCAACTTCCAAAGCCCCGGCCTTCACTGAAGCGCCGGGGTTTTTGTTTGGGCCCGATCCGCCTCCCTAGGGGCCCCCAATGGACAATTGGCCTAGCTGGGGCTCCAGAGGCCAGGGGGTTCCAGGCCAGCCCCCTCCCCTCCTCCAAGCCGAGCGCCTGCCCGCCATGACTGCCAGTGCCAACGGTCCCCGTGCCAGCGGTGCTGACAGGTCTGGTCCCAACAGCCCCAGCCCTGACCAGTCAGGGCCAGAGCCCTCTGGGTATGACGCCATCGTGGTTGGATCGGGGGCCACCGGCGGGGTGGCAGCCCTGGCCCTGGCCCTGGCCGGCCTGAAGGTGTTGGTGCTGGAAGCCGGCCCGGAGCTCAGCGCCCGCCGCGCCTTTGGCAGCGAGCCGCTCAACAGCCTCAAGCGCCTGGCCCTGATGGCCAGCGGCCGCCAACGGAAGGTGATCCACCACCCGGGCTACTGGAAGGCCAATCCGGAGCTGTTTGTCGATGAGGCTCGCAACCCCTACACGACTCCGCCCGAGCGCCCCTTCCTCTGGACCCGGGGCCGCCAGGTGGGCGGCAAGAGCCTCACCTGGGGCGGCATCACCCTGCGGCTCTCCGATTACGAATTCCAGGCGGCCGCGCGCGACGGCCACGGCCGCAACTGGCCGATTCGCCATGCCGACCTGGCCCCCTACTACGAGCGGTTGGAACGGCGGCTGGCCGTCCATGGCCAGGCCGACGGCCTGGCCCAGCTGCCGGATGGCAGCTACCGAGATCCCTTGCCCTTCACCCCGGCCGAAGCCCACCTGCAGGCCGCCCTGGGCCGGGACCTGGACCTGCCCCTGATTCATTCGCGCGGCTTTGCCCTGCGGCGCCCTGGGGCTGGGGAGGGCCCCTGGCCCCGCTCCAGCTCCCAGGGGGGCTGCCTGAAGGAGGCCCTGGCCACGGGCCGGGTGAGTCTGCGTAGTGGCGCGGTCGTGAGCCATGTGGAGCTGGAGCCCCGCAGCGGCCGGGCCCGGGGCGTGGTGTTCATCGATGGCCAGAGCGGAAAGAGCCTGCGGGCCAACGCCTCGCTGGTGGTGCTGTGTGCCTCAACGATCGAAAGCCTGCGGATCCTGCTGCACTCGGGCTCCGAGTACCAGGAGCACGGCCTAGAGGATCCCTCCGGCCTGCTCGGCCACGGCCTGATGGACCACGTCTCGACCAGCCGCTTCTTTGCCTTGCCTGAGCAAGCGGCCGCCGGGGCGACGGAACTGTCGGGGGCCGGCAGTGTCTTTATTCCCAACACGGTGAACCTGGGCGCCAGCCCCGACCAGGACTTCCTGCGCGGCTACGGCCTCTGGGGGGGAATCCAGCGGTTTGATCCGCCGGCGCCGTTGAAGCGCCGGCCCCGCGAGGCGGTGGGCTTCCTGATCGGCCATGGCGAAGTGCTCTCTCAACACCACAACCGGGTGAGCCTCAACCGGGAGCAGCGCGATGCCTGGGGCCTGCCCGTGGCCCACATCGACTGCCGCTGGGGCGAGAACGAAGCTCGCATGGTGGCCCATATGCAGGCGCGCATGCAGGCGGCCGTGGCCTGCGCCGGCGGCCAGATCGCCCCCCTAGTGGATTTGTTTGTGTTTCCGCTGCTGGAACCTTTGGTGAAGGGCAGCCTGGCCCTGGCCCCCGGGGCGCCGCCGCCGGGCTACTACATCCACGAACTGGGTGGTGCGCCGATGGCGGACAGGGACAGCGACGGGGTGGTCAACAGTTGGAACCAGCTCTGGCGCAGCCCCAACCTGCTGGTGACCGATGGGGCCTGCTGGCCCAGTTCCGGCTGGCAGAGCCCCACCCTCACCGAAATGGCGATCACCTGGCGCGCCTGCGAGCGGGCCGCCGAGCAACTACGCCGCGGCGAGCTCTGAGGCCTGGCCGCACTTCTGGAGTGCCGCAGGGGAGGCCAGGCCCCAAGGCCTTTGGGGCCGCTGCCGGCTGGGGGCAGAACCGGCGAGCCGGCGGTCCGGACGCCCGCACGGGCCTGGACATTGGTAACAAGGGGAACAGTTGACCCTCCAGGAGCAAGGCACACTTCAGGGGCGACCTCCAAACGGGTCGGGTAGGGAGAAACGGAGGCGGGGGTTCACACTCCCCCTTTTTTTTGCCTCGACGCCGGGGCTCGCTGGGCGGAGTCCAGCGCCTCAGGCGTCGTCCTCGCCGAACAGGCCATTGAGGTAGTGCTGGCTGACGCAGCCCGCAGCCCAGCCTTGCTGGAACAGGAAGCCGGCCAGGGCAGAGGTCACCAGGCGGTACTGGTCCCAGTCGGGCCGGGCCTCGATGAAGGCGCGCATGCCCTCAAACAGGGCTTCGGGGATCTCCGCCTCCAGGCTGATGCGCAGGGCCTGGGACAGGGCCGGGGGCTGGGGAGCGCCTGCGCTCAGGGCTGGCTGAACCTGGATTCGGCTGGGCTGAACCTGGGTTCGCCCCGGCTGAAGTTGGCCCTGTTGGGGCTGGCTTGGTTGGCCCTGGCTTTGCTGGCCCGGCTCCTGCCGAAGGCTCCGCCCTGCTCCTGCCTCTGCTGCCAACGTCCAACTCCGGCTGTGGGGCCAGCAAGCCACAGGTCCCTTCAACCGTCAAACGCTTGCGGCCTGGCCAAACCCACGCCGCTTCAAGCTGAGACCGCTTACAAGCACTGGCTTGGCCCGGGCGCCTCCTGACTCCCTAGCCAAGCGAGTCGGCCAGAGGCCAAAGCTGTCAAGACGGCCCGAAACGACTCAGCAGAATCCCCAACGCCCCCGCCATGGCAGGGGCCTGGGACCAAAAACTGTGGGAAAACCCCCCTGAATCTGTGGAAAACCCCTAATACCTGGGGAAATCTGCCGCTGATCAGCAGACCTAATGCCTGGTCAGAGAACTTGGTATTCAGGGCTGCTGAGAGACCGGAGCTGGCCATTGATTTCGCGCGATTCAGCCACCCTGCGGCCGCAACGCACTCACCTGGGTCCCATTGGTCCCTGTGTGAGCCTGGAAACTGAGACGGCCTGGGACAGGCTCAATCAGCCGGCGAACCCGTCTTCGCCAGGGGGGTTCAGCTCCGGGACTGAAGCGCCAGGGCCAACCGCACTCTGGCTGCGTTGACGCTGGGCCGAGTTGCTGGCCGCCAGGGTGCGGGGCCCTAGGGGATGGTCCGCCTGGGGGTAAGGAGCATGGCTATGGCCGGTGTCCTGGCTGTGGTCATGGCTGTGGCCGGCTTCATGGCTGTGGCCAGCTTCATGGCTGTGGCCGTGCTCGGGGCTGTGGACGTGCGCGGGGCTATGGCCGTGACCGAGATCGCTGGCGGGAGGGAGGGGGACGCCATCGCTCTGGCAGGCGCCGGTGCATTCCAGTTCGCAGAGGCTGCAGGCTTCGCTGAGGCCCTCCACGTGGTGGTGGTGGCTGCGCTGGGGGGCGCCCACCTCCACTTCAAAACCAAGCACCTGGGCCCGGTATTTACAGAGGGAGCAATTCATCTGGGTGTCGCCGCGCACCACTTCTTCGAGGCGCTCGCGGAAGGTCTCGACGACTAGGGGGTGGTCGCCGAGGTAGCTGGCATCGATGAACTCCAGCTCGGGATGGTCGGCCGCAACCAGGGCGGTGTGCTGGCGGATGCGGCTAACCAGCACACCGGAAAAGAGGAAGTAGGGGAACACGACGATGCGGCGATAGCCCAGCCGCACGGCATGGCGCAAGCCTGGCTCAACCAGGGGAAAGGTGACCCCGGAGTAGACGGTTTCGCCCCAGCCGAAGCCCAGGCCCTCGACCAGCATCCGCGTCACCTTGGAGACGTTGGAATTGGCATCGGGATCGGAGGAACCCCGGCCCACCACCACCAGCAGGGTCTCGCTAATCGGCACGGGGACCAAATCGGCGAGGGCCTCGCGAATCCGCGCCCCAGCGGCCTGGATCATCTTGAGGTCGACCCCCAGTTCGCGGCCGTAATCAATGCGCAGGCCGGTTTCGGCCGCATAGGTATTGAGAACGGAGGGGATGTCGTTCTTGGCGTGGCCGGCGGCGAACAACATGGCGGGAACCGCCAACACCCGTTTGACGCCTTGAGCCCGCAGGCTGTCGAGCCCCTCGCGCAGGATCGGCCGGGCGAATTCCAGGTAGCCGTGGGCGACGGGCACCTCGGGCAAGAGGCGACGCAGGGCTTCGGCCAATTGGGCAAATTCGGCCACGGCCAGCCGATTGCGGCTGCCATGGCCGCAGATCAGGACGCCAATCGGGCCGGCCTCAGCCGCCAACAGGGAGGGGCGTCCAGGGGAGGGGCCTGAACCCTGCGGTGCTGCACTCGAAGCCATGGAATGTCCTGCCTGGGATTGACCCTATCGCCCGCATCCCGCGGGGCCTAGGGCCCAGGGGCAGGGGACGCAACAGGACGCCGCTAAAGGGTGCCCTGGAAGGTCAGAGCCCATGGCCGTCAAGCCAAGGCAAAGAAACGTTACAATTTGCGGACATTGCCGCTTCCGCCATGCCCAGCAGCTTGCCGAGCGCAGCAACCGCCACCAGTGACGAGCGTCCTTCCTTCGCTTGGTATGAGGCCACGGCCGCTGCCCAGATCCACGCCGAGCAGCTTCAGCAGGTGGAATTGTTCAACGGCCGCGCCGCCATGCTCGGCTTGGTGATCGGCGTGCTCACCGAAGCGCTCACCGGCCAGGGAATCCTGCAGCAAATCGGCCTTGGCCTCCTGTTCAACCAGGGTTGAGCCTGGCGCCAGAGCCCAAGAACAGGAGCTCAGCACCCAGCCGCTCGGCATGATGGGCTAATTGGCTGGCTCCATGGCCCTATTTCTGCCAGGCGATCGAGAAGTGCTCTGGGACACCAGCTATCTATTGGAGCTGGTTAAAGGATATGGCGTTGTGTTTGGCACAAATTCTCCCTATGAAGCCTACCTAACAGCGCTGGTCAGTCAGCAGCTAGCTACCTTTAAACTGCTCGGTGCAGGCTGCAGTGAAAAAGAGGTCGAAGACCTCGTCACAGCAGCAGAATTGCCTGTGATCCTGCTTCTAGTCGACAGCATCAGCAGCGACGCTGGCGCCGCCTTAGTGGGGCGGATTCGCCAAAGGCAAGCGGGCACGAAAATGATACTGCTCGTCAACAACCTCAGTAGCTATGGCCGCAACCCAGGCCTTGCAAGCCTATTTGATGGCCTAGGAGTTTGTTGCCAATAGAGAAGCAGTCTGCCTGAGACGGCGTACGGCAGCACTGAGCAGGACCGCTGCGGCTCTGTTCTGCTGCCCTAGGTGCCCATTGAGACGAGCCTCAGACAGCCCTGGCCACTCTGACCACGGCCACTG
>CAMAPJ010000035.1 GCA_945860085.1 Synechococcus sp. UW140 | reverse complement strand
GCAGCGGGCAGTTCCGACCCTTCGGCTAGCGGGAAAAGGGGATGGTCTCCGCCGGGGTGGCGGATGTGAAGCAGCCAGCGCGCCACTTCGCCCAGGCCCGTGCCGCTCACCACCCGCTCGATCGAGACTCGCTCCAGGCCCCGCTCTTGGGCGAGCCACCGTTTGAGTTCCCATTCCTGCTGGCTGCGGGGGGCGAATTCAGCGTGGGCGGCCTCACTGGCCACCGCTACCAACCCAGTTGGGGTTGGTACCCCGTAGGCAACCCCTAGACCCGTTCCCGCACCTAGCACCAGCAAAGGCGCCTCCGGCCTCGCCACCCCCGGGCGGATTGGCGCCTGTTGCTCTGAGGTGAGGTGGGGCAGCCCGTAGATCAATACGGCGAAATCATTGACCAGCTCAAACCGCCCAATACCTGTGGCCGCAGCCAGCTGGCTGCCATCAAGCTGCCAGTGAAGGTTGGTTAGTTGGGCCTGACCCGCCACCACCGGCCCAGCCACCGCCAGGCAGGCGGCAGCTGGGGTGGGCTTGCCAACACCTAGAAAACTGTCAAGCATTGGGGCTAGGTCGTCCCAGTCGGCGGATAGGTAGCGCTCACTGCGCAGCAGCTCCAATTCACCCCCGGCCTGCAGCTGATACAGGGCGAGAAGGGTCTTGGTGCCGCCGATGTCCCCAGCTAGAAGGGTGGTCACTGGCCGGGTGAAGGGATCGCCGGTAGGCCCAGGCCAGCTGCCCGCTCGACATTTGCCTTCACTGCTGCAGCCAGCAGATTGACCACGGTCACGCTGCCGAGCTCGCCTTCGCGTCTGCTGCGCAGGCTCACGGCACCTGTTTCAGCCTCCTTGGCGCCGATCACTCCCAACAGGGGGATTTTCATCTGTTCGCCGTTGCGAATCAGCTTGCCGAGGCGCTCGCCGGAATGGTCCAGGGTGGCACGGATGCCAGCGGCCTTGAGCTGCTCCAGTAGCTGCTCGGCGTAGGGCATCACCTCATCGGTAACGGGCAGCAGCCGGATCTGTTCGGGTGCAAGCCAGAAGGGGAAATCGCCGGCGTAGTTCTCGGTCATGATCCCGAAGAAGCGCTCTAGGGAACCAAAGATCGCCCGGTGAATCATGATCGGTCGCTGGCGGCTGCCGTCGGCGGCCACGTACTCCAGGTTGAAGCGTTCGGGCAGGTTGAAATCCAGCTGGATCGTGGAGCATTGCCACATCCGGCCGATCGCATCTTCGATCTTGAGGTCGATCTTGGGGCCATAGAAGGCGCCGCCACCCTCATCCACCTTGTAGGCCCAGCCCTTGCGATCGAGGGCCTCAATCAGGCCTTGGGTGGCCAGATCCCACACAGCATCATCGCCGATCGATTTCTCGGGCCGGGTGGAAAGATTGATCTCGTAGGTCTTGAAATCGAAGGTGCTAAGGATCGTTTCGGTGAGATCGAGGATGCGCAGGATTTCATCGCCGATCTGCTCAGGCAGGCAGAAAACATGGGCGTCGTCCTGGGTGAAGCCGCGCACCCGCATCAGGCCATGCATCACACCGGGCCGCTCGTAGCGATAAACGGTTCCCAGTTCCGCCCAGCGGATCGGCAGTTCGCGGTAACTGCGCAAACTGCTCGCATAGGTGAGTACGTGAAAGGGGCAATTCATCGGCTTGAGCTGGTATTGGCGCTCATCCACCTGCATGGGCCCGAACATGCTTTCGGCGTAGAAATCAAGGTGGCCGGAGGTTTTCCAGAGGCTGATGTCCGCCACATGGGGGGTGTAGAGCAGTTCGTAGCCATCGGCAAAGTGGGCCGAGCGCCAGAAGTCCTCAATCAGCAGGCGCATGCGGGCGCCGCGGGGATGCCAGAAGACCAGACCGGCGCCCGCCTCATCTTCGATCGAGAAGAGATTCAAGTCGCTGCCAAGGCGGCGGTGGTCGCGGCGCAGGGCCTCTTCTTTGCGGCGTTTGTATTCAGCCAGCTGCTCTTGGGTTTCCCAAGCCGTGCCATAGATGCGCTGCAGCTGGGCCCGTTTCTCATCGCCACGCCAGTAGGCGCCCGCCACGCTTTCGAGCTCAAAGGCCTTGGGGTTGAGTTCGCTGGTGTTGTCCACATGGGGGCCGGCGCAGAGGTCCCACCAGTCGTCACCAAGGGTGTAGAGACTGATCGGCTCCTGGATCCCAGCCAGGATTTCCAGCTTGTAGGGCTCGTTCTGGGCCGTAATGCGCGCTTCCGCTTCGGCCCGGCTCACCTCCAGCCGTTGTAGCGGCAAGCGCCGGCCGATGATTTTGCCCATCTCCTTTTTGATCGCCTTGAGATCGGCTTCGGTGAACGGCTCGGGGTTATCGAAGTCGTAGTAAAAGCCGGATTCGGTCCAGGGGCCGATCGTCACCTGGGCCTGGGGAAAGAGCTTCTGAACCGCCATGGCCAGCACGTGGCTCATCGAATGGCGGATGCGCAGCAGCTGGGGACTTTCGCTGGTTTTCGGCAGGCTGATTGACACTGGCGCCTCGGCTCCAGCCTGGCCAGGGGCCGAGATGCCAGCCCGGGCAGGGGCCTGAGTGGGCTCGCTCGAGGTAGTCGTGGTCAGCGAGTTCGTGACCGTGGTGGTGCTGGCCGCGCCGGGGCTCTGGGCTGGATCGGCGGAGCGGCTGGCGGTCACGGCATAGGGGAAGGGTGGATTGGGATCCTACGCAGGGCGAATCGCCTCGATACAGTCGATCTGTGGACCGTTCATTCCCCCCGCCTGACTCAAGCCAGCTGCTGGAGGAGCTGCTCGAATCCCTGCTGGCTGATTTCGAACACTGGTTCGGGCGGGGCCTGCGGCTGCTGGAGCTGGCTCCCGATTCGTTGCTGCCAGCGTCCGAGCAGCGCCGCCTCACCACCGCCTTGAACGGGGCCCTGGCCGAGCTGGCCGCCGCCCGGGCCCTGCGCCGGGCCAGCCCTTGCCCCATCGCCCTCGACATGGACGCCATGGCCCCCTGGCATCGGCTGATGCTGCGCGTTTGGAGCCTGTCCAGCCTGATGCGCCAGGCGGGCCTGATACTGCCGGAAGCGGAGCGATCTTTGCCAGCGCTGCAGGGCCAGATCCCTGAGATCGACAAGGATCCTTAGGACCCAAACACCGAAGCATTCAGGCCCTGCCTTTGGCGCTTAGGCAGCTGCCAGGAAGCCCAGGGCCGCCTTGGTTCGGGCCAGGGTGGCTTCGGCCACCTCGCTGGCCCGTTGGCGGCCCCTGGCCAGCACCCGATCGAGTTCGGCCGGGTCGCTGGAGAGTTCGGCGTAGCGCTCCTGCAGCGGCTGTAGGGCGGCTACCGCCGCTTCGGCCAGCAGGGGCTTGAAGCGTCCCCAGCCCATCTCGGCGCATTCTTCGGCCACGGTGTCGCGGGCCTGGCCGCTGAGTAGGGCATAAAGCCCAAGCAGGTTGTCGGTTTCAGGCCGCTCTGGATTGCCGAATTCCAGGCCGATCACCGGGTCGGTTTTGGCCCGTTTGATTTTCTTGGTGATCAGCTCGGGGGGATCGAGCAGGTTGATGCGGGAGCCTTCGTTGGGGTCGCTCTTACTCATCTTGCTGCGGCCATCGGTGAGGCTCATCACCCGGGCCCCCTCCTTAAGAATCATCGGTTCGGGAATTTTGAGCACCGGCGCGTCTTCGCTGCCGAAGCGGCTGTTGATCCGTTGCTGGGCGATGTCCCGGGCCAGCTCGAGATGTTGTTTCTGGTCTTCTCCCACCGGCACCAGATCGGCGTCGTAGAGCAGGATGTCGGCCGCCATCAACACCGGGTAGTCAAGCAGGCCCACCGAGACGTTGTCGCCCTGCTTGAGGGCCTTTTCCTTGAACTGGATCATCCGCTCCAGCCAGTTCAACGGCGTGACGCAATTGAGCAGCCAGCAGAGTTCGCTGTGGGCGGCTACCTGACTCTGCACAAAGACCGTGGCCTTGGCGGGATCGATTCCGCAGGCTAGATACAGGGCAGCGGTGCTGCGCGTGTCGGCTGCCAGCCGGGCCGGATCGTGGGGCACCGTGATTGCGTGCAGATCGACAACGCAGAAAAAGGTGTCGTGGCTCTCCTGCAGACTCACCCAGTTGCGGATCGCCCCCAGCCAGTTGCCTAGGTGCAAGGCCCCGGTGGGTTGCACCCCTGAGAGAACCCGTGCGCGTGCCATCAAGCTTTCAGTCCGTTCGGCGGATTCTGCCCTGCCGGCCCGGGTGGTATGCCAAAGCCCTGGCTGAGCGACGCCGTCTGGTTGGCCCGATGTCGGGGAGCCAGGGTTGGGAACGGGCGGTTTAAGGGGCTGGCGGATGGCCGGGGCAGCATCAGTCAGGGACTCTGATGAGAATCCCTGACTTGCCCCAATCCCAGGCCCCTGGCTGCCGGCTCAGGCCGTTTGCGCAGTTGGTTCTGCCGAAGGGGCCTGGTCTGTCGCTGCGGTCTCGCTGCTGTCGGTTGCCGGGGTCGCCAGGTCTGCCGCCGAGTCAGAACTCAGGTCACTGGCAGCGTCTTCGCCACCAGGCGCCTCAGGGGCAGCCTCGTCTTCGAGAGGAGCTTCTTCAGGAGCTTCGACAACAGCAGCTGGCTTGCTGGGGCGGGCGAAGGGATTGGGGCGGGAGTTGCCAGCGGAGCGTTCGCCCCGGCCACCTCCACCCGTGCCACCACCACCGCCACCGCCACGGGGTTCCCGCCTGCCCTCGGCGCGGGGGGAGTCGTTGTGGGCCCCGGCCTGGGCCCTAGTGGCGGCCACGATTTCATCGAGTTGGCCCTGCTCCAGCAACTGAGCCACCGTGCGCAGGGACAGGCCCAGAGCGGCCACGGTGGAGCGCAGGCCGAAGGCCTCCTGGATGGCGCGGGCGGCCCGCATTTCGTTCTCGCTGAGGCGGATGCGGAATCCGCCGGGTTCCCGGCCACCGCCCTCGCGGCCCCCCCCCTCGCGGCCACCGCCTTCGCGACCGCCGCCTTCCCGGCCACCTCCCTCACGACCGCCGCCTTCGCGTCCGCCGCGCCCGCCGCGGAAGCCACCGTCCTGCTGGCCCTCGGGGCTGGCTGACTGGATCGATGCGTTCGTCTCGTCCGCCATCACCGCAGCACTGGAAATCAGGGGCCAGTGTGACGCATGGGGGTTGGCCAAGGCCAGCACCATTCGATCCGGTGGGGCTCCGGGGCACCGGATCGGGCTAGCACCACCAAGGGAATGGGTTTTGGGCCCGTCGCTTCCATCCGGTGGCGATAGTCCGCCAGAAAGGCCAGATAGCGGTCCAGGGTCCAGTTGTGGTTGCCCGCCTCCTGGGCGCTCCAGTAGCGGAGTAGGGCCTGCTGGAACGCCTCCCGTCCAAATTCCTGCCAACAAAGTTGCTCCGCCAGGGAAGCCTCCAGGCCAGAACGGGCCAAGTCCCGGAAGCGCACCAGTTCTGGCGCTGCCCCACTGGCATCAGGGGGCAGGGCGGCGCCGAAGGCTTGCACGCTCACCTGCTCCAGGCGCAACCAACAGCGCTCAAGCAGCAACACCGGCAGCTCGCCATGCCAGCCCTGCAGTTGCTGACGCACCAGCAGGGCTTCGGTGTGCTGGCGATGGCTCTGGCTGAGCAGGGTGCGTTCGCCGGAGCTGACGTCGGTAGGCGGTGCGGACCCGAAGCCGTAGTGGGGCATGGCGACGGCGTGCTCTGGCTCACACCCTATGGGCAATTTCCCTCAGGGTTGGTGTCAGAGGCGGCCCCGAGCCTGTCCAGGCTGCGGCGCTTGAGCTAAACAGGCTGGGTTGGAGCCCGTCTTGCCTTGAGCGCCCAAGCCGATTCCAGCGCCTCCCTTGATGGCGGCCCAGCTGCCCGGCTTCCAGGCCAAGCACTGCCTGCGAAGCCACCCGAGAACCCCACTCTCTTTGAGGCGTTCAGACGTCTGAAAAGCCTGCAATCGCTTGGCTTTCCCAGGCTTCCTCTGGGTCGCTGGTGGCCCTTGGCGGCCACCCTCGCCGGGGGCTGGGTCCTAGCCGACAGCCTGCATCTCTCCTCCGTGGTGCCCCTGGCGGCGGCCGGGGCTGGCTGCTGGTTGCTGGCTCGCCGGCGGCCGGCCGTAGCGACGGTCCGTTTGCCCCGCTCCAGCGAAGGTTGGATCGCCCGCTGCGCAACTGTTTTGGCCCAGTTCGAGCGGCTTGAAGCCCAGCCGGCCCCCGGCCAACCCGACCGCCACAGTCAGCTTGAGGAGCTGAAGCAGCAGCAGCAGCGCCAACGGCTCGAGGTGGCCCTGAGCGGCTGCCAGTTGCCCCCGGCGGCTGCCCAGGCCGCGTTCAGTGCCGCCCTGGGCAGCCGCCGGCCCCTGCGCCTGCACTTGAGCCATCCCTTGCCGGCCCAGAGTCCAGATTGGCAATGGCCCCAGGCGTTTAGCCAGTGCGACCACGTCCTCTATTGCCTGGAGCTACCGCTGCAGGCCGCCGACCTGCGCTGGCTGGAGTCCTTGCCGGTGAACCAGTCGGCCTGGTTGCTGGTCAATCCGGGTGCCGCCGACCTCAATCCCCAGCGTCAGGCCGAACTTGAGGCCCAACTGCCAGCGGCGTTGCGCCAGCGCTGGTTTGCCTGGACGCCCGCCACCGCTTCCCAGGGCCACCCTTCCCAGGGCCACGCCTCCCAAGACTCTGGCAGCGCGTCTCAGGATCTCGCTTCCAGGCTGGTGGAGCAGTTGGCACCCCTGGCCCTGCAGTTGGAGCGCCCGGGCCTGTCCCAGATCGATGCCACGCTCTGCCGCTGCCTGGAGGCGCTCCATGGCCGCTGGCAGGCGGACCTGGAGGGTCTGCGTCGACAGCGCTTGCAGCAGCTGGTTTCCCAGACCCAATGGGCGGTGGCGGCCGGGGTGGTGTTGGCCCCCTTGCCCAGCCTGGACCTGTTGGTGCTGGCCGGGGCCAATGGCCTGATGCTCCAGGAGATGGGACGTCTCTGGGATAGCCCCTGGAGCCTGGAGCAGCTCCAGGCCGCCGCCCAGGAACTGGCCAAGGCCGCCCTGCAATTGGGGGTGGTCGAGTGGACCAGCCAGGCCCTAGCCGGGATCATCAAGTGGCACGGCGCCACCTGGCTGCTGGGCAGCGCCGTTCAGGCCCTCAGCGCCGCCTATCTGACCCGGGTGGTGGCCCGGGCGATGGCCGACTATTTGGCGCTCTCCTCAGGCGTGGCCGAAGCGGACCTGGCCCTGCTCAAAGCCCAGGCCCCCTTGCTGGTGGCCCGGGCAGCTGAAACGGAAAAACTTGATTGGTCGGCCTTCTTGCAGCAGGGCCAGCAATGGCTGCGCCAGCAGGCGGCTCTGGTCGCGCCAATCTCCTGAGGGCAGTGGCTGATGGAGGGCGAGGTGATCGGGGCCTTTGTGAATCATTCTTTCGAGATCAGCGCCCCTTTGCAAAGAAAACTGAAGGCTCCTGAAGTTAATTGAAGGGGTTTGAAGTTTGTTTGCGCTTCGAGAATGCCAGAGGGACCGCACTTAGCGTTCGGATGCCGCTCAAGACGGCTAATCCGTTCTCTTCTAATCCATGACCACTGCCCTTCGCAGCGGCCGCCGTAGTAGCTGGGAAAGCTTCTGCCAGTGGGTGACATCAACCGACAACCGCATTTATGTGGGCTGGTTCGGTGTGCTCATGATCCCCTGCCTTCTCACGGCGACCATCTGCTTCATCATTGCGTTCATCGCGGCTCCCCCCGTCGACATCGATGGAATCCGCGAACCCGTGGCCGGCTCGTTCCTGTACGGCAACAACATCATCTCTGGCGCTGTTATCCCTTCCAGTAACGCCATCGGCCTGCACCTCTACCCGATCTGGGAAGCGGCCAGCTTGGATGAGTGGCTCTACAACGGTGGCCCTTACCAGCTGATCGTTTTCCACTTCCTGATCGGCATCTCTTCCTATATGGGACGTCAGTGGGAGCTCTCCTACCGCCTAGGCATGCGCCCTTGGATCTGTGTCGC
Source organism: Synechococcus sp. UW140 (assembly GCA_945860085.1). Classification (GTDB taxonomy): domain Bacteria; phylum Cyanobacteriota; class Cyanobacteriia; order PCC-6307; family Cyanobiaceae; genus BAIKAL-G1. The sequence goes on along the minus strand of CAMAPJ010000035.1, from coordinate 19,939 downwards.
CTATAGCGCGCCCCTTTCAGCCGCCTTTGCCGTTTTTCTGATCTATCCCTTCGGTCAGGGCTCCTTTTCCGATGGCATGCCGCTGGGCATCTCGGGCACCTTCAACTTCATGTTGGTGTTCCAGGCTGAGCACAACATCCTGATGCACCCCTTCCACATGCTGGGGGTGGCCGGTGTCTTTGGTGGCAGCTTGTTCTCCGCCATGCATGGCTCGTTGGTGACCTCCTCGTTGGTGCGGGAAACCACCGAGACCGAATCCCAGAACTACGGCTACAAGTTTGGTCAGGAGGAAGAGACCTACAACATCGTGGCTGCCCACGGTTACTTCGGTCGCCTGATTTTCCAGTACGCCTCCTTCAACAACAGCCGCAGCCTCCACTTTTTCCTGGCCGGTTGGCCGGTGGTGGGCATCTGGTTCACCGCCCTGGGCGTCAGCACCATGGCCTTCAACCTCAACGGCTTCAACTTCAACCAGTCGATCCTCGATTCCCAGGGCCGGGTGGTCAACACCTGGGCCGACATCCTCAACCGCGCCGGTCTTGGCATGGAAGTGATGCACGAGCGCAATGCCCACAACTTCCCGCTTGATCTGGCTGCCGTCAAAGCCATCCCCGTGGCCCTGACGGCTCCTTCCATCGGCTGAGGGCTGAAAGGAGTGGTTTTGGAGCGATCTGCCCCCACCCCCGTCGCCATTCCCCGTCCCTCCACCGGCCCCCTTGCGCTGCAAGGGGGCCTTTCTGTTGGCAGGTTGTGCCCAGAGAAGAGACCCCCTGTTCCGTTCGCGAGGGCCGGCACGGCTTGGCGACGACGACTGCCGGATACAGCTTGCGAGGATGGGGCCCCTGTGTCCCTTCCCTGGTGGATCAGCACTGGCCCTGGTGGCCCCTGTTGCCGCTCTATCCCTACGGCCGGCGCCGCACCTTGGTGCGGGAACTGATCGCTGGCCAGGTCTGGAGTTTTGAGCAGCTCCAAGGGATCTTCTATGTGGCGGTGCCGATCCGCATGACCGTGGTGCGGCTCAAACAGGGCCTGCTGCTCTATGCACCGGTCGCCGCGACCCAGGACCTGCTGGCCGAGTTGCGCCAGTTGGAAATTCTGCATGGGCCCGTGTGCAGCATCGTGCTGGCCACCAGTTCGGGGCTGGAGCACAAGTTGCCCCTGCCGGCCCTGGCGCGGGCCTTCCCCCAGGCCCAGGTGTGGGTGAGTCCGGGTCAGTGGAGTTTTCCGCTGAACCTGCCCCTGAGCTGGCTGGGGTTTCCCTCCGGGCGCACCCACACCCTCTTTGTGGATGGGCTGCCCCACTCCGACGAGCTGGCCTGGGAATCGCTCGGACCTGTGGATCTGGGCCTGGGCCGCTTTCAGGAAATCAGTTGCCTGCATCGGGCCAGCGGCAGCCTGCTGCTCACCGATGCCCTGGTGGCAATCGGCGCCGAGCCGCCCGAGTTGTTTGACGCCGATCCCACGCCGCTGCTTTTCCATGCTCGCGAGCGGGGCGATGAGCCCTTGATCGATAGTCCCGAGCAACGCCGCAAGGGCTGGCAGCGCCTAGTGCTGTTTGCCTCCTATTTCCGCCCGGCGTCCCTGGAGGTGGTGCCCTTGAGCCAGGTCTGGTCCCAGGCTTTTCGGCCCGGACTGAGGACTGCTAAGAGCTATTTCGGTCTTTATCCCTTCCGCTGGCAGAGCGGCTGGGAACAGGCCTTCTCGGCCCTGCTGGCCGGCGGCCAGCCCAAGCTGCAACTGGCTCCTGTGCTGGAGCGGCTGGTCTTTCCTCGCCATCGGGGCGTGCTGCTCGAGTGGCTGCGGCGGCTGGCCCGCTTGCAGGGCATCCGTCAGGTGATCGGCGCCCATTACCTGGCGCCCCTGGCCTGCACGGGGGCCGATTTCGGCAGGCTCGCCAGCGAACTCGAAGCCCGGCCCTGGGCCCCCAGCGGCGACGATTGGGCAACCCTTTCGGCTATCGATGATCGCCTATTGCGCTGGGGTCTGGTGCCAGGGACCGTGGCCGAAACCGCTACAACAAATCCCAACAAAAAAATCCCTTAGGTATGAGCAGGTCATCTGCGCAAACTCTAGGGATAATCAAATCAAGCTCCGGCAGCCTGGGCAGCCCATCGGCAGGAGGATTTCAGAGTTCCAGTTCGCCCGGATCGCTGTCAAGGTTGTCCTCACTAAACAGGCTGGCTTCCAGTTCCATGCGTTGTTCCATCTGGCGCAGGAAGTAGCCAGTCATCATGGCCGAGGCAAGCAGGCCGGCGAGATTGTCGCGACTGGCCTGGATTTTTACCTCAAACTGTTCGCCAGGCAGCATGCCAAGCAGGCCATGGACGTTATGGCGAATGATGTCCTGGATCTCGGAACTGGCGGAGCGGGCCACCCGTTGAAGCACATCCGGAGATTGCTCCTGGAGGTACTGAATCAGCGAGTTGCCGTTGGTTGACTCACTGTCCGTCGTCAGGAACTCCGGGTTGAACATCTCCGGACTGCTCCGTATCACGCGAATTACCTTACCCCAGCTGACCGAGGTGGGCTGCTGGATCCATGGGGGAAAACCGAAGCAGACCGATCCGGTTCCAGGGCCAGTAGCGGACTAGGGCCGTGCCGATCACCTCCTGGCTGGGCAAGGGCCCCCAGAGGTGGGAATCGAGGCTGGCATTGCGGTTGTCCCCCAAAACCAGCAGGTTGCCTGCCGGCACGGTCACCGGGCCGAAGCGGTAGTGCATCGGTTCGGCCAGCCAGGGTTCGTCCACCACTTCGCCATTGCGATAGAGCTGGCCCTGCTTGACTTCGACCACATCGCCAGAGCGGGCCACCACCCGTTTGATCAGGGCAGCGTTGGCGTCGTAGCCCGCTGCTAATAGGGCTTCTGGCGGATGGAAGACCACGATCGTGCCTAGGGGCAGGGGCTGGCCCAGCTTGGGGCGCAACTTTTCCACCAAGACCCGGTCTTGGAGTTCCAGGGTGGGCAGCATCGATCCCGACGGGATCCAGCGGGGCTCGATCACGGCCCAGCGCAGCACTAGGGCCAGGGCCAGCCAGACCAACAAGGAACTCCACCAGGGCTTGGGCGCCGCTGGGCTGGCCGGGATCTGTATCGGCGGCGGTGCCGCCTGTGCGGCAGGGTCGGGAGGGGCGGCAGCCATCGGGCGATTGCGATCCAAGGGTGGTGGAGCTGGCGGGAGCCCCGAGCTGGAGCACCCTGGCGCGGAACCACGGCAGAGCGCCCTGGCATCGGTCCAGGAAGAGTCCCGGGGATTGGTCCAGGTACACCTCCAGTGGATTGTCCACGTCAAGGTCGTGAGCCGGGTCGGCGCTTCAGCATGATCGGCTGGTCCTGACCACCCTCCGCTGCGGTGCTGGCCCCCCCCGACCCCCCAACGGCTGAGGCCAACCTTCGCGCCGCCCTGGGCCTGTTGCTGGCCCTGAGGCGCCAGGGGCTCGAGCGGCTCGTGCTCTGCCCTGGCAGCCGCTCAGCCCCCCTGGCGGTAGCGGCGGGCCTGCTGGAGCGCCACGGCCTGCAGCTGTTTACCGCCGTTGATGAGCGCTCGGCTGCCTTTTTTGCCCTCGGCTTAGGCCGGGCTGCCGGCCTGCCGGCGGCGGTGGTCACGACCTCGGGCAGCGCCGTCGCCAACCTGCTGCCGGCCGTGGTTGAAGCCGATCGGGGCGCTATCCCCCTACTGCTGCTCAGCGCCGACCGCCCCACCCGGCTCAAGGACCGCGGTGCTAACCAGACCGTGAACCAGGAGGCCTTCCTGGCCCCCTGCTGCCGCCTGCTGCTGCAGACAAGCCCTGGCGGCCTCGCCCAGGAGACGGACCCCAGCCTGGAGTCTCTGGCCAGGCGCGCCTGGCAGGCCTGCCTGGGCAGTCCCTTAGGGCCGGTGCACCTCAATCTGCCAATCGAAGAGCCGCTTCATATCAGTGCGGAGGCGCTGGCGTGCCTGGCCGGCGATCTGGCTAGGGAGTTGGGCAGGGTTCAGGCCGGGGTTTTGGGTTCTGCCAGGGATTTGTCTCAGGCCGGGGCTTTGGACTTGGCCCAAGAGCGGTCTCGGCAGAGGGCCCCATCGCCGTTCCAGGAGTTGAGAACGGCCTTCAAGGCCCCTTTTCGCCAGGATTCGACCCCGCTGATTGCCCTTTTGGGCGGGCCCGCTGCCGGCCTGGATGGGGACCAGGCCGGGGTGGTGGTGGCTGGACCCTGGCGCGGCACGGCGGAGCAGCTGGAGCGTTTTGCCGTTGGCCTGCTGCGCTGGCAACGCCGCAGCGGTTGGCCGGTGTTGGCCGATGGGCTCTCAGGCCTGCGGGGCTGGCCGGACCTGGTCACGATCTCGGCCTACGACCTGCTGCTGCAGTCCCCATCCGCCCAATTGGCGGCAGGTCAGGTGCTGCGGCTGGGGCCCATGCCCGCCAGCCGGCGCCTGCAGCAGTGGTTGGCGGCGATCCGGGGACCCCAGCTACTGATTAGCGAAGCCGATCCCCGCAACCTGGACGCGGGGATCGCTGCTCCCGGTCGCTGGGGCCTGGGGCTGGAGTCTTGGCTGGAGTCCTGGCCCCAGGAGTTTTGGCGAGGCACGCCTGCGGCTGGAGCCCTGGCTCAAGCAGCGCACTGGCTGGCCGCCGAAGCGGACGCCCAGGCCTGGTTGGACCGCCAGCTGCCAGCAACAGGCTTGGCGAACGAACCGGCCCTGAGCCGGGCCCTGGGATCCCTACTGCCGCCTGGGGTGGCCCTGATGCTGGCCAGCAGCAGTCCCGTGCGGGACTGGGAGAGTTTCAGCGATCCGAGGGCCCCCCAGCGCCGCATCTATGGATTTCGTGGCGCCTCCGGCATCGATGGCACCCTTTCGATCGCCTGCGGCCTGGCCCAGCACGAGGGGCGCCTGGTGTTGCTCACCGGTGATCTGGCCCTGCTGCACGACAGCCACGGCTGGCTCTGGCAGCAGCAACTGGGCGGTCAGTTGACCGTGCTGCTGGTGGACAACGGCGGTGGCGGCATCTTTGAACAACTGCCGATTCGACCTGGGTTGCAGTCCGCCAGTGGCGTCCAAGCCCGCCAACTGGGGCCCGCCAGTGGCGCCCAGGCGACCGCCTCCCTTGATTTCGAGCGCCTGTTTGCCATGCCCCAGCCGATTTGCCACGGCCCCCTGGCGGCGGCCTTTGGCGTGCCTTGGCGCAGCCTGGGGGGGCTGGAGGAGCTGGCCGGGGGGCTGGCGTGGGCGGCAGGTCAGCGCCTGGCCCTGCTGGAGCTGCGCACCGACCGCCAAGCGGATGCAGCCCTGCGTCAGGGATTGCGGCAGGGGTTGCGCCTGGGGGAGAGCCGGCCTCCGGGCTAGGCGCAGGGAGGGGCGCTAGGAGCGCCGCTGACCGGTGAGCTGGAAGCGGAGCTGGGAGTGGACCTGGCTGCTGAGCTGGGAGTGGCGCTGGTGGCGGCCCTCGCTCCAGAGCTGCGGCGCAGAATGGCCGGATTGCCAGTGCTGGGTTGATGGCTGCCGTGGTGCCGTGGATCCCGCAGGGGAGCTATTCAGACATTCTTTTTGATCTCTGCGAAGAGGGCATCGCCCGCATCACGATCAACCGGCCCGAGAAGCGCAACGCCTTCCGGCCCCGCACCGTCATCGAGCTCTACGACGCCTTCTCGCGGGTTCGTGATAACCCTTCGGTGGGCGTGGTGCTTTTTACCGGCGCCGGGCCAGCCGCTGACGGGGCCTATGCCTTCTGCGCCGGCGGGGACCAGAGCGTGCGCGGCGATGGTGGCTATATCGATGACGAGGGCCTGCCCCGGCTCAACGTGCTCGACCTGCAGCGGTTGATCCGCAGCCTGCCCAAGGTGGTGATCGCCCTAGTGGCGGGTTACGCCATCGGCGGCGGCCAGGTGTTGCACCTGCTCTGTGACCTCAGCCTGGCGGCCGATAACGCCGTCTTCGGTCAAACCGGCCCCCGGGTCGGCAGCTTCGATGGCGGCTTTGGCGCCAGTTACCTGGCCCGGGTGGTGGGCCAGCGCAAGGCCCGTGAAATCTGGTTCCTCTGCCGCCAGTACGGCGCTGAGGAGGCCCTGGCCATGGGTCTGGTCAACCAAGTGGTGCCCCTGGGCCAACTGGAGGCCGAGGGGGTGCGTTGGGCCCGGGAGGTGCTGGGCCACAGCCCCACGGCGATCCGCTGCCTCAAGGCCGCCTTTAACGCCGAGACTGACGGCATGGCCGGCTTGCAGGAGCTGGCCGGCCAGGCGACCCATCTCTTTTATCGAACCGCAGAAGGTCAGGAGGGACGCAATGCCTTTCTGGAAAAACGACCCCCGGACTTCTCGGCCTCGCCCTGGCTGCCTTGATGCCAGCGCCTTGAGCAGCCAACGCCCGTCTCGCCCCGTGATCCCCGCATTGGTCGCCGGGCCGTTGCGGCCGCTCCTGGCCGTTGCCCTGGCATGTGCATTGGAGGTGGTCCTTGCCGCTGGACCCGCGGTTGTCCGGGCCCAGCCGCTCGGGCCGATTGTTGAGGCCCGCGAGCTCGGCCAGAACAACCCGCTGGTCAGGCTTCTGGACCTGCCGCCGGCCCTGGTGCGCCAGCAGGGACGCCAGTTGGTGCTGGAACGGCGCAAGCGGCGCTTGCTGCTGCTGGAGGACGGCGTGCTGCTGGATCTCTTCCCCGTGGCCATCGGCCGGCCCGGCTGGGAGACGCCCCTGGGGTCGTTCGCGGTATTGGAAAAGATCCCCAATCCGACCTGGCAACATCCCCAGCGCCCGCTCCAGATCGGCGCCGGTCCGTCTAACCCCCTGGGCAGTCGCTGGATCGGCTTCTGGCGTGACTGCAGCCTGCGCAAGCCCTGGGAAGGGCAACGCCCCTTGGCGGTGGCCAGCTGCGCGGCGATCGGCTTCCATGGCACCCCCCAGCGGGGCAGCGTCGGCCGGGCCGTGTCCCATGGCTGTGTGCGTCTCTACGACGAGGACGTGCGGCGCCTCTATGAACTGGTGGAGCTGGGCACGCCGGTGACGGTGTTGCCTTGAAGGCTGTGCGGAGGGATGACTAGCGATTTGCCTAGCGCCTTGCCCCCAAGGTTGCCGTTTGCCTCCGGTGTTGGTGGCGAGGGTCTGCTGGCCAAGGGGGCCTGGGCTTTGGCCGGGGGGATGTTCTAAGGCCAGCCGTAGAGTTAGATCCCTTCCGCCAGTCCCGCCATGCGCGTGCTGTTCGCCGCAGCCGAATGCGCCCCGATGGTCAAGGTTGGAGGCATGGGTGACGTGGTGGGCTCCTTGCCCCCCGCCCTGGCCAGCCTTGGCCATGACGTGCGGTTGATCATGCCGGGCTATGGCCGGCTCTGGAGCAAGCTTGAGATTACGGCTGAGCCGATCTGGCGGGCCCACACGATGGGCACGGACTTTGCCGTGTACGAAACACGCCATCCCAATAACGGTCTGCCTCTCTACCTAATCGGCCATCCGGTCTTCGATCCAGAACGCATCTACGGCGGTGAAGACGAGGATTGGCGCTTCACCTTCTTTGCCAGCGCCACGGCGGAATTTGCCTGGCATGTTTGGAAGCCGGAAGTGTTGCATTGCCATGACTGGCATACCGGCATGATCCCGGTCTGGATGCATCAGGATCCAGAGATTAGCACCGTATTTACCATCCATAACCTCAAGTATGTGGGGCCGTGGCGTTGGAAGCTGGATCGCATGACCTGGTGTCCTTGGTATATGCAGGGTGATAACACCATGGCTGCGGCCCTGCTCTATGCTGATCGGATCAATGCCGTATCGCCTACCTACGCCGAAGAAATTCGTACGGCCGAATATGGCGAACAGCTGGACGGACTGCTCAATTTTGTCAGCGGCAAGTTGCGCGGCATACTTAACGGGATCGACCAGGATGATTGGAATCCTGAGACCGATCCCAGCCTGCCGGCCAATTTTTCCGCCGATGACCTGGCCGGCAAGGCCCTCTGCAAGAAGGCCCTTCAGGAGCGCATGGGTCTGACCGTGAACCCCGACACCTACTTGATGGGGGTCGTGAGCCGGCTCGTCGATCAGAAGGGAGTGGACCTGTTGCTGCAGGTGGCCGATCGGGTGTTGGCCTATTCCGACAGCCAGTTCGTGGTGCTTGGCACCGGTGATCGCAACATCGAATCGGGTCTGTGGCAGATGGCGGCCCGCCATCCGGGTCGCTTCTCGGTGTTTCTCACCTACGACGACGCCCTCTCGCGCCTGATCTATGCCGGCAGCGACGCGTTCTTGATGCCCAGTCGCTTTGAGCCCTGCGGCATCAGCCAGTTGCTGGCGATGCGCTATGGCTCAATTCCGGTGGTGCGCCGGGTCGGCGGCCTGGTGGACACGGTGCCCCCCCATGATCCCGCCCACCACAGCGGCACGGGCTTCTGCTTTGACCGCTACGACCCGCTCGATTTCTATACCTCGATCGTGCGCTCCTGGGAGGCCTTCCGGCACCAAGACAGCTGGCGTGAACTGCAGCATCGGGCCATGGGCGTTGACCACAGCTGGAGCCGTTCGGCCCGCGATTACGACCAGATGTACCGGGAGGTGCGGGGCGTCAAGGAACCCACCCCCGATGCCCATGCGGTCGAGCAGTTCTCCCGCGGTCAGGATGCCGATCCCAGCCGCGCCGGGGCCGTTGGTTCCGACCAGGAGCCGATCCAGACCAAGGGCCAAACCAAGGCCGAGGTCGAGGCGGCCCTCTCGCGGCTCAATCCCCTCTCGCTGCTGCGCCGCCGCGGCAATGGCTGAGGAGCCCTAGGCCGCTGTGGCGCCGATCGCGCCGAACGGGAGCAAGCAGCCCGGATCCAACCTGCCTGCCCCCTACCGCAGTCCCTGGCTGGCCCTAGGGGTTGATCTGCTGGCCGTGGCGGCCGACCTTCGATTGCGTTGCCGCGAGCTCTGGCGGCTTAACCGCAGTGGCGACCTGCCCTATCCCCAGATCTGGCCGGCTTCCCTGGCGGCCAGCTTCTGGCCGATCGTGCTTGCTCTGGTTATCGGCTTGCTCGGGGCGGGCCTTTGGCGGCTGGCTCGACCTGGAGCCTCACCGGCGCCAGCTCCCCCCGGATTGATCTCCCCTGGTGCGCTCCCGGCGGCAGACCCTGGTTTGGCGCCGTCCGGAGCTGCTCCCCAGATCAGGGCCCAGGCCAAACCCGAGCTTCACCCTCCTCAACTTCACCCTCCTCAACTTCACCCTCCTCAACTTCATAGTCCTCAACTTCACAGTGAAGTCCCAAGCGAGGTCCAAGCCCAGGCCCTGCCCCGTTCACGCCTGCCCGGTAGCCCTGGGGCCCAAAGAACAGCGCCTGACCCTTCCCCTGGCCCAGGGGCCAGTCCCGGTTCCGCTGGCACGGGTTCGCCCGCGGCCTCGGGGCCCTTTGACCTGCAGCCTCCTCAGGGCGATGGACCCCTGGAGGTGGACGAGTCCCCTCGTGATCCCAACCCCCTAAGCAGCTGGCGGCAACGGCCCGAGGCGGCCGGCCTGCTGCTTTGGGCCCAGGGTGATGCCGGCGCCGCCTGGATCCAGCTGGTGCTTAGTGATGCCTTTGGCCAGCTCAAGGCGACTGAGCAGCAGCAGCGGGCCGACCTCTGGCTGGTCTGGGCCCAGGAGTGGGGCTACGACCACCTGGAGCTGCGCGATCAGGGCGGCGATCTGCTCGGCCGGGAGGCCCGGGTGGGTGGCGGCATGATTCTGGGGTTCTCCCCCTGAGCGGAGCCCCTCCATGCAGCTGAGCCGAGTGATCGAGCGCTGGGGGGTTCCCCAGGGCGGGGCCGCCCTAGATCCCCACCAGACCCTGGGCCCCGTCTGCACCGACAGCCGCCAGCTGCGCCCCGGCAGCCTGTTTGTGCCCCTGGTGGGTGAGCGCTTCGATGGCCATCGCTTCCTGGCCGAGGCCGCCCGCCTCGGTGCCCAGGCGGCGCTGGTGCAGCGCGATCGGGCCGACCAAATCCCGGCGGGCCTGGCCTGCTGGCTTGTGGACGACACCTTGGCGGCCTACCAGCAGCTGGGCCTGCTCTGGCGCCGCCAGCTGACCGCCCCGGTGCTGGCGGTGACCGGTTCGGCGGGTAAAACCACTACCCGCGAACTGATTCGGGCCGTGTTGGCCACTAAAGGGCCTGTATGGGCCAGCTTGGGCAATGAAAACAACGACATCGGCGTGCCCCTGACTTTGCTGCAGGCCAGCGGCGAGCACCGGGCCGTGGTGGTGGAGATGGGCATGCGGGGCCTGGGCGAAATTGAGCGGCTCAGCCGCTGCTGTGAACCCGATCTGGCCGTGATTACCAGCCTCGGCACCGCCCATATCGGCCGGCTCGGCAGCCGCGAGGCAATCGCCCAAGCCAAATGCGAGATCACCGCCGCCCTCAACCCCGAGGGCCTGGTGGTGATTCCGGCCGGCGATCCCCTGCTGGATAAAAGCCTGGCCGCTGTCTGGAGCGGGCGGGTGCTGCGGGTCGCTTTAGCCGGTGAGGGTTTTGAGGCCCAGGCCGACTGGATCGGTCAGCTTGATGGGGCCAGCCAGACCTTGACGGTGGGCGAGGCCGTGATCCCCCTGCCCCTGCTTGGGGCCCACAACGCCCGCAACCTGCTGCTGGCCCTGGCCGCGGCGGACAGCCTCGGGCTGGCCCTCGCTCCCCAGGTGCCCTTGGAACTGGCCTTGCCGGGGGGCCGCAGCCGCCGCCTGCGTCTCGGCGCCATCGAGCTGCTCGATGAGACCTACAACGCCTCCCCGGAAGCGACCCTGGCGGCCCTGGCCCTGCTGGCGGGCCCGGACCCTGGCTCCGTGGGCAGTGGTGGCCCGGCTCCGGGCGCTGAGGGGGCAGCGCCTAGGTCTGGACGCCGGTTTGCGGTGCTCGGCACCATGCTGGAGCTGGGCGAGCAAAGCATGGAGTTGCACCGGCGCGTCGCCGAACGGGCCCTGGCCCTCGGGCTTGATGGCCTGGTGATCGTCGATGACGGACAAGAGGGCCAGGTGATGGCGGCGGCGGCCCAGGGCCTGCCCCGGCTGGCCCTGGTGGCCAGCCCCGAGGCGGCGGCCCAGCAGGTGGCCGGTTGGTTGCAGCCCGGCGATCAGGTGTTGCTCAAAGCAAGCCGCGGCGTGGCCCTGGAGCGGGCGATCCCCCTGCTGGAGCAGGCCCTGGGTTTAGTTCAACCGACCAAACCCTGAGCGGGCCTCAGGCTGGTCCTGGCCAGTTCTCCTTCACCACCTGGCGGGCGCGGCCTAGGGCCAGGGCACCTGGCGCCACGTCGCGGGTGATGACGCTGCCGGCACCGACCGTGACGCCGGCGCCGAGGCTCAGCGGGGCCACCAGGGTGCTGTTGGCCCCGGTCTTGCTGCCGCTGCCGATCAGGGTGCGGTGCTTACGCAGACCGTCGTAGTTGGCCGTGATCGTGCCGGCGCCCACGTTGACCCCCTGGCCCAGGTCGGCGTCGCCGATGTAGCTGAGGTGGTTGACCTTGCAGCCGGCATCGAGGTGGCTGTTCTTGATTTCGACGAAATTGCCGACGCGGCAGTCCGCCTCCAGCCGCGTGCCAGGCCGCAGCTGGCTGTAGGGGCCGATGGCGCAGCCGTCGCCCACTTGGGCGCCGCGCACCACCGAGAACAGCACGTCCACGCCGCTGCCCAGCTGGGAGTCCTCCAGCAGACTGCCCGGACCGATGCGGCAGCCAGAACCGATCTGGTTGTTGCCGCGAAAATGACACTGGGGTTCGACGATCACGTCGCGGCCGAAGCGGGTGCCATCGCTGAGACTGCAACTGGCCGGATCTACGAAGGTCACCCCCTCCCGCATCCAGTGCTCGCGCAGGCGCTGTTGCAGCACGGCCTCGCATTGGGCCAGTTGCAGCCGGTCGTTGATGCCATTGATCTCATCGGCATCGTCCACCTCGAGGTGGATCGCCGAGCCCAGTAGGGCCACCGTGTCGGTGAGGTAGAGCTCGCCCTGGTTGTTGTCGCTGCGCAGCTGGGGCAAGACCTGGGCCAAGCGGGCCCAGTCGAAGCAGTAGATGCCGGCATTGATCAGGTTGATCGCCCGCTGCTCGCTGCTGCAGTCGCGATGTTCAACGATGGCGCTGACCTTGCCCTCGTTATCGGCCACCACCCGGCCGTAGCCGCTGGGATCGGCCAGGCGGGCGCTCAGCAGGGTGACGGCGGCGCCGCTGGTGCGGTGGCGCTCGAGCAGCTGTCCGAGGGTCTGCTCGCGCAGCAGGGGCACATCACCATTGAGCACCAGCAGTTCGCCCTCAAAGCCGGCTAGGGGCTCCAGTAGTTGCTGGACGGCGTGGCCGGTGCCGTTCTGGGGGAGTTGCAGCACGTATTCCAGTTCGGGCCGCGCCGAGAGCGAGGCCTGTACCCGCTCGGCCTGATGGCCGACCACGAGCAGCTGACGGGAGGGCTCCAGCCCCTGGCAATGGGCCAGCACCCGTTCCACCAGGGTGGCGCCCGCCAGGGGCTGGAGCACCTTGGGCAGGTCGCTCTTCATGCGGGTGCCCTTTCCGGCAGCCAATACGGCAACGGCGAGCATCGGCAGGGGCGGGATCACTGGGCGGGAATCTACCGGCCGCGCTCTAAAGCCCCCAGGGGGAGCCCTTAGGAGGAGCTCTTAGGCGCACCCATAGGGCTGGCTGCCGAACCTCGCTCTAGCCCCCATTGGCGACGCCAGATGCTGGTGCTCCCCCCCGGGCCCCGGGCCTGGGCCTGCTGGCGGGCCGCCAGGATTGACCCGGCCGCGGCCCGGCCGGTGGGGTCCCGGTAGGGCTCGGCCGCCCTTGTGGCTAGGTGGTCTTCCTCCATGGCGCTTAGCGGCCGGATCAGCCCCGTGGGATCGGGGGCTAGGGGCTGGGGGCTGGCGACCGTGCCATGGCTCCAACGCTTGGGGGGGCTGGTCGCTCCAGCTGGGGGGCTTGGGGAACCGGCCTCAGCGGCGACGGCGCTTGGGATCGTCCCTGGCCCGGGGGCCAGGCTGGCCAGCTCCAGGCCGTTCTGGCGCAGGGACCAGCGCACCGCGGCGGCGCTGCAATAGGTGAGCAGGCGGCCCTGGGGTGTTAGGGCGGTGGCCAATTGGCCCAGGAACTCCAGGCTCCAGAGCTCGGGGCAGTGGCCGGGCGAAAAGGCGTCATGGAGCACCAGATCGCAGCGGCCGCTGGCCTCGGCCAGCACCGCCGCCAGCTGGCGGCGGGCGTCGCCCAGCCACCAGCGCCCCCCCGAGTCCAAGGGATCGGCCCTTAACGGTTGGCCCGGGCCTCGCCCTTGCTCGGTGGCGGGCGCAGCGGCGGTTAGGCGCCAGTGGCCTGATCGGCCCAGCTGCTCCAGGGCCGCCAAGGTGGAGGGGCGCCAGCAGCGGCGGAAGGCCGAATCGGCCAGGGCTAGCTGCAGGGGGCGGGGATCCAGTTCCAGGCCCCACCACAGCAGGCCCAGGCCCCGGTCCTGGGCGGCCTCAAGCAGGGCGGCGCTGTTGTAGCCGAGCCCGACGCAAAGATCGAGCACCTGCAAGCAGCTCCCTGGCGGAAAGCGCTCCAGCTGGGCCGGCGCCACGAATTTGCGCTCGGCTTCCTGGCGGGCACCCTCGGCGCTGTGGAAGGCCTCGCCAAAGGCCTCACTCCAGAGGGTGGGACTGCCATCGGCCGTGGAGCGCCAACTCAGGCCCCCCAAGAGGTCCGCCGGGGAAGCAGCGTCCGTCACAGGGGCATCAGGCCTGGAGCCGCTTCAAGTCGTCCCAGAAGCCGGGGTAGGACACAGCCGCCGCCTCGGGGCGATGGAGCTGGGTGGGGCCCTTTGCCACCTGGGCCGCCACCGCCAGGCTCATGGCGACGCGATGGTCGGTTTCGCTATCTACCTCGGCCCCGTGCAGCGCCACGCCGCCCTGGATCGCCAGGCCATCGGCGAACTCCTCGATGCGGGCGCCCATGGCCCCCAGCTGGCGGGCCATCACCGCCAGCCGATCGGTTTCCTTGACCCGCAACTCCTCGGCGCCGCTCACCCGGCTGACCCCCTCGGCGTAGCAGGCCGCCACCGCCAGCACGGGGATTTCATCGACTAGGCGCGGGATCAGCTCGGCGCCGATCGTGAAGGCCTGGAGGGGGCCGTGGGTCACGCGCAGGTCGCCCACCGGTTCGCCGGCCACTTCGCGGCGGTTGAGCACCTCAATGCGGGCGCCCATCTGCTCAAGCACATCGAGCACGCCGGTGCGGCTGGGGTTGAGCCCCACGTTTTGCACGGTCAGGTCGGCGCCGGGGGTGATGGCACCAGCCACCAGCCAGAAAGCGGCTGAACTGATGTCACCGGGCACGATCACCTCCTGGCCGCGCAGGCTGGATCCAGGAGTTACGCGCACCTCCGTGAGTCCAGGTCCGCCGACGCTGAGCTGGGCGCCGAAGGCCCGCAGCATCCGCTCGCTGTGGTCGCGGCTCTGAACTGGCTCGATCACGGTGGTGTCGCCTCTGGCCGTCAGGGCCGCCAGCACTAGGGCGCTCTTGACCTGGGCAGAGGCCACGGGGGTGCGGATCGTGGCGCCCCGGAGCTGCTGACCCTGGATCGCCAGGGGGGCCAGGTTGCCGCCGCTGCGTCCTGTGATCGTGGCGCCCATTAGGGCCAGGGGGCCGCCCACCCGCTGCATCGGCCGCCGCCGCAGGGAGGCATCGCCCGTGAGCACGAAGTGGCGGCCGGCCCGGCCAGCCAGCAGACCAAGCATCAATCGCATGGTGGTGCCGGAGTTGCCGCAATCGAGCAAGTCCTCGGGTTCGAGCAGGCCTTCGAGGCCCACGCCTTCCACGGTCACCGGTTGGCCCGCCTCAATCGCCGAGATCGTCACGCCCATGGCCCGCAGGCAGGCGGCGGTGCTGAGCGGATCTTCGGCGGGCAGCAGGCCGGTGATGCGGGTGGTGCCGTCGGCGATCGCGCCAAACAGCAGGGCCCGGTGCGAAATCGACTTGTCGCCCGGCACTTGAACCACCCCCTGGAGGCTGCGGGCCGGCTGGGTTCCCAGGGCGAGGGGCATCGGGGCGAGGCGTCTGGAGCGTGAGCGTAGGCAGGGGGCTTCCGCAGGCCAGGGTCCAGGCCAGGCCCAGCCGCTCGAGTGGGCCTTGTAGCTAGGCAGGCCGCTCAGCCCAGGAGCAGGCCGCCGTCGTTGCTGAGACTTTCCTGCCAGCTGCGCAGGTCGTAGTGGAGTTCTTCCAGGCTCAGGTCGCGCAGTTCCCGCTCCAGGGCCCGCTGCAAGCGCCGCTCCAGGGCCGCCAGCACTCGCTCTTCGGCCACAGCCTCAGGTTTGGCCCCGGCCCCGGGTTTGGCCGCAGCCTTTGCCTGAGCAACATCCTTTGCCTGAGCAACAGCCGTTGCCTGAGCAATATCCTTTGCCTGAGCAACAGCTGTTGCCCCAGCTGCAGCTGTTGCTTCCAAAGACGCTCTTGCGTTGGGATCGGGGCGCCCCTGCGGGGCTGCCGCCTTGACTCCTGACCCCAGGCCGGCGCCCCCGGCCACCGCCTCGAGCACCGCGGCCACGGGGATCTCCCGGGCGGGGCGGCCGAGCCGATAGCCGCCGTAGCGGCCGCGGCGGGCCTCCACCAGGCCCGCCCGGCGCAACTGCAGCAGCAGTTGTTCGAGCATCGGTTGGGGCAGGCCCTGGGCGCTGGCGATGCTGGTGATCGATTGCCACTGGTTGGGTAGGGCCGCCAGCTGCAGCAGGGCCCGCAGGGCCTGGATCCCGCTTTTGCGTAGCAGCTCGCTCAGGGTTTCGCTCCCCGGGCCCCCTGGGCCAGCCGCTCGAGGACATGTTCGAGGGTGTAGCCGAACAGGGCCGGGTCTGGCTCTCCCTGGCCCAGATCGTCCAGGCCCAGCTCGGCCCAGCGGGCGTCGATGCGGGCCTCTAGCTCGGCGCCACGACTGAGGGCCTCGCCCCAGTCGTGGCGTTTTTCTGGCCCCACCTTGGTGGTGGCATCGATGGCGAGGCGGCCGCCCAGACCGAGGCGCTCGCTGGCGAAATCGAGCGAATCAAAGGGGGTGTCCTCGAGCACGAACAGGTCCCGTTGGGGATCCACCTGGGCGCTGATCGCCCAGATCACCTGGCGGGGATCGCGGATGTTGATGCTCTTATCGACCACCACCACGAACTTGGTGTAGGTGAACTGGGGCAGGGCGCTCCAGAAGGCAATCGCCGCCCGCTTGGCCTGGCCCGGGTAGGCCTTATCGATCGCCAGCACGGCCAGCTTGTAGCTGAGCCCCTCCATTGGCAGGAAGAAATCGACAATCTCCGGGATCTGCTGGCGCAGGATCGGCGTATAGAGGCGATTCAGGGCAATGGCGAGCATTGCTTCCTCCTTCGGGGGCCGGCCGCTGAAGGTGGTCAGCATCACCGGGTTGCGGCGCTGGGTGACGCAGTGGAAGCGCACTAAGGGTGAGGCCTCCTCGCCGCCGTAGAAGCCCATGTGATCGCCGCAGGGGCCATCGGCTCCGACCTCCCCGGGAGTGATCGTGCCCTCGAGCACCAGCTCGCTGTGGCTGGGCACCTCCAGGTTGAGAGTTTTGCAGCGGGCCAGCCGCACTCCCTCGCCGGCATAGATGCCGGCGAACAGCCATTCGCTCAGTTGCACCGGAATCGGGGTGGCCGCCGCCATCACCAGCAGGGGATGGACACCGATCGCTACGGCCACCTCCAACGGCTTGCCTAGGGCCGCGGCCTTGCGCAGGTGGCGGGCACCGCCCCGCACGCTCAACCAATGGACCGTGGCCGAATTGATCGACTGTTTCTGCAGGCGATAAATGCCCACGTTGGGCACGCCGGTTTCCGGATCCTTGGTGATCACCAAGCCCAGGGTGATCACAGGCCCGGCGTCCCCCGGCCAGGGGCGCAGCAGGGGCAGGTTGTCGAGATTGACGTCTGCCCCCTTGAACACCTGCTGCTGGCAGGGGGGGGTGAGATCCAGGTCGGGGCGGGCCTTAAAGAGATCCAGCAGCAGGCCGCCGAAGCGGGTGGCTTCCTTTAGGCCCTTGGGGGGGCGCGGCTGCTGCAACAACGCCAGGCGCTCGCCGAGGGCTTCCAGCTCCTCGGGCTTCTCCATGCCCATGCTCCAGACCACTCGCTCGACCGTGCCCAACAGGTTCACTGCCAGGGGCATGGACGAGCCAATTACGTTTTCGAACAGCAAGGCCGGTCCCCCCAGGGACAGAACCCGGTCGGCGATCGCCGCCACCTCCAAATCCGGATCCACCGGGGCCGTAATTCGGCGGAGCTGGCCCCGCTGCTCCAGCAGCTCGAGAAAGCTGCGCAGATCGCGGGTTGAGCGCCTTGCCTGGCCCTTGCCGCCTTTCGCCAGAGCCGAGCCCATCGCCGAACCCATCGCTGAACCGTTGCGGTGCTTACTGTGACGCACCTTGACCTGCATCGCGGCCGTGCTGATCTCCTACTTCCCGACTTCCGAGTGCGTGCCTGAGGTGGGGGAGGCGGCCGGAGCCGGCGGGGCTGGCACCGCTGTCTGGCCCGATGCGGCTGTAGTGATTGATGTTCTGCGGGCCACCACCACGATCGCCTGGTCGTTGCAGAACGGCGCCGAAGCGATCCAGGCCTTCGCCGATCTGGCTGAGTTGGAGGCGGCCGCCAGCGCCTGGCCGGCTGACAAGCGCCTGCGGGCTGGCGAGCGGGGCGGCAAACGGCTCGAAGGTTTCGATCTGGGTAATTCGCCCCTGGCGGTGACGCCGGATGTGGTGGCGGGCAAGCGCCTATTCATGAGCACCACCAACGGCACCCGCTCCCTCGATCGGGTGCGGCCCGTGGGCCTGCTGGTCACGGCCTGCCTGCCGAACCGCAGCGCTGTGGCCCAGCGTTTGCTCGATAGCGGAGCTGAGACGGTATGGATCGTGGGCAGCGGCTGGGAAGGGGATTATTCGCTGGAAGACAGTCTGGCGGCTGGGGCCGTGGCGGCCGCGGCCATGGAGCTGGGCTGCGGCAGCTCTCCACAGGCCGGCTCCCTCCAACCCCTCGCCGTGCAAAGCGGCAACGACGAGATGCTGGCGGCCCTGGCCCTCTGGCAGCAATGGCGCCAGGACCCCGAAGGCTGCCTGCGGGCCGCAAGCCATGGCCAGCGCCTGATCGCCTTGGGTGATCACGACGCCGATTTCCGTTGTTGTGCCGCCGTCGACAGCCTGACGATCGTGCCCACCCAGACCAGCCCGGGCGTGCTCGAAGCCCGCTGAGCTTCCCCAATCCCTGCCGCCAGGGCCACCCCCAGCCCAGCCCGGGGGTGGCCCTGGCGGGATCGCCGCACCCGTACAGTTGCTCGGCCAGGGATTTTGCAGCGGTGACAAGCTTTCTGGCGGCAGCCGTCCAGCTCACCAGCACCTCCGATCCCGAGGCCAACTGGGCCGCCGCTGAGGAGCAGATCGAACTGGCCGTGCGGCGCGGCGCCGAGCTGGTGGGATTGCCGGAAAATTTCGCCTTCATGGGCGATGACGCCCTGCGACTGGAGCTGGCGCCGATGCTGGCCGAACGCAGCCAGCGCTTTTTGGTGACGATGGCGCGCCGCTACCAGGTGGCCTTGCTCGGCGGTGGTTATCCAGCCCCGGCCGGCGAACAGCAGACCTTCAATCGCGCCGATTTGGTCAGCAAGGACGGCCAGCTGCTGGCCCGTTACGACAAGATCCATCTCTTTGATGTGGACCTGCCCGACGGCAACACCTACCGGGAGTCGGCCACGGTGCAGCCCGGATCCAGCCTGCCGCCGGTGGTCGAGATCCCCGGGCTTTGCAAGGTTGGCCTATCCATCTGTTACGACGTGCGCTTTCCTGAGCTCTATCGTCACTTGGCCGCTGCTGGGGCTGATCTGTTGATGATTCCCGCCGCCTTCACTGCTTTTACCGGCAAGGACCACTGGCAGGTGCTGCTGCAGGCGCGGGCGATCGAAAACACGGCCTATGTGCTGGCTCCGGCCCAGACGGGGCTCCATTACGGCCGGCGCCAGAGCTACGGCCACGCCATGGTGATCGATCCCTGGGGCACCGTTCTGGCTGATGCCGGCGTGGCGCCGGGCCTGGCTGTGGCGCCGGTGGATCCCCGCCACGCTGCGCGGGTGCGGGCCCAGATGCCCAGCCTGCAGCACCGTCGTCCCGCCCTCTTCTGAACACGCCGATGGCTGGCCTGCTGTCGTGCCGTCGTCCGAGTGTCAGGCGGTTCGCTGTTGCGGCCGCTCAGGCCCTGTTGCCTCTGTCGCTCGTCCTCTCGGCCCTGCCGGCCCTGGCGGGCAGCCCCCTGTCGGCCTGGCGCATCAGCCGTGAGGGCCAATTGGAGCTGCGCACCGCTCCAGACCTCCCCCTGCGGGCTTACTACGAGGCCGGCCGCGGCGGCATCGGCCCGAGGGTCTGGTTTGACATGCCCGGGGCGCCCCTGCGCACTCGCACGGTCTCCGGCAGCGGCCTGGTCCGCCAGATCCGGATCGGCAAGCCCACCCCCGACTCCACCCGCCTGGTAGTGGAGTTTCAGCCCGGCACCCAGCTCGATCCCAGCAACTTGAAGCTGGTGGGAACGGCGCGGGATCGCTGGCGCATGGACCTCACCGGCCTGGCTCCTTACGGCCTGCAATCCCTAGGTGAGGGCGACCTTGAGGCTCCTGCGGCCACTCCCTCCTGGCGTCAGGGGCCGATCGCTGCCCCCCAACCGCGCCTGGGCAGTCCCGTGGGCAGCCTCTCGGCCAGTGGCCTGCCGGAGGTCGCCCGGGGCCGCTTCAAGGTGGTGATCGATCCCGGCCCTGGCGGCCCCGACCCGGGCGCCGTTGGCATCAACAGCCTGCGCGAAACCGATGTGGTGCTCGATGTGTCCCTGCAGGTGGCCCAGTTGCTCCAGGCCAAGGGGGTACAGGTGCTGATGACCCGCACCTCGGAGGTGGACGTGGACCTGCCGCCGCGGGCGGCCCTGGCCAACAGCAGCGGCGCCGATCTGTTCTTGAGCATCCACGCCAATGCCCTCTCCATGACCCGCCCCGATGTCAATGG
>CAMAPJ010000034.1 GCA_945860085.1 Synechococcus sp. UW140 | reverse complement strand
CGGGGCTCACCGGCTCCCCCACCGGCGGCAGCTGGGCCGGATCGCCCACGAACACCAGCCGGGTGCGGAAGGGGTGGGCGCAGCGCAGGCTGATCTCCAGCAGGCTGCTGTCCACCATCGAGGCCTCATCAATCAGCACCAGGCCCAGGTGTTCCAGGGCCATGGCGGTCTGCTCGGTTTCCTCGCAGCGCTCCAGATCGCGCTCGCGCCGCAGTTTGAGCCGCAGCAGCCGATGGATCGTGGCCGGAAACCAGGTGGGCTGCAGGCCATGCAGGGCCAACAGGTGGCGCAACACGCCGACGGCCTTGTGGGTGGGGGCCACCACCGTCCAGCAAAGGCCAGAGGCCTCCACCTGGGCCAGCAGGTGCATCGAGAGAAAGGTTTTGCCGGTGCCGGCAAAGCCGCTCAACACAAAGGGCTTGCCATCACTGGGCGCCTTGAGCCAGGTCGAAAAGGCCGCCAGCGCTTGCTGTTGGCCCGCGGTCAGCGGCGCGTCCTTGGAGCCTGGCAAGGGGAGGCTCACCCGATCGGCAGCTGGCCCTGCAGCAGACCGAAATGCTGGGCCAGCTGCAGGGGGGATCCCAGCAGCGCCAGGCCGGGCAGGGCCACGGCCGGGCCGATCACGCTGCCCACAAACACCTCCAGGCGGGTGTGGCCCAGGTTTTCTTTGAGCGGTTTGAGCACGGCCGGGCCTTCGCCCTTGGCCTCCCAGAGGCCATCGGGCAGGCCGTTCACCCGCGAGGCGGTGATGCCGGCGGCCCGCCGCACCCCGGAAGCGTCGTAGAGCACCACAAAACACATGGTCGCCGCCAGGGCAAACAGGGGATTGTCAAACCCCAGTTGCCAGCCGATGCCGGCGGCGGTGCCGGTGAGCAGGGCTGAATGGCTCGAGGGCATGCCTCCGGTTTCCACCAGCACCGCCGGTCGCCAGCGCCGGTGCACCACCAGCTCGATCAGCAGTTTGGAGACCTGGGCCAGGCCACAGGCCGCCAGCCCCCAGGCCAGCACGCCATTACTGAAAAAGGCTTGCCAAAGAGTCGGATCAGCGTGCAAACCAGCGGGGTCGATTGAAGCGATCATCGATCTCTGCTGGTGATGTAGTCGGCCAGGGCGAGTAGCGGCGCCGCCTGGGCGCTCCAGGGGGCCAGGACCGCCTGGGCTTCGGCTACTAGGGCCTCGGCCCGGCGGCGGGATTCATCGAGGCCCAGCAGTTTGGGGTAGGTGGTTTTGTCAGCGGTGAGGTCCTTGCCGGCTGTTTTGCCGAGCACCTCGCTGCTGGCGGTCACATCAAGGATGTCGTCGATGATCTGGAAGGCCAGGCCGATGCCGCGGGCGTAAGTGCTGAGGGCCCCAAGCAGCTCCTCGGAGGCGCCGGCGATCAGGGCGCCGCTGAGCACGCAGGCGCGCAATAAGGCGCCGGTCTTGTGCAGATGGATGTATTCGAGCGTCTCAAGGTCCACGTCCTTGCCTTCGCATTCGAGATCCACCACCTGGCCGCCCACCAGCCCGGGGGCACCAGACGCCAAGCTCAGTTCGCCGACCACCTTGAGCAGCCGCTCGGCCGGCACGCCCGGGCTGCGCAGGGCCACCATTTCAAAGGCCCGGGTTAGCAGGGCGTCGCCGGCCAGGATCGCGTTGGCGTCGCCGAACACCTTGTGGTTGGTGGGCCGGCCCCGGCGCAGGTCGTCGTTGTCCATGGCCGGCAGGTCGTCATGGATCAACGACATCGTGTGGACCATTTCCAAGGCCACGGCCGTGGGCAGGGCCAGCGCGCTGTCGCCCCCCGCCAGCTCACAGGCGGCCAGGCAGAGGATCGGCCGCAGCCGTTTACCCCCCGCCAGCAGCGAATAGCGCATCGCCTCGCGCAGCGATTCGGGCCGCTCGGGCCCGAGCGAGTCATCCAAGGCCGTTTCCACCCGTAGCCGGGCGGCCTCGAGATAGGCGGCGAAATCGAAAGTCGTGCTCACCGCCGCGGTCATGAAAGGGTGTGGGCTGGGGTCGAGTCTCTCAGGCGGCGCCCCCCGGTTGGCCCGAGCGGGGGCAGTCGTTACCGGAGTGGGCTCTCACGGCAGCAGGTCCGCCAGGGGGTGGGCGGCGGCAGAACCGCCGGTGCGGCTCCACCAGCTGGCCACCGTGTTCACCAGCAGCAGGGTCACGGTCATGGGCCCTACCCCCCCAGGCACCGGGCTGATGGCGCTGGCAATGGGCTCCACCTCGGCGAAGCGCACATCACCGCAGAGTCCCGACTCGGTGCGATGGATGCCCACATCCACCACCACGGCGCCGGGTTTGACGTGCTCGGCGCCGATCATCAGCGGCTTGCCGGCCGCCACCACCAGCACATCGGCTTGGCGGGTAATCGACGCCAGGTCCTCGGTGCGGGAATGGGCCACGCTGACCGTGGCGTTGGCGGCCTGCAGCATCAGGGCCATGGGCTGGCCCACCAGGATGCTTCGGCCCACCACCACAGCCCGTTTGCCGGCCAGCTCCACGCCATGGCGGGCCAGCAGGGCCATCACGCCGGCGGGGGTGCAGCTGCGGGGACCGGGTTCGCCTTTGAGCAGGTGGCCCAGGTTGAGGGTGTGCAGGCCATCGGCGTCCTTGGCGGGATCGATCGCCGCCAGCAGCGGCCCTTCGTCCAGGCCGGCGGGCAAGGGCAACTGCACCAGGATGCCGTCGACGGCCGGATCGGCGTTGAGCCGCTCGATCTGGGCCAACACTTCCGCTTGGGGGGTGGTACTGGCCAGGTGGGCGCCGTGGTTGGTGATGCCGATGCGACTGCAGGCCTTCTCCTTATGGGCCACGTAGACGCCGCTGGCTGGGTCATCGCCCACCCGCAGTACGGCTAGGCCGGGCGGGCGGCCTGCCTGGGCCAGGTGCTCGGCAATCACCTGCTGAAGACGCTGCTCAATCTCGTTCGCCAGCTGGCGGCCGTCGAGCCGGGTGGCCATGGGCAATGGGCAGATCAACTGTCCACAGTTTGCAGCGGTAGCGTGGAAATTCCCTTAATCGAATCAGTGGTCCGCCCGGACTCGCTTCTCCGCCGCTGGCGTCAGCTCTGGCAACGGTTGCTGCGGCTGGAGGCGCCCCGTCAGGCCTTAGCGCCCTGGCGCTGGAGCGATGGCCTGGCGATTGTGCTGATGGCGGCCCTGGTGGCGCTGCTCTCCAGCTGGCCCTGGCTGGTGGAGCCGAGCCTGCGTCCCGGTATCCCTTCTCCCTTCACGGTACGGGCGCCGAAGCAGGCGACGGTGGTCGATACCAGCGCCCTAGACCAGCGGCGCTCCCTGCTGGGCTCCCGCACCCACGTGCATGTGGCCGACCCCCGCGTCGATCACGCCCTGGAGCAGCAGCTCGAAGGCCAGTTGCGGGAGGTGGGGCGCCTGGCCCACAACCCCCAGGCCGGACTGGGGCCTGTGACCCTGGCCCCCCAGGAACGGCACTGGCTCGCGGGGCTCTCTGCCGTGGATCTCAAGCGCTGGCAGCAGCAGCTCCGGGCCGCCCAGCGGCGCATGTTGCGCCAGGGCCTGGTGGCCAGCGTGGCCCGAAGCCAGCTGGAGGCGGCGGCGGCACTGCAACTCGAAGGCC
The DNA here is from genome assembly GCA_945860085.1 of Synechococcus sp. UW140. GTDB lineage: Bacteria > Cyanobacteriota > Cyanobacteriia > PCC-6307 > Cyanobiaceae > BAIKAL-G1. The sequence continues at coordinate 24,382 of CAMAPJ010000034.1, read as the reverse complement.
AGCCGCCACCGGGGCGTCATCTGGGCGGTCGCCTGATCGCCGGCTCGCTCTTGGGCCGCAGCAACCTGCGCCTGGATCCGGCCCTGAGTCAGCGCTTAATCGAAGACCTGCTCACCCAGCAGGGGCTACCGACAATCAGCGTTGGCCGCGGCGATCTAATCGTGCGCCAGGGCCAGCTGATCACCCCCCAGTCCTATGACGTGCTCGATTACTTCGGGCTGATCAACCGCCGCCCCCTGCCCCTGGCCTGGCTGGTCCACTTCAGTGAAGCCCTGGCGGCCTGTGGCGCGATCGTGCTGGTGAGTCGCCGTTGGCGCGCCACCCTCGAACCGCGCCAGGCCCTGCTGGCCCTGGCGGTGCTGTTGGTGGTGCAGGGCTTCAAGCTCTGGCTTGGGCCGGCCGTGAGCCCCCTGGCCCTGCTGGTGCCCCCCACGCTCCTCTTGGCCCAGGGGCTGGGTACGGCCTCCGGGCTGGCCTGGCTGGCCGGGGCCGCCCTGCTCTGGCCGATCCCCCTCAATGGGGTGCTCGATGGCCGGCTGTTGGTGGCCGCCGCCGTTGCCGCAGCGGCGGCGGTGCTGGCTGGACGCCAACGCAGCCGGGCCCAATTGCTGCAACTGGCCCTGCTGCTGCCCCTGGTGGCCCTGGTTTTGCAATGGCTGTTGCTGCAGGCCGTATCCCTACAGGGGGTGTCGCTTCAGGCTGCGTCGCTGCAGGGAGTGTCGCAGCGAGGCAGTGAGACTGCGCTGCCCCTGCCCGCCGACCTCGCCGGTGAGGCCGTGCTGGTGATGGGCCTACTGATGGTGGGTCTGCTGCTCAGCCCTCTTGTGGAGAGCGCCTTTGACCTGCTCACCCGGGCCCGGCTGCTGGAACTGGCCGACCTGGAGCGACCCCTGCTGCGGCGCCTCTCTTGCGAAGCCCCCGGCACCTTTGAACACACCTTGATGATCTGCGGGCTGGCCGAAGAAGGCGCGCGGGCGATCCACGCAGATGTGGATCTGATCCGCACTGGCGCCCTCTATCACGATGTTGGCAAGCTGCATGGCCCCCACTGGTTCATTGAGAACCAGGGCGATGGCGCCAATCCCCACGACCTGCTCGACGATCCCGAGGCGAGCGCCGCCATCCTCCAGGCCCACGTCGATGAAGGCCTGAGGCTGGCGCGCCGCTACCGGCTGCCTCGGCCCCTGGCCGACTTCATCCCGGAACATCAGGGCACCTTGAAGATGGGCTATTTCCTGCACCAGGCCCGCGAACGCAATCCGGCGATCCCCGAAGAGCGCTTCCGCTACCGGGGCCCTACCCCCCGCAGCCGCGAAACAGCCCTATTGATGCTGGCCGATGGCTGCGAAGCCGCCCTGCGCTCCCTGCCCCCCAACACCAGTGAAACGGAGGCCCGGGCAATGGTGCGGCGTCTGATCGATGGTCGCTGGCGCGATGGCCAGCTGGCCGAGAGCGGCCTGGGCTTGGCGGAACTGGAGCTGGTGGTGCGCTCCTTTGTTCAGGTGTGGCGCCGCATGCGCCACCGCCGCATCCCCTATCCGATTGCCCCCCGCCGCGGCTACAGCGCCTGAGCCCGGATCCCGCAGTGGGCGTCGCCACCTGACACGATCAAGACACTCCCGCAGCGATCGCCGTGGACAGGCAGCAACACGGCTCCCAGGCCTGGTTCCAGCGCTGGTATCCGGTGGCCTATCTCCAGGATCTGGACCCGGCCAGACCCACGGCCTTCACCCTGCTGGAGCAGGACCTGGTGCTTTGGTTCGACCGAAAGGAGGGCCATTGGCGGGCCTTTGCCGATGTTTGTCCGCACCGGCTGGTGCCCCTCTCGGAAGGGCGCCTGAACGCCGCCGGTGAGCTGGAGTGTCCTTATCACGGCTGGAGTTTCAATGGCGCCGGCCAATGCACGGCCATTCCCCAGGCGGAGCCGGAGATGGAGTACAGCGCCAGACGCAGTCGCTGCAGCAGCTTCGCCACGGCCGAAGCCCAGGGCTTGCTGTTTGTCTTTGCCGGCGAGCTCGAAGAGGCGGCTCGCCAGCCCCTGCCGCTGGTGCCGGTGCTGAATGAGCCCGGGCTGACCCTGTCCGTGGTTCCGGGCCCTGGGCTCCAGGAGCCTGGGACCAAGTCCAAGATCAAGTCCAAACCCAAAATCGCCGCCAAGGTCCCGGCCCCAGCTGTTGCGCCGCTCCAGGCCACGGCGCCGCCAGCCCAGAAGGCGCCGCCAGCCGAGCAATCCAGGCCCTGGACCGTTCAGGACACGTTCCGGGACCTGCCGATGGATGCCCTGACCGTGCTCGAGAACGTGCTCGACCCCAGCCATGTGCCCTTCACCCACCATGCCAGCGTCGGGCGGCGCGAAACGGCGGGGCCGGTGCGGTTGGAGCTCAGAAGTTTCGGACCCGAGGGCTTCACTGGCCTCTGGGCGGAGGGGCCCAGGCGGGGCAAGCTCGGCAGCCAGCAGACGGTGTTCACGGCGCCCTGCCTGATGTGGCATGACCTCACGGCCAAGGGCTTTGCCCGCATCCTCACGGTGGTCTACGCCACACCGATGCGCCGGGGCGAATGCCGCCTGTTTGCCCGCTTCCCCTTCCAGTTCGAGTCGCCGCTGCCGGGCCGCCTGCTGGCGCTCAGGCCCCAGTGGCTGCAACACCTGGCCAACCACATCGTGCTCGAGGACGACCAGATCTTTCTGCATGGTCAAGAACGGGTGCTGGAGGCCCGAGGCGGCAGCGCTGCCCTGAGCCGCAGCTGCTTTCTGGCCACCAGCGCCGATCTCTATGTGAAAGCTCTGCACGACTGGCTGAACCGTTATGCCGGAGCGCCCTTCACGAGCAAGCGCTTGCCGGAGCGCCTGGATCGGCGCCCCCTGCTCGATCGCTACAACAGCCACACCCGCCATTGCCGCAGTTGCCGCGATGCCCTCAGGCGCCTGGGCTGGCTGAGGCAGGGCTGTGTTCTGGCTGTCTTGCTGGCCTTGGGCGCCGCCAGCTGGCTGGGGGCGTCTCCGGCGGCGGCCCTTTGCCTGCTCCTAGCGGCTCTTGCAGCGGCGCTTGGTCTCAAGGCGCATGCCTGGATCCGGGCCCTTCACCAAGGCAATGACCAGCCCCCCCGCAACCGCTTGTCCAGGGGCTGAGCCCAGGCGTGTACTGGATAAACCCCTTGGGGCGCCAATCAAAAACCCCACTTGGCGTTAAGCCAGGCGGGGTTCAAGAACGTGGTAATCAGGGATTTGGGGCCGGTGCTTTGGCCCCAGAGCCCAAGCTGAAATCAGCCGAGGCCGATCTGGGTGAGGATGCCCTGGCCGGTGAGCAGCTCGGTGCCAAGGCCGATCACGAAGCCGAGCATGGCCAGGCGGCCATTCCAGGTCTCGGCGAAAGCAACAAAACCGAAGCGGGAAGTGGAATCAGCCATGGAAGGGGGGTGGGTTAAGAAACTTGAAGAGATCGTAACGGATCGTGAATGCCCCGATGGTGTCCTCGGATGCAAAACCGGCTCTTCGGGCGCCCCTGCTGCAGATCTGAGCCGCCTAAGCGGCTCCTGCTAGGGCGTCTGTGGTGTTTCAGCTGGCTGGGCGGACCGGTCAGCCATAGAACGCAGGCTGCTGGGGGCAGGGAAGCAGGCCGCCGTCAAGCACCTATTGCTTTTTGAGGTAGATCTGCAGCCAATAAGCCGTTAATCAGCTTTTAGTTTGATTTTTTTGCTTAACCGGCATAAATGCACCGCACAAATGATTGTCCCCATCGGTCATTTTTCCTGGGAATGAAGGGGCGATACCGCCTCTACAGCCATGCGTGCCCAAACTCAGCTGGCGCTGCTGAGGCAGCTGCATTAGCGCCAAAGTCTGGTCCGCCAGGACTTCACCTTGGTGGAGTTGCTGATCGTTGTGGCGAGCATCGGCCTGCTCTCGGCTGTGGCCTTGCCGCAGTTTCTCAATGCCCGCGATCGCGCTGATGCTAAGGCGAGAGTGGGTGAAGCGGTCGGACTTGCCAAGGAGTGCGCAGTTTTCAATGCTGAGTCAGCTAGGATCACAACAGGAGTAATGACACCCCAGGGTTCTACTATTGTCTGTGGAGGAAGTACGGCAACAGCCCGCATATTGTCAAGCCGAGCATTCAATACCTCCATGGCAGTTGATTGCCTGGGGGCCACGCTTCCCGCTGCAACGACAGGCGTTGCGATTGCAATTAACGAGTCCGGGCAAATGACTTGTGCTGCATCGTAATTATTCAGTATGAGCGCCCGCCCCTAAAACCGCAGGTCCCCATCCTGGAACATCAGCACATCGCCTTGGTTGATGGTCACTGTGCCAAAGGTGGAGCTGGAGACGGTGCACAGCTGGCGGGTGCAGGGGAAGGAGCCGCTGAGCCCATAGAGGGTATAGAGGGCCTGATTGTCCGGGAAGTAGACCACGTCTTCAGGCAGGCTGCTGCCCAAGATCGTGCTGGTTCCGGTTGGATGGTATGGATGGATGAAAGCAAGATCACAGGTCGATCCAGTTGAACAATTGCTGCTGGTGAACTGCAAGGTACCAGTGCCACAGGGGATCCCGGCGGCGGCGCAGAGATCGAGGCTGCCTTCATTGGCATGGTCGTTGAGAAAGCTATAGGCGGGATTCACCCGGGCTTGGCCGCCAAATCGACCGGTGTAGTTGGAGGAGCCTGTGGGCGTTGTCAGGCTGAGATCTACCGTGACATTGCGCCCAGCAGTGGAGAGGCTATGGAGGGTTTCCACCGTGATCACGGGCGTCAAGGAGACCACCCCGTCGGCCAGAACCTGATCGGTGATCGCTCCTGGTAGGGAGCCATGGCTGTCGAGTTTGCCGCAACGCTTCAGGAGATTGGGACCTCGCCTTGGCGATCACCACTGGCGACTGGCTGCAGGGCATAGAGAATCACGCTGTTGCTGTCATCTTGAACTAAGGATATGTTGATATCGCTTGGTACATATCCACAAACATTGCCACTTCCAGCCTTAGCCACAATCACAGCAGGATAGGTCGGGATCCGCTCAGAGAGGATGATTTCACTCTCGATGAACTGGGCCAGGCGACTCCAGTTATCGCGCAGCCGCTGGCCGACTTGACCAGCCCCGCTGCTTTACAGGGTTTGGCTGCCGACACATCACTGGCCTGGCAGTAGTTCAAATTCACGCTCATGCCTGATCCGGATCCTCCGGTCATGGCGAAGTTCAGCTGGGGAAGCAGATTCGCTCCTGAGCCACTATTGCCATCCTTATCGCAGAAGGGGAAACTAGGAGTCTTGTATTTGCCGGAGTAGGTTGTGCCTGCATAGCCCGCTTGCAGGGCTGCAGCCTGGGATGATGTGCAGAGCACGCAGAAGATATTGAGGAAGGGGTCATTGGCATCGAGAATGCTATTTTCATTGGCATCATTATAGAGGGTGCCTTTGGCGATGACAGTGTTCGCAGGATATCGGCTCCTCAGGAGGGGCGCTATTGCGTCAGCCCTTGATCTCTGGTTGACGTTTAATGGCGCCGGCGCCGGCCCGCTAGTAGGGCGCGCCCTTTGCGCTCCAGGATCAGGCCGGCCGGCACCAAGGTGATGGCATTGGCCACGATCAGGGGGCCATCAGCGGTGAGCAGGCCATACACACCCCAGCAACTGATGCCCAGGGTGAACAGGGCATACATGCGCAAGGAAATGGCACTGGTATCGCCGCTGCGCACGGTTTTGATCGCCTGGGGAAAGAAGCTCACGGTCGTGAGGCTGGCGGCCAGGTAGCCGAGCAGGGCCACGGAAGGGGGATGGCTCAAAACGGACAGGCGGAATGGAACTGCAGCCAATCGCCGCTAACGGGATGGCGAAAGGCCAGGGCCGTGGCATGGAGGCGCAGGCGCGGGGCCCACGGGACCCGGCTGGCCCCAGCCTCCAGGCTTAAGCCAATCTCCAGGCTTAAGCCTGGCTGGGCACCTAAGCCAGTCTCGGGGAAAGCCGTGCCCTGCTTCCCTTCGGCCTGGGCTCCGTAAAGCGGGTCCCCCAGGATCGGATGGCCGATGGCGGCTAGGTGGGCCCGCAACTGATGGGAGCGGCCGGTCTGGGGCTGCAATTGCAAGCGGCTCCAGCCTGGGCCGGCCGTGAGCAGCTGCCAGTCGGTGTGGGCGGGTTTGCCGGTCGGGTCATGGCCGTAAAGGGGGGGATGGCGGCTCAGGCGGGCCAGGGGCAGGTGGATGCTGCCGGCTGGCTGGGCCGGCACTCCCAGCACGTCGGCCCGGTAGGTCTTGCTCACCAGCCGTTCGGCGAACAGCTGGCTCAGGGCCCGGTGTAGGTCGGGGTCGAGGGCCAGCAACAACAGTCCTGAGGTGTCGCGATCAAGCCGGTGGACCAGCTGGGCCTGGGGCCAGCGCTGGCGCAACCGGGTCAGCAGGGAATCGGCCAGGGCCGGACCTCGCCCCGGCTGGCAGAGCAGGCCGGAGGGCTTGTCGGCCACCAGCAGGGGGCCGAGTTGCTGGGGCTCCGGGACATGGACCGGTGATCCAGCCATCCCCTGGGTCGGCCCCCGCTTAGGACTCGGTGGCTTGCACCAGGCTGCAGGAGTTGACCGGGGCCGGCTGAATCTTCCAGATCCGCTCGGCGTACTCCCGGATCGAGCGGTCGCTGCTGAAGAAGCCGCAGCGGGCCGTGTTCAACAGGGACATGCGATTCCAGCGGCGCGGATCCAGCCAAGCACCATCGACCGCATCCTGACTGCGGCGGTAGTCGCCGATGTCGGCCATCACCCGGAAGGGATCGGTGGTCGAGAGATTGGCCAGCAGGGGCTGGAACAAGCTGCCCTCGCCTTCGCTGAAGAAGCCGGAGCTAATTAGGTGCATGGCTTCACGCACCTTGGGTTCGTTTTCCAGCCAAGGCATCGGGTGGTAACCGTTGCGGTTGAGTTCTTCGATCTGGCGGGCGTTGTGGCCAAATAGGAAGAAGTTCTCGGCGCCAACCTGGTCGCGGATTTCGATGTTGGCCCCATCGAGGGTGCCGATTGTGACGGCGCCATTCAGGGCCATCTTCATGTTGCCGGTGCCAGAGGCTTCCTTGCCGGCGGTGGAGATCTGCTCGGAGAGATCGGCCGCCGGATAAACGAGCTGACCCAGGGAGACGCTGAAATTAGGCAGGAATACCACCCGCAGCCGGCCCTCCATGGCCGGGTCCATATTCACCACATCGGCGATGCCGACAATCAGCCGGATGATGAGTTTGGCCATGGCGTAACCAGGGGCCGCCTTGCCGCCGAAAATGAAGGTGCGGGCGGGCAGATCCTCGCCGGCGCGAATGCGCAGGTAGCGCTCGACGATCTGCAGGGCCGCCAGGTGCTGACGCTTGTATTCGTGAATCCGCTTCACCTGCACATCAAACAGGGAGCTGGAATCCACCAGCACACCCAGTTCGCGATGGATGTGGGTGGCCAGCCGCTGCTTGCCCAGGTCGCGAACGGCGCGCCAGCGGTCCAGGAAGCCCGTGTCATCGGCGAAGGCTTCCAGCCCTTGCAGCTCGTCTAGATCCTTGCGCCAGCCCTGGCCAATCGCCTCATCGAGCAGGGAGGCGAGGGCTGGGTTGGCAACGACCATCCAGCGCCGGGGGGTGACGCCATTGGTGACATTGGTGAAGCGCTCGGGCCAGAGCCTGGCCATATCGGCAAACAGGTTTTCCTTGACCAGTTCGCTGTGGAGTTCCGCCACGCCATTGACATGGTGGCTGCCGACGACCGCTAGATGGGCCATGCGCACCCGTCGCTGGGCCCCTTCTTCGATCAGGGAAATGCGTTGCAGGATTTCAGGTTCGCCGGGATAGCGCAGGCGCACCATGCGTAGGAAGCGGGCATTGATCTCATAAATGATCGCCAGCTGGCGCGGCAGCAGCTGCTCGAAGATTTCCACTCCCCAGGTTTCCAGGGCTTCCGGTAACAGGGTGTGGTTGGTGTAGCTGATGCTGGCGGTGGTGATGCTCCAGGCCGTATCCCAATCGACGCCATGCTCATCCATCAACAGGCGCATCAACTCGGCCACGGCAATCGCCGGGTGGGTGTCGTTGAGCTGAACGGCGTATTTCTTATGGAAGTCCGTCACGGCCATGCCCTGGCCCTTGAGGATGCGGAACATGTCCTGCAGGGAACAGGACACGAAGAAGATCTGCTGACTCAGGCGCAGCCGCTTGCCCTGGTCCAGTTCATCGTTGGGATACAACACCTTGGAAAGGGTTTCCGACTGCACCTTGTTGAGCACGGCGCGGGTGTAGTCGCCGGCGTTGAAGGACGCGAAATCGAAGGCATCCGGTGCCTGGGCTGACCAGAGGCGCAGGGTGTTGGCGGTGTGAACGCCGTAGCCCAGGATCGGCGTGTCGTAGGCCACACCCATCACTGTCTTGCCGCCGATCACCACCGGATAGCTCCATTCCGGCCGGATCACCTCCCAAGGATTGCCCCGGGCCAGCCAGGGATCGGTGCTTTCCACCTGGCCGTCTTTGGTGATCTGCTGGCGGAAAATGCCGAATTCATAGCGGATGCCATAACCGATCGCCGGCAGCTCCAGGCTGGCCAGGGATTCCTGGAAGCAGGCCGCCAGCCGCCCGAGGCCGCCGTTGCCTAGGCCCGGTTCCGGTTCTTCGGCAATCAGCTCCTGCAAGTCGAGCCCCAGTTCGGCGCAGGCCTGCTGGGCGGCCTCGCGCAGGCCCAGGTTCACCAGGTTGTTTTCCAGGTGCGGGCCCAGCAGGTATTCGGCCGAGAGGTAGGTCGCCGTCCGAACGTGCGCTTTTGTGTAAGTGTCGGCCGTATCCACCCAGTTCTGCAGCAGCCGGTCGCGCACGGCCAGGGCCAGGGCCCGGTAGTGGTCGTGCAGCGTGGCCAGGCTGGAGGATTTAGCCTGGCTATAGAAGAGATGGCGCCGCATCGCTGCGGCAAGTGCCCTTCCTTGACTGGTCGCAGCGGCGTTTGCAGGCATGGCGCAGGCTGGGTTTTGGATCCTTTGTCCCCCTTGTTAGGACGCCGCGCGGAGCGATCGGCTACCAAAACGGCCCGTGTCCGAGACAGGGGACACAACAGGCTCCCCCGGTGCCGGGCTCCCGGTCTTGGGCCGCCTGGGGCTTTTGTGGCCTTGCTTCGGCGCCAGAGTGACTGCGGGGTGAGCCGTGTGGCGATTGGCTTTAGGACAACATCTGGGTCGCCGGTCGCTCCACCGCTGCAATGAGAAACGGCAGAACGATGCTCTCCTGCAGCTCTCCTGCAGCTCCCCTGCTGCATCGCTGCTGCTGCGCCCCGTAGCGGCAATTTAATGGCGTGATCTAGTCGATCTGTTGACCGGGACACCATTTTTAGGGTGTGCGTCCGGATGGTGTCGATGTCCCGATCAGCAGAGCCCTGGTGATGACAGGTTCAGCCCGGCTGGGCCAGCTTGAAGCCAGTCCCCCTTTCGCGGTCGTGATGCGACGTTCCTTCTGGCTTCGGGAGCCCCATCCCCAGGGCAGCTCCTCTGGCGATGCCGAGCCGCTGCAGACCAGGCAACCGGAGCCCCTGGGCCCCTACTGCCTTTTGACCGCTAGCGCGGCCCTGCTTCCCTTGCGCCCGGGCTCTGCCACCGCCGTAGCCGCGGGAGGCGCCCAGCCCTGGCCCCTGTCCCTGTCCGCCAGCCAGCCCCCGACCCTGGCTTGGAGCCGAAGCCACGGTGATGCCTAGGGCATTGATCCCGGGGACGGCCTTTGGGTTAGCCAAGGGCAGTCAGCAACGATTTTGTTTGAATTGGTCAAGGTCTGCCGACCTGATTGGCCTGCGCGGCCAGATCGTCCTGTAACAACCATGACAACGGCCCAGCGCCATGCTGGAGTTGGGTGAGTGAACAGCAAGTTCCACTCGAATGCCCTCCCAACCCCGCCTCGACGCGATCTCCCACATCCTGAATCGGGCGCCTGCCAAGACGGCACCAATTCAGTCGTTGCAGGAGCTTTGGGCTAGCGATGTATTTTCGCTGGACAAGATGAAATCGGCGCTGCCGAAAGACGTCTTTAAATCGATTCAGCGCACGATCAAAGAAGGCGGAAAGCTTGATACTTCGGTGGCTAATATTGTGGCGCAGGCCATGAAGGATTGGGCAACCAGCCGCGGTGCCCTTTATTACGCCCACGTCTTTTACCCGCTCACCAACCTCACCGCCGAGAAGCACGACGGCTTTATCGCCCCTCAGCGCGATGGCTCGGCCATTGCCGAATTCACCGGCAAGCTGCTGGTGCAAGGCGAGCCGGATGGCTCCTCCTTCCCCAACGGCGGTATCCGCTCCACCTTTGAAGCCCGGGGTTACACCGCCTGGGATGTCACCAGCCCGGCCTATCTGCTCGAAACCCCTAACGGCTTCACCCTCTGCATCCCGACGGTATTCGTCTCCTGGACCGGAGAGGCCCTCGACAAGAAAACGCCGCTGCTGCGCTCCAACGCCGCCATGAACAAGCAGGCCCAGCGCCTGCTCAAATTGCTGGGCAACAGCGAGATTGCGCCGGTGAACTCCAGCTGTGGCGCCGAGCAGGAGTACTTCCTGGTGGATAACGCCTTCACGGCCCTGCGCCCCGACCTGCTGCTAGCCGGCCGTACCCTGTTTGGTGCCGCCCCAGCCAAGGGCCAGCAATTCGATGACCACTATTTCGGCGCCATCCCCGAACGGGTTCAGGTGTTCATGCAGGACGTGGAGCGTCAGCTCTACAAGCTCGGCATCCCGGCCAAAACCCGTCACAACGAAGTCGCTCCCGGCCAGTTCGAAATTGCGCCCTTCTTTGAAGCCGCAAACGTCGCTACTGACCACCAGCAACTGACGATGACGGTGCTGAAAAGCACCGCTAAGCGCCATGGCTTCAGCTGCCTGCTGCATGAAAAGCCGTTCGCCGGTGTCAACGGCTCCGGTAAGCACGTCAACTGGTCGGTGGGCAATGCCACCCAGGGGAACCTGCTGGATCCCGGCAACACCCCCCACGACAACATGCAGTTCCTAGTGTTCTGCGCAGCCGTGATTCGGGGGGTTCATCTCTACGGACCGCTCATGCGCGCCGTGGTGGCCACCGCCAGCAACGACCATCGCCTCGGCGCCAACGAAGCGCCGCCGGCCATCATTTCGATGTACCTCGGCAGTCAGCTGGAAGATGTCTTCAACCAGATCAAGGCGGGTGATCTGAAGGGCTCCACCGCCGGTGGCCTGATGCAACTGGGTGTCGACACCCTGCCGGACTTCCCCAAGGATCCGGGCGATCGCAACCGCACCTCCCCCTTCGCCTTCACCGGCAACCGTTTCGAATTCCGGGCCGTGGGTTCCGGCCAATCGGTTGCTGGCCCTCTAGTGGCGATGAACACGATCCTGGCCGATTCGCTGGAATGGATCTCAGGCCAGCTGGAGTCCCAGCTCGCCGGCGGCGTCAGCCTCGAGGCGGCCACGTTCACCGTGCTCAAGCAGGTGATGCAGGAGCACAGCGCCGTGATCTTTGGCGGCGACGGCTATTCCTCGGAATGGCACCGTATGGCCGTGGAGGAGCGGGGCCTGGAGAACATGCCGACCACGGCCGATGCCCTGCCGGTTTTGCAGCGGCCCGATATCCGCGAGCTGTTCGAGCGCCAGGGTGTGCTCAGCCCCCTAGAGCTGGAAAGCCGCTTTGAGGTGTATGCCGAGCAGTACATCCTGGCGATCGAGGTGGAGGCCAAGCTGGTTCTGCGCATGGCCCGCACCCAGATCTATCCGGTGGTGATGGGCTACATGGAAACCCTCACCCGCTCCCTGCGGGACCAGGAGCAACTGGGGCTCCACCCCGACCGCACCATCGCCGGCCAAATCTCCAGTCTCAACCAGCAACTGGTGAGCCAGTGTACCGCCCTGGAGCAGGCCCTCGCCCAAGTCCCCCATGGCGGCATTGCTGAGCACCTCGCCTACTGCGCCAACAGCTTGCTCGGCCTGATGCTCAAGGTGCGCGAAGCCGTCGATGGCCTGGAGGCCACCGTCGACGACGCCATCTGGCCCCTGCCCACCTACCAGGAGCTGCTGTTCGTGCGCTGATCGGCTTAAGCCGCTGGGGTGGGGGCTGGTTGATCGGGTGAATCTGGTTAACGCCGGTGGCAGGGCCAGTTAGGCCCTAGCCCCTACCCCTGACTGCGATCCGAAAGCGCCAACCATGAGCAACGAGCAGCGCCTGATCGAAAAGCTGCAAAGCATCGAGCGGCTGCACGCCGCCGCCGCCACCCCGGGGGAGAAGTCGGCGGCAGCCAATGCCCTAGAGCGGATGCGGCAGCGGCTGGCGGAGTTATCGGCGGCCGATCCGCCGATCGAGCACCGCTTCAGCCTGGGGGATCCCTGGTCGAGGCGGCTGTTTGTGGCGCTGCTGCGCCGCTATGACATCAAGCCCTACCGCTACCCTCGCCAGCGCTACACAACGGTGATGGCCCGCATCCCCCGGCGCTTTCTCAATGAAACCCTCTGGCCCGAATTTCAGGAGCTCAATACAACCCTGGTGAGCTACCTCGATGAGGTCACCACCCGGGTGGTCAGCGAGGGCGTCCACGCCGACAGCTCGGAGGCCTCGGTGGTGGCTGAGCTGGGGACGGCGTTAGCGGGCGGGGAAGCCTGATCTTCAGGCCGCCAGGCTCGCCGGCTGATCCAGCCGTTCCTCCTCCACCAAGGACTCCAAGGACTCCAAGGGCTCCGGGCAGGCGGGCGCCCGTTCCAGACCCACATCCACGCCGATGTGTTGGTCCGGGCGGCCGGTGATTAGCAGGGCGGTGCGCTGGCGGGTGGCGATTTGCCAGAGCCATTTGGTGAGCAGGGAAATGCGATTTTCGGTGTCGGGGATGAAGGCCAGGTGGGCCAGGCCCCAGAGGATCCAGCCGAGCAGGCCGCTCACGTGCAGGCCGCGCAAGTCAGCCACGGCATAGAAGGGACCGATCACCGCCATGGTGCCGAGATCGGTCCAGCGGAAGGGCGCCATGCGCTGCCCCTCGCCGATCGCCAGGATGTCGCGCGCCACCCAGCCGCCCATTTGCACCGCCGGCCCGGCCATACCGGGTAGGGCCTGACCATCGGCGGTGTGGCGGTAGGCGCAGAGATCGCCCACGACCCGGATGGCGGGGTATCCCGGAATCGCAAAATCGGCATCCACTTCCACTCGCCCGCCGCGATCGAGGCCGCAGCCGGTGCGCTCGGCCAGTAGCCGGCCCAGGCGGGAGGCGCGCACGCCGGCGGTCCAGCAGATCGTGGCCGCCTCCAGGGAGCGGGGCCCATCGGGCCTGGCGCCGGGCTTGAGCCGCACCCGCCCGGGTTCAATCGCTTCCACCATCGAGCCCAGTTGCAATTGCACGCCACTGGCCGTGAGGTAGTTGGCGGCGGTGGCCGACAACTTCGGATCCATCGTGGGCAGCACCCGATCGACCGCATCCACCAGGATTACGTGGCAGAGATCGGCCTGGAGCTGTTTGAAATCGCGGCTGACGGCGCGGTGCATTAACTCAATCAGGGAGCCGGCCAGTTCACAGCCAGCTGGGCCGGCCCCCACCACTACCGCCGTCTGCAGAAAACGCCTGCGGTTTGGATCTTTGGTTTGCTCCGCTTCTTCTAAGGCCATCAAGATGCGCCGGCGGATCTCATCGGCGTGTTCGAGGATTTTCATCGGTGGCGCCAGTTCTCGCCAGTCTTCGTGGCCGAAATAGCTGCTGCCTGAGCCACTCGCCAGGATCAGGTGGTCGTAGCTATAGCGGTAGTTGTTGAACACCACCTCCCGGGCTTCTGGATCCAGATCCACCACTTCTCCGAGCAGGATCTGGATATTGGGGGCATGGCCCACCATCTGACGCAGGGGCGAGGCCACATCGCCTTCGGACACCAATCCTGAGGCTACTTGATACAATAAGGGCTGGAATAGGTTGAAATTACGTTTATCAATCAGGGTGACGCGCACTGCTTGACCGGCGAGGGCATGGCAGGCCTTTAGGCCGGCAAATCCGCCTCCAACGATCACCACATGGGGCCAGGCTTCCTTAACAGCGGCAGGTGGATCCAGTTCTAGGAAGAATCGTTCGGGCGCCATGCCACCTGGGGACGGATTGCTTCAACCGTATGCAGGGTGCTGATGTTTGGTTGACAGCACCAAGCCAATGCTGGCGATTGCCCATCAGGGGCCGCCTGGTCAGCCTGAAGCCAGGCTGGTGCCCGTGGCCCTTCTCACCCAGCGATGCTCCTGAGCCGATGCTGCTTTCGATTCGCCACCATCTGCGTTACGTCTACGGCCGACCGGTGTTTCTGGAGCCGATGACCCTGCGGCTAACCCCCAAACAGGACTGCTGCCAGCAGCTGCTCTCCCACAGCGTGTGCCTCGAGGCCGAACCGGCCGGGCGCAGTTCGATCCAGGAGGCCGACGGCAGCGCGGCCCTGGTCTGCTGGTTCACCGAGGAGCGCGACCAGCTCGACATCACCATGGAGGCACGGGTACGCACCCTGCGCACCAACCCCTTCGACTGGATCATCACCTTTGCGCCGGCCCAACGGCTGCCGGCCCGCTATCCCGCCGCCGAAGCCTCTGCCTTGGCCGCCTACCTAATCCCGCCCAGGGGGGCATCCCTTCAGGCACAGCTGGGGTTGGGGCCTGGGGCGGGCGAAGGGTCTGTGGCCGCCTGGGCGGCAGGGTCCGTGGCCGCCTGGGCGGCAGAGCAGGCGGCGGCGGTGGATCAAGACACGGCGGCCTTCCTGATCCAGCTGGCGGACCGGATCCACCACGACTTCCAGCACGTGGGCCGCTTCGAGGGCGAGCCGATGGCGCCCGAGCAGACCCTGGCCGGCCGCAGCGGTGCCTGCCGTGACACCGCCATGCTGTTTGTGGCGGCCTGCCGCAGCCAGGGCCTGGCGGCCCGGTTCGTGAGTGGGTATTCGATCCACCACCCGCCCGAGGTGAGTGAGCACGAACTCCACGCCTGGGCAGAGGTGTATTTGCCCGGGGCCGGCTGGCGCGGCTACGACCCCAGCTTGGGCCTGGCCGTGGCCGATGGCCACCTGGTGCTGGCCACGGCCCCCGATCACCGCCTGGCGGCCCCCGTCACGGGCACCTATCGGGGCACGGACGTCAGCTCGACCATGACCTATGCCCTCACGGTGCAGGCCCTGTCGCTGGGGGGCCAAGAGGGGGATCCTGCCGCTGAGTCCTAAGGGCTGGGCCAACCTGGGCCAAACCGGCCCAAGGGAGCGATCGCCGCCTGTTGGCCAACCCGGCTGGCTGCGATCGCTTCTGCTCTGTGACTCTGCTCAGTAACACTTCTCAGTAACACTGCTCAGATCCTGCTCCGGGACTCAGGCCGGCAGCTGGGCTGCAGGCGCTGCCGAGGAGGGAGTGGCGGCGGGCTGGTCCGCCTGGGGCGCCGGGGCGGGCAGGCTGGCGCGGATCGGCTGCAGACGCCGCTCCACTTCCTCATTGAGCCACTGGTCCAGCAGTTCCTGGGTCATCTGGCCGGCCGTGGCCTGGTCGAACACCGCCGGTGTGAGCGATTCGAGCCTCACCACCACCCACCAGTCCTCAATCCGGAACGGCTCCAGCAGTTGCCCCGGGCTGGCCGTGCGCAGGCGATCGGCCAGGGCCGGGTGGGCCTGGGTGAGGGCCACGGGTCCGACGATGCCGCGGGTGGATTGCTCTGGTCCCTCGGCATAGGCCGCTGCCAGATCGGCAAAGCTGGCGTTTTCCTCGTCGAGGCGCAGGTACAGCTCCCGGGCCAGGCCCTGGTCCTTGAGCCGCAGCAGGCTGTAAACAACCCGATCGAGCTCGGTTTTGCGATCGAGGAAGCGGGCCTCGGCCTTGACGCGGAAATGGCGTTGGCCATGGCGCAACAGGCGTAGGGGTCGCAGGATTTGGGCTTCCAGGGCCTGGGGGCTGAGGAGCTGCTCGACCCGGTAGCGCTCCAGGACCTCCTGGCTGGTGATCTGGCGCTCCTGGGCGAAGGCCTGGAAGGCCGCTTGGGAGTCCTCGTTGCTGAAGGGCTCCGTGTCCCCATCGACCAGCTCACTGATCAGTTGCTGGCGCAGATAGGGCCGCAGTAGGCCTAGGCGTGCCAGCTCGCTCAGGGCCACCTCGTCCCCAGCGTTCCCAGCTCGGATGTTGCCGGCTGGGGCCTGTCCTGCTGGGGCATTGCCTGGGGCAGCGCCGGGAGCCTGGGGTGCCGCCGCGAGGTCAGCCATGGGGTTATGGGGAAAGGAACGGAAGGGGGGGAAGCGTGCCGGACTGGAGCGGAACCCGGTGGATGAAGTCGCTGAGGCTTGGTTCTGGAAATCTAGGAAACCCTGGGCTTACAGGAAGGTTCCAGGGGCCCTGGAGCAAAGCCGGCCGGGATCGGCTCGAACCGCGAGTAGGCGACCACAGAGTCTTCCCGGCTGAAGCCGATTGGTCGTCAGCGGAAGCCCGGATCAAACCTCCCCGGCGGCTGGCCACCGCCCCCGAAGGACGGCCGGCCTTCTCCCCGACGGGTCGGGGAGGGCCCTTCTCCGTGGCGATCGAGCCCGTATTGGAGGCGCAGGGCTTCGATGCGTGCATGGAAGCGTTCGCGCTGTTGCCAGTCAGCTTCCCGCTCGCGGCGATGGCATTCGTGCAGGCCCTGGAGGCTGGCGGCCTGGCTGACGCAGCGCTGGGAGGAGCGCACCAGCTCTAGGGCCTCCTCGAGCTTCTGCAACTCCAGGCGCTTGAACTGCTGCAACACCGCCCCTCCCTCCCTAGGGCCGGGCGGCCGGGCCCCGGCGGCCGTGAGTGGCAGGGCCGTGGACGCCATCGCCAGCAACCCCCAGGCCAGGATCCGCCCCAGCCGGGATCGGCTCCGGGACATGCTCCGGGCTGGGGGCCGGGGCCGAGTTTGGGCCTGGGGCCGGGCTTGGGCCGGGGGCCGGGGCCATGGAGGGGCGGTCGCCATCGGCTAGGTCCCCCGGGGCGGCACCGGCTGGGCCCCATCGGGGGGCTGACACAGCCCCGAAAAACTGACGCACAGCCCCAGACCACCACAGCCGGGCGGCCGGGTCAGTTCGAGGCGGCCGCCATGCTGCTGGGCGATGCGCTGGGCGATCGCCAGCCCCAGGCCGCAATGGCCCTCGCCGCGGCGGGCGGGATCCAGGCGCTGGAACGGCTCTAGCGCCTTGCTGAAGAGGTGCTCCGGGATGCCGGGCCCGCCATCCACCACATGGACCATGAAGGTATGGGGGGGCCTGCAGAGCAATTGCAGCCGCACCGGCGGCAGGCCATAGGCGATGGCGTTGTCAATCAGGTTGGCGATGGCGCGGCCCAGGGCCACCGGCTGCACCGCCGCCGTGACGGCTTCCAGCTCTAGCTCGATCAGGCCTTCGTCATAGCGGCCGGACAACTCTTCTAGGAGGGCATCGAGCGGCACTTCTACAAACGGCTCCTTTGAGCCGGAGCCGGCAAATAACAGGAACTGGCGGGTGATGCGCTCGAGGGCATCGAGATCGGAGGTCACCTTGGCCAGGGCCGCCCCATCGAGGCTCAGGGGCGAGCTGAGCCCGAGCCGCAGGCGCAGGCGGGTGATCGGGCTGTTGAGGTCGTGGGCAATACCGGCGAGCATGGTTTGGCGCTCGCGATCGCCGGCTTGGAGCCGGGCAAGCATGGCGTTGAAGTGGTCGGTGAGCCGGCGCACTTCCAGGGCGCCATCGATCTGGAGTGGGCGTTTGTCCGGGGCCGTCGCGGCCGAGAGGGCGCCTGGGGCGCTGCCCACCAAGGCCATCGCCTTGACCAGCCGGCGAATCGGCCGTTGCACTTCAAAGGTGAGAAACAGGGCGGCCGCCACCACGCCGGCGCCAATCAGGGAGATCGAAAGGGTGAGGGGATCGCGGCTGATCAGGCCTGGCAGGGGCAGGGGATACAGGATCCAAACCGGTTCCAGCGAGGACTGCAGCTGGATCCAGACCCCCCGCTGGGGCTGATTGATCGCCAGTACCTCGGGGCAGCGGCCCAGGGGTTGGCAGAGCCGCTGGCGCAGGTTGGCCGCCTGCTTGGCGAGGTGATCGTCAATGGCCCGCCGGACTGGCACGGGCGAGCGGGTCACCACCAAACTGAGCCCACTCAGCCGCGACACGGCCTCGGGCGGATACCGCTCTAGGGCTAGCTCACTGAGGATGATGGTGCGCGACAAACTATCAACCGCTTGGCGGATCTGGGCCTGCTCCAGGCTCGAACCCAGGATCGCCCGTAATAACAACAAACTGCCGAGCCAGGCCCCCCCAAAGGTGAAAAGCAGCCTCAGAATTAAGGGTAGCCGTAGATTGCGGGGCCAGCTCAGGGTTGAATGTTCGCCCATCAATCGCGAAACTTGCCTTCGGGCACAAACACATAGCCCGATCCCCAGACCGTCTGCAGATAGCGGGGTTTCCTGGAATCGGGTTCGATCAACTTGCGCAGGCGCGATACCTGCACATCCATGCTGCGCAGGTCGGTGTCGCTGCTCGGGCCCCGGGCAATTTCGATTAACCGTTGCCGCGACAGGGGGCGATAGGGGTTTTGCACAAAGGCGATCAGTAGGCTGAATTCGCCGCTGGTGATCGCCAACCGTTCGCCATTGCAGCTGAGGGTGCGGGCTTCGAGATCGAGCACGCAATGGCCAAACACCACTGGTTCTGAGCCGACCACCGGTGCCCCTACCGGCGCCTGGGAACGGCGCCGCAATACTGAATCCACCCGGGCGGTGAGTTCGCGCGGCAAAAAAGGTTTGGCCAGGTAGTCATCGGCGCCCTGCTCCAGGCCGATGATGCGATCCACTGGATCGCCCTTGGCCGTTAACATCACGATCGCCAGATCATCGCGGGCATCGCGCAGGCGTCTCAGCAAGCTGAGGCCGTCTTCTCCCGGTAACATCAGATCCAGAACCAGTAGATCGGGCCGCTGAATCTCAAGGCGGGAGCAAAACTGTTCAGCCGATTCAAAGCAGCGCACGTCATAGCCGTGGCCCTGCAGATAGGCGCTGAGCATTTCGCGTAGGTCGGCATCGTCATCCACCAGCCAGACCTTGTAGGGCTTAGCCATGGACGCCCGCCCCCGCCTTGCGCTCCAGGGCGCCAGAGGCTGGGGCCCTGGAGCTGGCGGTTGCCCCGCCTGATATCGCCAACCTCTGCTTCGGCACTGGCCTGTGAATCGTTCGCTGGTCTCAGCATCCCAGGCCTGCTGGTCCCTTGGCTGGCCCGGGGCCGCCAAGGAGACGCCAAGGTGTGAGCGGATGTGACTCAAGCCCCTAACAGCGGGCACATCTGGACACATCTGGCTCTGATTCGGTCACATTGCAGCAAAACTGCCGTGGAAAAGTAGCTGGGTGCTGCAACGCGTACCCATGGCCAAGGCTCCCCAAGTCAGTCGTTTTAGAAGCAATCCCTTTGATTGGAGCCTGGGGGGCGCCCCGCCCAGTGGCGGGTCAAGCCGCAGTGTGGCTCCCCTGCCCGGGGCCCCTGGTTCAGCGCCAACCAATCCAGCGCCGGGCAGTTCCACCGCGGCTATGGCCAGCAGCAAGCCGCCTGCCCAGCCCAACTTGCTTACACCCCAGAGCCTGGGCGGCGCTGGAGCGCCGCTGCCCCCTTCCCCGTTCCAGCCGGCGCCCCAGGCGGGTGGCCCCCGCGGCGGCACCCCGCCCAAGCCCACTGGCATCAGCTACCGCTCCATCGATGGCAGCGGCAACAATCTCACTAACACGGGTTTAAATGCCCTCGGCGCTGATTTCAGCCGCCTGGGCCCAGCCCATTTCAGCGACGGCATTTCCTCCCTGCGCACCGATCTGCCCAACGCCCGCACGGTGAGCAATCTGGTGGTGGCTGGCAATGGTGCCACTCCGAATAAGGAAGGGCTCTCGGGGATGATGTATGCCTGGGGCCAATTCCTTGATCACGACATCAACCTGACCCTCACCGATGGCGTCAACCACATCGATATCGCCGTACCCAGTGGTGATGCGGTGCTGAGTGGCTCAATCAGCATGACCCGCTCGGTGATTGATCCGCTAACTGGGGTGGCCGGCAAACCCGCCAGCACCACCAACAATGTGACCGGCTGGATTGATGGCTCGATGGTCTACGGATCCGACGCCATCACGGCCGTCAGCCTGCGCGATGCCAATGGCTATTTGCTCACCTCGGCGGGCAAGAATCTTCCGATCGTGAATGGGGCCTTTGTCGCTGGTGATTTTCGCGTTTCCGAGAATCCCGATCTCACCGCCCTGCAAACCCTATTCCTGCGTGAACACAACCGCCAGGTGGACAAGCTCAAGCTGAGCCATCCTGATTGGAGCGGTAACCAGCTCTACGACCAGGCCCGCGCGATTGTGTCGGCCGAGATTGCCCGCATCACCTACAACGAATTCCTGCCCCACCTGCTCGGCGACAAGGCAATCAAGGCCTATCAGGGCTATAAGGCCGGTGTGGATGCGCGCCTGAGCGAGGAATTTGCCGGCGCTGCTTTCCGCTTTGGCCATTCGATTGTGTCGGCCAACCTGGAAAAAACCGATGAGCAGGGCAACGAAATTGGTACGTCCGTAACCCTCAAAGATGCCTTCTTCCAGGCACCAGCTGATTTCATCACCAACAGTGGCGCCGATGGCCTGCTGCGCCACCTCAGCGGCGACCTGTCCAACGCTCTCGATGTGCACATCGTGGATGATCTGCGCAATTTTCTGTTTGGCCCATCCGCCGGTATGGATCTGGCGGCGATCAACATCCAGCGGGGCCGGGACCTGGGCCTGGGCACCCTGAATGAAACCCGGGTGGCCCTGGGGCTGAAGGCCTACACCAGCTTTGAGGCGATCAGCTCCGATGCCACCACGGCCGCCGCCCTTAAAGCGGCCTATGGCGATGTCAACAAGGTGGAACTGTGGATTGGCGGCCTGGCCGAAACCCACCAGGCCGGCGCGATGGTGGGCCAAACCTTCGGAGTGATCCTCAGCAAGCAATTCGAAGCCCTGCGCGATGGCGATCGGCTCTGGTATCAGAACCAGGGCTTTGATGGGGCCACCTTGAAGGAGATTGAATCGACAACCCTGTCGTCGTTAATTCTTAAGGACACCGACACCAAGCACATTCAGTCCGACGCCTTCGTGTACACCGAGCGCCGCAGCGGCCTCAGCGGCGGTGATGTGATGCAGGACCCTTTGGCCCCCCAGCTGGTGGTGGGCTCCGATGGCGGCGATACCCTGATTGGCGGTACGAAAAATGACCAGCTGGTGGCCGGCACGGGCCGCCAACTGCTCACCGGCGGCGCTGGATCGGACACCTTTATCTTTGCCAAAACCGGCATCAACGCTGAGATCAGCGATTTCAAGGTGGGCCTCGATCGCCTGCAATTTGAGGGGCGGGGCCGCCCGCCCGGCCCCGGCGGCCTGCAGGTGATCAATGAAAACGGCCACGCCGCCTTGCTGTTTGGCGGTGATCGGATCTCCCTGCTGGGGGTGAGCGTCAATCAGTTCCGGCCCAGTGATGTGAGCTTCCTTTAGGCGGCGAGCGGCTGAATAGCCGCACCGTTGGATCTACCCATTAATCACAGGGCCCTTCCGGCTCTATTTTCAGTCAGCAAGGATCAATGGCCCTAGGGAGGGGCTGTTGATCCTTTTTTTTGTGGTCTGATTGGCCAGTCTCTAGCATTAGTTGGCCCCTGTCTTGGGAGGGCAGCCCCAAGCATGGCGCCTGAAGCAGAAGCACTCTCACTAAAGGGTTTTGTCCAGTTTTTAGAGGATTGGACTCGGCTCCAGTAAGGGGCAATCGCGAAGCGAATTGCCAAATCAGCTATTCGCTTGACAGAAAAGCTAAGCGCATTTAATCTGACAAACATCAATGACGAATAGTTCAGGTATGCCCCTCCTATCCATCCCCTTCCATGCTCGCAAAGGCCTCGATCCGTGTCGCAACAAGGGCCCTACAGGGCTGCGCAATAGCCTGTGTTCTGGGCG
Organism: Synechococcus sp. UW140; assembly: GCA_945860085.1. Lineage (GTDB taxonomy): Bacteria > Cyanobacteriota > Cyanobacteriia > PCC-6307 > Cyanobiaceae > BAIKAL-G1. Next base: position 2,474 of record CAMAPJ010000034.1, on the reverse strand, counting down.
GGCTCTGTTGTGCGCCAGCCAAAGCTCTCTCTTTTAACTGGTCATTTACTGTTACGGGTGCGAGCAATAGTAGCTACATTGGCCAAACTATCAGCGGCACAGTTGATAATCTTATCGACAACACCATTAATCGAAACGGCATGACAGCCACGGTGACCAGTGCTCCTTTTGGGCCTGGCAGCGGGGGGGATTGGTCAACCAGCAGCTTGAGTTACGCTGGTGGTAATGGTATCGCCGTTAGGGGTGGTGTCGTTGAGAGCACAGGAGTTCAGGCTTATTTCATTTACCAAGGGCAAGACCGGCTTATCTTGCAAAATTCCAATCCCAATCGTTCCGATGTTGTTGGTAATTATGATGGCGCCTATCGCGATATCGATGGCATTGCCTATTCGAATGGTAATGGCAGCGCTGGCGGCTCTTTAGAAGTATTTTATCCAGCTCAAAACCAAAATTCAGCTTGGAATGATGGGGCTACCCCCACTTTTACGGCCGTTCCAGCCCCCCTCCCCCTCCTGGGCCTTGGTGCCGCCACCGCCTTTTTGCGCCAGTTGAAGAAGCGGATTGCTTTGAGGCGTAAGCGGGAGGTCGATGGGCTGTCTGGTTGATCCTTAATTGCCCTGCTTTTGATCGGGCATTCCCATGGTTCAGGGTCGTTTTGATCGGGCTGTTAAGGCGTGGCCTGTTCAGAGCTGCTCAGTTGGCGCAGGAATTTTCAATGATTTGAGAAGGCTGCCTGCATTGGCCTAGGTCCTTCGAGGGCGTCTTGCCAGGGCCTGGTAGTCATCGTTACATATTTTGTATCTAATCGTAGGGACTCTTGCTTTGTGATGTAGGCATAGACGGCTATTCTTGACAGCGCCTTGTTGAGTTGCTAGGATCGATTTAAAATAATCTATTTTCAAAAGATGTTCGTTATTAATAAATCACTGATCGCGTCGTTGGCAGTGTTAGCTCTTATTGGCTTTTGTGGCCCTCCCATGAAGGCGGCTGTAATTATCAATGCATTGGAGCAGGGCAATGATGTTGTATTTGCCTACGCTGGTCGACTTGATACGACTGGCTTCAATGTAGTCGGCTCTGCAAACTATGGTTTTTCTGGGATTATACCTGGGTCTGGAGAGTTCTTGTCATTGACTGGTCCTGGCTCTGCTTTGGTGCTCAGGGGTGGTCAAGTTAGCTATAATTAAGTTCCGTATGGAAGTGGCAATAACTGGATATACCCCAATTCTGTCTCTGATGATTATTTCGGACTTACGTATACCGGGTCCGGTAATGCGATATACGTCCCCCAATCTTTTGTGAGTAATAGTGGTGGCCAGGGTTCGTATGTCTCTGGATCAATGGCATTCACGGCTGCAAATTTTTCAACATTGGGCCTTTCCCCAGGTACTTATACAACCACTTTGCCTAATGACACAATCACGATGAATATTGGGGCCGTTCCAGCCCCCCTCCCCCTCCTAGGCCTCGGTGCCGTCACCGCCTTTTCGCGCCAGTTGAAGCAGCGGATTGCTTTGAGGCGGAAGCGGGTGGTGGAGGGAGATAAGGCCTGAACTCAGGCTTTGCATGATGCCTCGTTGGCGGCTGCTATTCCAGGGGCGAAGCGAGGACGCAAATGGGGACTCGACCGGTTACAGTTTATTTGCATTTACAGCTTAAGCGCGGCGCTGCCGTCCCCGACCCATCCTTTGGGAATTGGCCGGGTTGTGGTCTCGTGCGTTGTTGGAATCGCTCTAATAACTCCTTGGGAGCTTGCCGCAAAAGATTGCCCGAATTTTCTGACAGTGGAAATTGGCAGCTGTATGTTCGCCGATTGACACTCTTGATCAAATTTATTTGACGTTTTTCCGCATTTGACCGAGTGCAATAGCGCTGCTCTTTGTGGTGCCAAGTGCAAGCTTATGACTTTGGGTTGTTTTTAAAATGTTTGTCTAATCAATGAAGAAACCCTTTTTCTGTTTAATTTTCGCAGGCCTCATTCTCTCTTGCTGTTCAAAGGCCAGCGCCCTCACGTTCAACTGGACGACCACCGGCTCAAGGGCCAATGGATCAGGAACATTTGATATCGCCGAAACCGCTGTTTCCCATGGTGGTTTATACCAACTAACTAGCATTTCAGGCACGTTTGATGGCAACGCTATTACTGGCCTCCTGCCTCCGGGAACTCTCTGGTGGGCGACGAATAATGCGTTTGAGTATGACGCTGTAAATGGAAACTGGCTTCTGAATAACTCCGGGGTAGTATTTTCCGTCTCTGGATCTGGTGCTTATGATGGAGTTGATCTATGGAGCGCCGCCTCCACCAGTGCCTTTGACTATAAAGCTTTACTTGATTAGGCAGAAGACTCCGTAAGCAGCCCCAGCGGGCTAAGCTAGTACACAAGTATTGATAGGTTTGTCATGGCCATGAATCGGGTCCAGTTCCAGTCCGGACTGTCCCTGCCCCATTTCTTGGAGCTCTACGGAACCGAGAG